>JAXFOG010000005.1:0-120679 GCA_034180455.1 Eubacteriales bacterium
GCCTGATGCTAATACCATTGTGATCGCTGCTGTAAGGGTTGTCTTACCGTGGTCTACGTGTCCAATCGTTCCAATATTTACGTGTGGTTTCGTTCTCTCAAACTTTTGCTTTGCCATTGGATCTTCTCCTCCTATAAACAAATAATTATCTGAGTGCTAAGCACTAAACCAATCGCGGTCTGGAGCGGGTGATGGGAATCGAACCCACGTAATCGGCTTGGGAAGCCGGAGCTCTACCATTGAGCTACACCCGCAAGTCCGCTTTTTGGTTCTATCATATAATATCTTTATTTGATATTTTTGTCAATATTTATAAAAACATAATGAAATAGTCATTTTTTACAGTTATTTTATAAATTCAAAAACAATATATTGATATTTTTATTTTTATTTTTGTAGTAAATTATATCTATTAAATCTTTTTTTTACAAAAGAGTTGAATGTGTTTATGCTTTGTGTTAAAATCAAGTTATAAAGATAAAAGCTATTTCAAAAGAGAGGTGCTTAAATTATGAAATATGTGGCTCCTACATCTGTAGATCGTGATAGCTTTCACAGTGGCAAAAACAGACATGCATATTCTATGCTTGGTGCACATCCTGTTGTTCAGAATGGTGTTGATATGTGGCATTTTGCTGTATGGGCACCTAATGCTGAAAAGGTTTCGTTAGTGGGCCATTTTAACAAATGGGATCCTGAAGATAAGCCATTACAGAAACAGTATGATGGGATATGGGAGATTAGAGTTCCTTTTTCTGAGATTGGTGAAGGCTTTGCATACAAGTATGCAATTACAACAAAGGATGGCGAGTTGCTATTCAAGGCAGATCCTTATGCTTTTTATGCAGAGCTGAGACCAGATACTTCAAGTCGAACTTATAATCTTGATGGATATAATTGGAATGATTCTGTGTGGATGGAGAAACGTTCAAAATTTAATCCTTATATTAGTCCAGTAAATATCTATGAGGTACATCTAGGTTCGTGGAAACGTCATGAAGACGGATCTATGCTTTCGTATACAGAATTGGTAAAAGAACTCGTTCCTTATGTTTCACAAATGGGTTATACACATGTAGAACTTTTGCCAGTAATGGAGCATCCATTGGATATGTCATGGGGTTATCAGGTTAGTGGATTTTTCGCTGCTACATCACGATTTGGAACTCCGAAGGATCTCATGGCTTTAATTGATGCATTTCACCAAGCTGATATTGGAGTAATATTAGATTGGGTGCCTGCACATTTTCCAAGGGATGCTTTTGCTTTGCGAAGATTCGATGGCACTGCATTATATGAACATCCCGACCCAAGACGAGGAGATATGCCTCAATGGGGAACTCATATGTTTGATTTAGCTAGAGGAGAAGTTTGTAGCTTTTTACTTAGTAATGCTTGTTTTTGGTATGAATATTTTCATGCAGATGGCATAAGATGTGATGCGATAAGTAGTATGCTTTATTACGACTTTTGCAGAGAAGATGGAGAATGGATACCAAACCCATTTGGTGGTCGTGAAAATCTTGATGCAATTAATTTCCTTAGAATGCTTAATGAAGTTGTATATAGGGACTTTCCTGGCATAATGATGATAGCTGAAGAATCGAGTGCTTATCCTTTAGTTACAAAACCATCATATATGGGGGGACTTGGATTTGGATTCAAGTGGAACATGGGATGGATGAACGATATTCTTTCGTATATAAAGCTTGATCCAGTATACAGGAAATACCATCACGATAAACTTACATTTTCTTTATTTTATGCTTTTAGTGAGAATTATATATTGCCTTTCTCGCATGATGAAGTGGTTCATGGCAAACATTCACTTCTAGACAAAAATCCAGGAGATCTATGGAACAAATTTGCAGGTCTAAGAGCTCTATACGGATTTACAATGGCTCATCCTGGCAAGAAACTTTTGTTCATGGGAGGGGAATTTGCCCATTTTATTGAATGGAAATTTGATGATCAATTAGACTGGTTCTTGCTTGTTTATGATAGACATCCTCAAGTGCAAGAATATGTTCGTGATTTAAATCACTTTTACAAAGATCATAAGCCATTTTATGAAGTTGAAGACTCTTGGGACGGTTTCCAATGGCTTACAGCAAACGATAGTGATAATAGCGTTTTTGCCTTTACAAGAAGCGATAAAGAAGGTAATACAATTATTGTTGTTGCTAATTTCACTCCAGTTTTTCATCCTATTTATAAAATAGGATTGCCTAGTGATGGCAAAATAAAAGAGATTTTTAACAGCGATTTGCAAAAATATGGTGGATCAAACCAATACAATGCTTATGAGTTGACAGCAGTTCATGAGTTATTTAATGGTTTACCTTATAGTGTAAATATTTGTGTGCCACCAATGTCATGTATTTACTTTAAATATGATAAAATATATCATGAAGATGAACAGAATAAAAAACAAATAAAAAAATCTACATATAAAGAATCAATAAAGGAGTAAACACCATGTTAAGAAAGAAAGATTGCGTTGCAATGCTTTTAGCAGGAGGTCAAGGAAGCAGACTTGGTATACTTACTGAGAGTGTAGCAAAACCTGCTGTTCCATTCGGAGGAAAATATAGAATTATAGATTTTCCACTTAGTAATTGTACTAATAGTGGAATTGATGTTGTAGGAGTTTTAACACAATATAAACCATTAGAGCTTAATTCTTATATAGGAAGTGGCTCACCCTGGGATCTTGACCTTTCAAATGGTGGTGTGTTTGTGTTACCCCCATACATGAAGGCAAAGAGTGGAGAATGGTATAAAGGTACAGCTAATGCAATATACCAAAATTTAGATTTTATTAGACAATATAATCCAGAATATGTTCTTATTCTTAGCGGAGATCATATATATAAGATGGATTATAGTGAGATGATAAGATTCCATCAGGATAGCGAAGCAGATTGCACTATTGCTGTAAGAGAAGTTCCGTGGGAAGATGCAAGCCGCTTTGGACTTATGTTTACAAATGATAAAAACGAAATTATTGAATTTCAAGAAAAACCAGCTAAACCTAAAAGCAATAAAGCATCAATGGGAGTATATGTATTTACCTGGAATAAATTGGAAAAATACCTCACAGAAGATGAAGCTGATCCAAATAGTTCAAATGACTTTGGGAAAAATATTATTCCAAAGATGCTAGATGCAAAGGAAAAGCTTTTTGCATATGACTTTAATAGCTATTGGAAAGATGTCGGAACTATTGAGAGCTTGTGGGAAGCAAATATGGATCTACTAGCTGATGAAATGCCGATTGATCTTTGTGATACAAAGTGGAGAATTTATTCTAGAAACCCATCAATGCCTCCTCACTATATAGCTGAAGGAGCAAGTGTAAAAAACAGCCTTATCACCGAAGGATGCGAAGTTTATGGCAAAGTTGAACATTCGGTTTTATTCGCTGGTATTAATGTAGAAGAAGGCGCAAGCGTAATAGACAGTGTAGTTATGCCAGGTGCAAAGATAGGCAGAGGAGCTGTCATTAGAAGAGCGATTCTTAGTGAAAATTGTGTAATACAGCCTGGAGCGTTTGTTGGAGAAGAAACAGGAAATATTGTAGTTATAGGGAACGGAGCTGTAGTTAAATCAGGCGAAAAAATATCCGCCGGCATACAGTACAAATAAGCAAGGAGATAACAAGCATATGAAAAATGTAATGGGTGTAATATATACCGGCGAAAAAGATGAATTGTTGAGAGAACTTACAATTTCTCGTGCTATTGCAGCTTTACCTATCGCTGGAAGATATAGAATAATTGACTTTATTATTAGTAGCATGGTAAACAGTAACATGAACAATGTTGGCGTAATCATGCAAAAGAATTATCATAGTCTTATGGATCATTTGGGTTCTGGAAAAGAGTATGACCTGCATGGAAAAAATGATGGATTATTTATTTTACCACCTTATTTATCAAGAGATAATGTTGGTGTTTATCTTGGGATTTTGGACGCATTAAAGGCTAACATGAGCTATCTTCGTAGGTCAAAACAGGAATATGTTATAGTATGCAATAGCCTAATCATATTTAATGATAGGTTAAATAATTTCTTCAAGTCGCATGTAAAAAACGAAGCTGATATAAGTATACTTTATACTAAAGACCAGAGCGTACGTCGCAATGGTAGTGGTTCTTATCTAAATCTTGATGAAAATGGAATAGTAAAAGAAATAGAATATTGCCCAAGTAATCCTAGCTTTGAAAATACTTCTATGGAATTATATCTAATGAAGAGAACACTTCTCGTGGATTTGGTTACACAAGCTACTTCAAGAGGCTATCATAACTTCGTGACAGATGTTCTACAAAGAGCTGTTATAGAACAGAAAATTAAAGTCATGGGATATGAATTTACAAAGAAGCCTTATCTTATTGATTCTATCACAGCATACTTTGATGCAAATATGGCATTACTTGATAAAAACAATCGCAACGAACTTTTTAGAGGTGAGAGCACTGTATATACAAAAGTGCGTGATGAAATGCCAGCAAGGTATTTTCAAGATGCTAAAACACAGAATTCGCTAGTTGCTGATGGAGTAATTGTAAAGGGAAATGTAGAAAATTCTGTTTTATTCCGTGGCGTAGTTATAGACGAGGGGTGCGATATTAAGAACTGCGTAATTATGCAAGACGCACACGTTGAAAAAGGAGTAACACTTGAAAATTGTATTTTGGATAAACAAGCAGTAATCAAAGCATATGGACGTCTTATTGGCCCAAAAAGCTATCCAATTGTAATAGCTAAACGAATGATTGTATAAAGGAGGAAGATCAGTGAAAATATTATTTACTGCAAGCGAATGTGTTCCTTTTTGCAAAACAGGAGGCTTGGCCGATGTTGTTGGATCACTAGCTCCAGTTTTGAGCAAGAAGGGACATGATGTACGTGTTATGCTACCATTGTATAGCACAATAAACGAGGAATGGATTAAGCAGCTTGAACATGTTATAGATTTTGAGGTTGACCTAGGTTGGCGTAAACAGTATTGTGGCATTGAAAAACTAGAGAAAGATGGAGTAATTTATTACTTTGTAGATAACAAGTATTATTTTTCAAGACCATATATATATGGACTAGGTGGAGATGAATATGAGAGATTTGGATTCTTCTGCAGAGCAATATTAAATGCTTTGCCACTCATTGATTTTAAGCCTGATATTATTCATGCTCATGACTGGCAAACAGGATATGTACCTGCATTGCTTAAGATACAATATGAATTCTTACCTTTTTATTCACAAATTGCTACAATTTATACTATTCACAATCTTCAGTATCAAGGAATATTTGCTATAAAAGATGTACAGGATGTACTAGGACTTGGCGACAGTCTTTTTACAAGTGATAAACTTGAATCTTATGGAACTGCAAATTTCATGAAAGCTGGTTTAGTATACTCTGATGCTATTACCACAGTAAGCAACAGTTATTCAGACGAAATAACAACTGCATACTATGGAGAGCATATGGATCCATTGCTCAGAGCAAGACGAAATGACTTGTTTGGTGTTGTAAATGGAATTGACATGGATATATATAATCCTTCAACAGATCCAAATATTCCTTATCATTTTTCATCAAAGAGTATATCGGGGAAAACTAAATGTAAAACTGCTCTACAAAAAGAACTTGGTTTAACAGTAGATAGTAAAATTCCTATGATAGCTATGATAACAAGGCTTAGCAATCAGAAAGGACTAGATCTTGTAGATAGAGTAATATCAGAGATTATGAATTTAGGCATACAACTAGTTGTATTGGGAATGGGAGAATCAAGATATGTAAATCTATTTTCTTGGGCAGAGCAAAATTATCCAGGAAGAGTTGTAGCAAGATTTGAGATGAATAATGAACTTGCTCATAAGATCTATGCAGCTAGTGACATGTTCTTAATGCCATCACAGTTTGAACCGTGTGGTTTATCCCAAATGATGAGTATGCGTTATGGAACAGTTCCTATTGTAAGAGAAACAGGAGGGCTCAGAGACACAGTATTAAGTTATAATGAGTATAATGATGAAGGCAATGGTTTCACATTCTTTAACTATAATGCTCATGATATGCTGAATACAATAGCAAGAGCAGTATATTATTATAAAGAAAGAAGACCTATTTTTACTAAACTTCGCAAAAGAGGAATGAATACAGATTTCAGTTGGGATAATAGCGCAAATAAATATCTTGAAATATATGAAAAATATCAAAAACAATAAAAAAACAGCGTGAGAACCACGCTGTTTTTTTATGCCATAAATTCATCTATATTGTATAATGTGCCTATTTGTGCTATTATTCATATGTAAAGGAGTGGGGAATTTGGATATAAATCAAGAAAAAAACCCAATGAAAATTTTTGGTACAATTTTTTTGATAGTATCAATTGTTGTTATTGGAGTATCCTTTTCTACGTTTTATAATGCTTTTAACTTTAATTCTAATGCACAAAGAACTGAAGCAATAATCAGTAATATTGCAATTTTAAAAGATAAAAATGGTAAAGAATATTATGATACCCTAGTTAATTATACAGTATCTGGAAAACAGTATAACAACATTAGCTTAAACACATCAGTGAATAATAAGAAAAAAGGCGATACAATAGATATTTTTTATAATAAACTAGATAATACATCTATCAGAATTTCTTTAAAACCATATTATTTATCAATATTTTTATTTTTAATGGGTATTGCTTTGCTTGTTTCAGCATTTATGGCTGTGAGAAGATTAAATTATCGGAAAAATGAAATTTATAATCTTATATTAGAAAATAATTTCATTTATGCCAATATTAAAGATATACAAAATAATTTCGGACTTCGATTCGGTACTAGGAGCCCAATTTTTATAAAATGTGAATATAACGATGGAAATAAAAATATTACATTTGATTCTGATAATATCTGGTTGCCAATTAAGAAAGATATCATTCAAAAGCAAGTAAAGGTATTTATAGATAATAGTGATATGAATAAATACTATATTGATACTCGAGATTTATACGACTTGGAGGAAAATGATTTTGCAGGGAAATAGTTTACTAGCTAGACCTTTTAAGCAAAGCTTTATGGCGCTTGTTAAACAATATTTAATAGTATTGGCTGCAGGCATTATACACTTGCTTATAAGATGCATTTGCTTTGTTCCTTTTTTAATTTATAGAGGAAATTCATACATAGTTTCTATTTGCTTATATATTATTGTAGCTTCAATATTGAGGCCTTCATTTGCTCAGAGCATAGAAAAAGCAAGTAGAAACGAAAAGTTTTCTATAAAAGAGAGCTTATGCTCTAAAAGTATTTTAGAAAATCTAAGTTTTTCATTTTCACAGCTTATTTCAGTAATACTATGGGGAATTCCGTTTATTATTCTATCCGGAGTTTTCTATTATTATTATAGTGGTGGAACTGACTTTAGAACAATGGCATTATTTATTCGTAAGATAGGTGAATCTATATATGGGAGCTCTGCAGGGATAGCCGAAGGAAGTATGGCCATTATGTATGCTTTTATTATTACTATACTAATAATATGTATTGGAATTGCTAGACAATGTGGAATACGCTATCTTAGAATGGGACCTATATATTATTCAGCAGTTCCAAAAGCTGAACTAAGACGTTGTCTCGCTGGAATGAGATTAAAACAGTTCTTAGTTTTCTTAGTAAATATTTTGCTGCTTATTCCAATATTATATATTCTATTTTCTTCAATTCATGAGGTATATACTCAAACGGACAATATTATTAGGTTCATTCCAAGCATTACTAGAAAACGCTTTGTTTTTCCTGTGATGGGATTTATGGGATTGTGGTACACAATTGTTTTACCTTTAAGAAGATTTATTGACGCTTCGTTTGCTTCTCATTGTAGGTATATTAGAGAAAATGAAAGATCTAAGACTAGATAAGTTTCTTGCAGATAGGCTTGGATGCACTCGTAAAGAATCAAGAATATTAATCAGCACTGGAAATATCTTTGTAAATGGAATTGTAAATAAAGATATTGGCTATAAGATCAATTCGAGCGATGAAGTGATACATAATGGTAAAAAAATAGATTATGGAAATAAATATTATTATTTCATGATAAATAAGCCAGAAGGCTGTGTCACAGCTACAGCAGACAATATTCATAAAACTATTTTTGATTTGCTTCCTCCTTCTTTTGTAAAATTAAAAATCATGCCTGTTGGAAGACTCGACATTGATACAGTGGGACTATTGCTTTTTACTAATGATGGCAAATTAGCCTATAGACTACTTTCACCAAAAAGGGAAGTATACAAGACATATATGGCTAAAACTGATAAAATATTAAACGGCAATGAATTAAAAAAGTTTAAATATGGAATTGATATAGGAGATATAGTTACTAAGCCAGCAAGAATTGTTTATATGGAAAATAATACATATAAGCTTGAAATATGTGAAGGTAAATTTCATCAGGTAAAAAGAATGTTTGAGGCAGTAGGAGCCAATGTAATAGAATTAAAAAGAACAACATTTGGACCTCTTCACCTTGATATACCAGTTGGCAAATATAGAGAGTTAACACTTGATGAAATTAATAATTTGTATGAATGCTGTAATTTGGAGAAAAAATGACTGATCATTACTACTCAGAATCACCAAAAAGTGAACATGATATAAATAATTTATTCTTTACATTCAACAATAATAATTTTGAATTTAGAACTGACAGTGGAGTTTTCTCAAAAAACGAAATAGACAAAGGAACTACTATTTTATTAAACACATTGCCAGAACTACATGGTAAAATAATAGATATGGGGTGTGGATATGGGGTAATATCAATTGTACTCAAATCAATTTACCCTAATATAGATGTTTATGGTATAGATATAAATAGCAGAGCAATAGAACTGGCAAAGTATAATGCTATTAAAAACAAGGTAGATGTAAATTTTATTCAGTCAGATGGTAATACTGCACATATTAAAGATTTTGATTATGCAATCATTAATCCCCCAATTAGGGCAGGTAAGACAGTTGTTTATAGACTGTTTTTTGAACTTCAAATTGCTTTAAAAGATAAGGGAACAATGTTTATTGTTATTCGAACTAAGCAAGGAGCAAAAAGTGCTGTAGAGTACTTAAAAAAGTTATTTAAAATAGTTGATACTTTAGAAATTAAGTCTGGATATAGAGTTCTAAAATGTGAGGAGAAAATACAATGACATACAATGATGAGTTTTTTGATTTTTACTTGGATAGGTACGGAACAAATAATATAAAATGGGAAACGACATCCAAAAGGCTTGGAACAAAGGACATAGTTCCTCTTTGGGTTGCCGATATGGATTTCAGGTCTCCTATTGAAGTTTCTGAAGCATTACAAAAAAGAGCCTCTCACGCAAGCTATGGTTATACTTTTTTTTCTGACGAAGGCATGAATGCATTCATTGACTATTATAAAAGGCATCATGATGTTGACATACATTCAGATGAAACTATTTTAATGCCCTCAGTAGTTACAGGAATTAAGTTGGCAGTACGATCCATCAGCAATGTTGGCGATAAAGTAATTATTCAAACACCTGTCTATGGTCCATTTAGATCATCTATTGAACTTAATGATAGAATAGTCTTAGAAAATAGACTTATTCCAGATGAGAACAATAGATATAGTATGGATTTGGAAAACTTGGAAAGCTTATTCAAAAATGGTGCAAAATTAATGCTTTTGTGTAATCCGCACAACCCTGTATCTAGATTCTGGAATGAGGATGAACTCACAAGACTGCTTGAACTAGCAAAAAAATATGACGTGGTCGTTGTAAGTGATGAGATACATGCTGATTTCATATATAAACCCAATAAATTCGTAAGTATGTTGAATATAGTAAAAAAAGTAAATTATGATAATCTTATTGTCCTATATGCTCCAAGTAAAACTTTCAACGTTGCGGGAATGAAATTTTCAATGATGGTTTCTAAAAATTCACAATTCCTAGAAAAAATAAAAAAAGAGAAGGAAAGATGTGGAGTTGAATCAGGTAATATTTTCGGATTAGAATCAGCAATTGCCTGCTATACATATGGGGATAAATGGTTAAAAGGCTTAATTGAATATCTTGATACATCTAGGGAAATTTTAAAGACAGAATTATCCAAAATTAAAAACATAAAATTAAGTCCTATCGAAGCTACATATTTGGCTTGGGCAGATCTAAGACAATATAACTATTCAACTGAAGAACTTATTGAAAGAACTGAAAAGCATGGAGTGATATTTACTCCAGGAACATTCTTTTCAAAAGACTTAGGAGATAAATTTTTAAGAATAAACTTTGCTTGTCCTCATAAACAGTTAATAGAAGGTATAAATAGACTAAAAGAATCATTGGAATAAAGGAGAATATATTATGAGTTTAAATAAAATATTTGAAATTATCGATCAAAATAAAGATGAGATGCTCACTACTTTATCAGAATGGATCAAAATACCAAGCGTTAAAAGTGAACCTGCAGATGGAGCCCCTATGGGAATAGAAATAAACAATATGCTTAACAAAGCAGTTCAGGACTGTAAAAGCATGGGATTTAATGTACGCAATTTTGATGGATATGCTTGTGATGCAAGAATGGGAAAAATCGATGCAGACCCATTGGCAATATTGGCTCATATAGATGTAGTTCCGACAGGTGATAATTGGGAAAAAGATCCATTTGGCGCTGAAATTGAAAATGGATTTATGTATGGTAGAGGGACCCAAGATGATAAGGGACCAGCAGTTGCTGCTCTATATGCAATGAAAGCTGTAAAAGAAGCCGGAATAAATTTGAATAGGGAAGTAAGATTAATCCTAGGTACTGATGAAGAGAGTGGCTGGGAATGCATGGAGTATTACAAGGAACACTGTGATATACCCAAAAGTGGATTTAGCCCGGATGCAAATTTCCCTGTAATAAATACTGAAAAAGGCATTATTAGAATTGATGTTAAGGCTAAACCATCTAAAGATGGAGTCCAAATAGTAAAGCTTTATACTGGAGAAAGAAGCAATGTAATTCCAGGTAAATGTAAAGCTACAATTTTAGGGGATCAAAAAACATTGGATCTTGTAAACAAATATGCTAAAGAGCTTGATTGTAATGTATCATCTAGCCTAGATGGTGGTATGGTTAATATTGAAGTTGTTGGAATACCTGGTCATGCAGCAATGCCAGAAGGCACAAAAAACGCCATAGGTATTATGCTAAAATTATTATCAAAATTAGGAGTACAAGGAGCAGTTAAAGGACTTGCAGATCTTGTTGGAACCGAAAGCGATGGTCGTTCATTGGGTGTAAAATGTAGCGATGCCATAAGTGGTGAGTTAACTCTCAACATGGGTATAATTAGAATTGATGAGGATCGTGTAGAAGCTACATTTGATATTAGATTCCCAATACTGATTGATTACAAGTCTCTTTTTAATACAATTTCTTTTTCACTAAAACAATATGGATTTGATTGTGCATTATTTAGTCATACTTCACCACATCATGTCCCAGAAAGCTCCGAACTCGTACAAAAGCTATTAAAAGCTTATAGAGAGGAGACTGGCGATAACACTCCTCCAATAGCAATAGGTGGAGGAACCTATGCAAAAATTCTAGAAGAAGGAGTAGCATTTGGAAGTATCTTCCCAGATGAGCAGGAATTGGCACATCAAGCTAATGAAAAATGCAGTATCGACAATTTAATAAAGAATACAAAAATTATTGCAAAAGCAATAGTGTATTTGTGTGGTGAAAATGAATAAAATTAAAAATGTTATTTTTGATATGGGTGGCGTACTATTAGACTATGATCCCATAAAAATTGTTAGACAAGTGAGTACCGACAAAGATGAAATTCAAAAGATTATTGATGTTACTTTTGGGTGTGATCTTTGGAATGAGTATGATAGGGGCGTAGTTACTCTTAAAGAAATATACGATGCTGCTATTAAAAAAACTCCCCAAAGTCTACATAAAAAAATCAAACTTTCTTTAGAAAATTGGCATAAGTATTTTACAGAGATTGACGGTGCAGAGAGCTTTATATCAAAACTAAAGAAAAATGGTTTCTCTCTGTTTTTGCTAAGCAATACTGGTGAAAAATTCCATGAATTTAGGCACACAGAAAAAATCTTAGAGCATTTTGATAAATTTATTGTTAGTTGTGATATTAAAGTAAATAAGCCAGATAAAGAAATATATGAAGCTCTAATCAATAAATTTAAATTAGAACCATCTCAATCAATATTTATAGATGATAGGCTTGAAAACGTGGAAGGTGCCAAATCAATTGGAATGGCATCAGAGCAGTTTATGGGCTATGATAATCTTATAAAAGTATTCAAAGAAAAATATTGTATAATCTTATAATGAAAAAGAATATTAATTTAAAAGAATATTTAAATAATGATAATATTTATTTCATTGTCGCAATGTCATCAGTTATTTTGTATGTTATTTGGCTATTCTTGCCTTCTGTACAAAATATGCTGGGAGCCAGAGCAGCAATATTATTTATGGCGCTGTTTTTTATCTCGACAATTATGGATAAAAGCTTTTTAAAGGCCAACATTAAAGAATATTTTATTAAAATAATACTTTTATTATTTGTCTCAGCTTTTTATAGTGCGATTTATACTATAGGAATAAAAAACTTATTGGTATTTTTCCCTCAAGCATTTATGCTTTTCTTCCCAATATTAATTTCGTACTATATCATAAAATCAAGAAAGACATTTCTACTGGACTTGATTTTCATAATTACTATTATAGCTTGCATTATTACATCAGTAATTAACCTTACATGGCTCTTTAGATATAGATTGACTTTAAGATATATGGCACATGGAAGTACCGATACTGAATATATTAAACGTGCCATGAGCTATGGCATAGGTGGGTTTGGATTTACGTATGGACTAAACATGTTTTTTGCATTACTTTTGTTTGGGTTTTCTCAACTCAAATTTAAAATAAGCAAATTCATTGCTCCAGTAGTAAGCGTTCTATTTGCATTAAGTATATATAAGAGCAGGTATTTTATTGCTTTATTTATTCTTCTTTGTACTGTATTCCTATTTTTAATAGATTATGTAAGCAAAATTATTTGCCGTATTACAAAGATAAAACACAATTTATGGTACACATTTGCATTTGGAATTTTTATAACTATAATATTGTTTATTTTCAGAGATAGTTTGATTACAAACCTAGCTGCTTACTTACATGATTATGGACTTGTGGATTATTCTAATAAGCTTCTAAAAATAAGGGACTTACTTGTCAATTTTAATGTTGAGCTAGACAACTCTAGCCGACTTGAATACTATATTTCTGGAATAGATACAATAATAAATTCTCCATGGATTGGGATTAAGCTTGACCCTTATACTTATGATATTTCTCGCCATTCTACTATGATTGATACATTTGCAGGATTTGGTGTGCCTGCAGGAGTTTTCGCTTTAGCTTGTTTTATTTACAGTTTAAAAGGAATTTATTCAAATATTTTCAAAAGTGAAAACAAACAAATAATGATTTTTATGCTCATTATATTTTTTATATTGTTTGCTAGCAATACGATTGTTTATTGCAGAGAAGCATTTTTTACATGCTTTTTTCTTACAATCTATTTGGATGGCAATGTAAACAATAATATTTTTAAGGTGAATGATGGAAAATAATAAAGATATAAAAAAAGATATTGTAATACTCTCTTTGGAAACATCTTGTGATGAAACTGCCTCTGCTATTGTAAAGAATGGGACAGAACTTATTTCAAATGTAGTGAAATCACAAATTGATGTGCATAAGAAATTTGGTGGAGTAGTACCAGAAATTGCAAGTAGAGAGCATGTTCAATACTGTGACAAAGTAATAGACGAGGCGCTTGAACAAGCAAATTATAATTTTGATGATATTGATGCGTTTGCTGTAACATACGGACCAGGACTTGTAGGAGCTCTTTTAACAGGGGTTTCTTATATGAAGGCATTATCCTATGCATTGCATAAGCCGCTTATACCAGTAAATCATATTCATGGGCACGTATATGCTAATTATTTATCTAAAACAAAACCAAAACTGCCTTTTGTATGCTTAATAGCTAGTGGAGGACATTCTCATATTGTAATTATGCATAAAGAGAATGAATATAAAATTATAGGTAGAACACTTGATGATGCTGCGGGAGAAGCTTTCGATAAGGCTGCACGTGTATTAGGACTCAGCTATCCTGGAGGACCAAATTTAAGTAGACTCGCAATTGGAGGTAATAAAGATGCTTTGCTATTACCTACTCCAAAGTTAAGTAACAAGTATGATTTTAGTTTTTCAGGCCTTAAGACCGCATTTATAAATTCATGTCATAAATTAAGCCAAAATGGAAAGGATATTCCATTGAAAGATTATGCAGCAAGTTTTGAAAGTAAAATTACAGATATTTTAGCTGAAAAAACGATTGAAGCAGCCATTGATTATGAGATTCCTAATGTTTGTATAGCGGGTGGAGTTTCAGCTAATACAGTGTTAAGAGAAAAAATGTCCGAACTTTGTGCAAAACATAATTTACAATTCTATATGCCACAGTTGGAATTTTGTACTGACAATGCAGCAATGATTGCCTCAGCAGGATATTTTACATACAAAAATGGAATTGTCGCAGATCTCAAATTAAATGCAATACCAAATTTACAGATTTAATAGTATAATTAAAGTATTATTATATAAGGAGCAATATTTGCAATATACAGAAAATACAATTGAACTGCTTTCTCCAGAAATATATATGAACATTTTTGGTGCAAATGAAAAAAATCTTAGCAGTATTGAAAAGGGATTAGATGTAAAAATTTCTGTTCATGGTTCTCATGTCAAAATCAATGGCGAAAAAGAAAATATTTCAAATGCTGTGGAATTTTTTAATAAGCTGAGTGATATTATTTCCAAAGGGAAAAGACTCGATAAGTCATCTTTACTTTATGCTATTAATTTAGCTAACGCTGGTCAACTAGATAGTTTAGATGAGATAATTAATGAGATTATTATAACAAATAGCCATGGAAGACCAATAAAATGTAAAACCCTTATGCAGAGACAATATGTAAATGATATAAGGAATCATCAACTTACTATATGTACCGGTCCAGCAGGCACTGGAAAGACATATCTTGCAATGGCAATGGCTGTTAAAGCACTTAGACAAAAAGAAGTTGAAAAAATTGTTCTTACAAGACCTGCTGTTGAGGCTGGGGAAAAGCTTGGGTTTTTGCCAGGAGATTTAAGCCAGAAAGTAGATCCTTATCTTAAGCCACTTTTTGATGCTTTGTTCGAATTTGTTGGAGCAGATTATTATCAGAACTTAATTGAAAAAAACATTGTTGAAATTGCACCACTTGCTTATATGCGAGGAAGGACATTATCGAATTCCTTTATTATTCTGGATGAGGCTCAGAACACTACATGTGAACAAATGAAAATGTTTTTAACAAGAATGGGTAATGGCAGCAAAGTAGTAATTACAGGTGATATAACTCAGATCGATCTACAATATGGAAAGCAATCTGGACTTAATAATGCTGTACAAGTTCTAAGTAATGTTGAAGAAATAAGCATTATAAGGCTTGGCGATGCTGATGTAGTTAGAAATGAATTAGTTCAGAAAATTGTTAAGGCATATGAAAATTTTTCCAGGGAGGTGTAGGTGTGAAGAAAGATAACTCTCAATTCAATTTATGGAGTAAAATTAAATCAGCGATTAAATTTTTGACGTCATCAAAAGCTACAATTTATTATTTATACTCTTTAAGTATAATTGTTCTTTTTATGATTTTTTCTTTAGTAGTTACTCCTGAAAAATATGAAATTGAGATTGGTCAAATTGCACCAAAAACTATTGTTGCCACGACCAACATTGTGGACACTATTACTACCGAAAAAAATCGTGCTGATGCAGCTCGAAATGTTGAACCTGTATATACTAGTGTAGATATAGATTCCGAAGTTCTCAATAAATTAGATAAAATTTATGATGAGCTAGGCCTTGTAGTGAAGTACGGAATGAGTATTAAAGAAGGCTTAGGGAAGTCAAATGAGGAAATAGAGTTTACTGAAGAAAATATTTCCTATGCTAAGAGCTTAATTAAGTCTGTTGAGCTTAGTGAACATCAGATACAAACACTTCTTAATATTGATAACGAGCAGTTTCAAACATTAAAAGTAAATATGAGTTCTGCTGTTAGGAGCACTCTTAAGACAAGTATTAAAGAAGGAAATGTTAATCAAGCAAAAGACTATATTATTCAACTTTTAGGATACAAAGTTGATATTGATGTTTTACAAAACTTAGCTGGTCCAATATTGGATGCGACCATAGTTCCAAATATTATTATTGATACAAAAGCTACTGAAGATGCAAGACAAAAAGCAGCAGATTCAGTTGAAGATGTGGTATACCAAAAAGGGCAAAATATTGTTCTAGAGGGAAACAGAATATATCAAAATCAGTATCAGATGATTAAAGATCTTGGATTGATTAGCGATAAATCAACTGATCTATTGTTATATTTAGTCATATTTGTTTATATTTTAATTTCTATGCTTATTTCTGCTATTTGTATAAGCATTTTAAGGCCAAGAATATTAAAAGACAATACATTAGTCGCAACATTTTTAATTACTATAATTTTTAGTGCGTTTTTCTGCGCAGTCACAAGGATGATAAATATTAAATTTATGCCAGTATTGCTTGCACCAATATTGTTGTCCGTGCTTATAGGATCAAGAGTTGCGATTGTAGGTAATTTGATTAATGCATTATTCAATGTGCTATTTCTATATGGAGCATCTGGAAATAGCGCAGGCGATGCAGCATATATTATAGCTGGAAACTTTATTGCTGGTATTGTAGTTGCATGGATTTTACATAATTCAAAGGCAAGACAGTCTATGCTAATATCCGGAGCTATAGCAGGGCTCATTAATCTTGCGACAATGTTATTTTTTTATATTTTCATGGATAATCACATTGAGATATCTGTTATGAGTGCATTCTCGTGTATTATTGCTTCTTTTATAGCTGTGCTATTGGCTATGGCACTTCAGGTTGTTTGTGAAAATGTTTTCAATTTAACAACAAGAAATAAACTTCTTGAGCTTTCAAACACAGAGCATCCTCTTCTAAGAAGAATGCTTATGGAGGCTCCAGGAACTTATCATCATAGTATGTTGGTAGCAAATCTTGCAGAAGGGGCAGCAAACAGCATCGGAGCAGATAGCCTTTTAGTGAAAGTTGGTGCTTACTTTCACGATATTGGTAAACTTTATAAACCCGAGTACTTTACTGAAAATCAGACGGATTATAATCCTCACGACAAAATCAGTCCTTATGAGTCCGCTGAAATTGTTATTGGACATGTAAAAATTGGACTTAAAATGGCGAAAGAAAATAGATTACCACGCCAAATCAGAGAATTTATTATGAGCCATCATGGCGATAGTGTTACATTATATTTTTATAATAAGGCATTAGAGAACGCAAATGGCGAAGAAGTAGATATAAATAAATTTAAATATGATGGTCCAAAACCTTATACAAAAGAGCAATCAATCCTTATGCTATCAGATAGTGTAGAAGCAGCAGTAAGATCGATGTCTGAGCATAAACAAGATGATATTGAGGATGAAATAGAAAGAATTATAAAACTAAAGATAAAGGAAGGGCAGTTGTCTAATTCTTTGCTATCTATAAAAGATATAAATGATATTTCAAAATCTTTTTTAAACACATTAAGTGGAACATATCATGAGAGAATAAAATATCCAAAGATAATAATAGAGGAAGAGTAAGTGTTAATTTATTTTGATGATCCTGAATATTATATAGATAAAGCTTTATTTTCATTGGTAGCTAATGAAGCAGAGATTGTAGAGGGCGTTCAAAATCTTTGCGTGAATTTGAAAGTATGTGATAATAAAACTATTCAGGAATACAATGCAAAATATAGGGGAATAGATGCAGCAACTGATGTGCTAAGCTTTCCTAGTATGGATTTTGAAGGAAAAACTATTTCTGAATGCCCGGAGATTTTAAAGAATAACTATGATACAGAAACTAGAAAATACTTTATAGGAGATAGTATAATATCTATTGAACGCGCAGAAGAACAAGCAAATGAATATGGACATAGTTTAAAGAGAGAGCTTGCATTTCTATTTTGCCATTCAATTTTGCATTTATTTGGCTATGATCATATTGAAAAGAGAGATGCTGAAATTATGGAAGATAAGCAAAAAAGAATATTAAACAATTTAAGGATTCAAAGAGATAATAACGGAAAAGTGAGCGATAAAACTCTTGTAGATCTTGCAATTAAATCAATGGAGTTTTCATATAGTCCATACTCCAAGTTTGCTGTTGGAGCATGTCTTCTTAGCAAAGATGGAAATATATTTACAGGCTGTAATGTTGAAAATGCCGCATATGGATCTACAATATGTGCAGAGAGAACGGCTATTTTAAAGGCAGTAAGTGAGGGAGTACATGACTTTGATACTATTGCCATAGCTGGTATAGGTATTAAACCATATCCTTGTGGTGCATGTAGGCAATTTTTATATGAGTTTTCACCAAACATAAGAATTCTAGTAACGGACGAAAAAGGAAACTATGATGAAACAAATTTATCTGATCTTTTGCCATATGGATTTGGCCAAAAAGAAGTAAGTAGGAGTTAATATGTTAGAAAAATTTAAGTCGGGTTTTGTTACAATTGTTGGCAAGTCAAATGTAGGGAAATCAACTCTTATGAATGCTCTCATAGGAGAAAAAATTGCAATTGTATCCAATAAACCCCAAACAACTAGAAATAAAATCACTGGAATACTCAATAAACAAAATATGCAAGTGGTGTTTTTAGATACACCAGGAATACACAATCCCAAGACTAAATTGGGAGAGTATATGAGCAAGTCTGTTGATGAGGCTATAAAAGGCATCGATATGTTAATTATGGTTATTGAGCCAGGATACATTACAAAGATCGATTACGAAATAGCTGAAAACTTCAAAAGTACTAAGAATAAAATACTTGTAATAAACAAGATTGATACTGTTAAAAAGGATAAAGTCTTAGCTGCTATTGATGAATTTAGTGCTTATAATTTTGACGAGATAATTCCCATAAGTGCAAGAAATGGTGATGGCTTGGAGGAACTAGAGCGAATCATATATAGCAGGATTCCTGAAGGACCAAAGTATTTTCCTGATGATATGATTACTGATCAGCCGGAAAGACAAATATGTGCAGAAATAATAAGAGAAAAAGCATTAATTAATCTAAAGGAAGAAATACCACATGGCATTGGTATTGAAATCCTTCAAATGAAAGAAATTAGGGATGACTTAACTCAAATTGACGCAACAATATATTGCGAGAAACCAAGTCATAAAGCGATAATCATTGGAAAAAAAGGCACTATGATTGGGAAAATAGGTAAGGAAGCCAGATTAGATATTGAAAACTTGCTAAATACTAAAGTTAACCTTCAGCTTTGGGTAAAAATTAAAGAAGACTGGCGAAACAAGCCTTTAGAACTTGTAAATCTAGGCTATTCTTCTAAAGATCTTTGATATTTAATATAGAACACTATATATATGGTGTTCTTTTTGTTTTATGTCTATATATTGTATTATGGTTTGCAATATTCAATAATTTATAGTAGTATATCTTAATGGAATGAATTTATATTCTTAATGTAAATATATGAAATGCTAGAGGTGATTCACAATAGATATAATGATCAAAAAAAGGGATGGAAGATTTGAACCCCTAATGGTAGAAAAAACAAAAAGAATGATTGCTTTTGCTTGTAAGGATTTGCCGGGTTGTGATCCATTAGAGCTTGAATTGGATTGTAAAATTCAATTTAAAAATAGGATGACGACAAAAGAAATTCAAAAAATATTAGTTCGAACTGCAATTGAAAAAGTAATCAATTCTAGTGATAAGCAATTTAATCCTGATAAGCTTAATGTAAATTGGCAATATGTAGCTGCTAGGCTTTTTCTTTTTGATTTATATAAGGAAGCAGCAATAAATAGAGGATATAGTACATTTGGATATGGAAGTTTTTCAGATCTTATAAAAAAATTAGTGTCAAATAACAGATATGGAAAATATATTACTGATGAATATTCTTGGGAAGACATTAAAGAATTAGAAAAACATATTAAACCCGAAAGAGACTACCTATTTAATTATGAAGGGATCAAGCTTTTATTTGATCGTTATCTGGTAAAAGGCAGTGATAAAGAAGTTTTTGAGTTGCCTCAGGAACGGTTTATGATAATAGCAATGCATTTAGCAATACCTGAGAAAGATAAAAGAGTTTTCTATGCAAAAAAATTTTATGATATACTTAGTCAATTAAAAATGACCGTTGCAACACCTACTTTGGCAAATGCTGGTACTCCATTTTATCAGCTTAGCTCATGCTTCATTGCATCAGTAGGTGATAACCTGTGGTCTATTTATGATGTGAATAGCAAATTTGCTCAGGTTTCAAAGCATGGTGGTGCACTTGGCATATATGTAGGAAAGATTCGTGCACTTAATTCAGACATTAGAGGCTATAAAAACACAAGCGGTGGCGTAGTTCCATGGATTAGACTATATAATGACACAGCTATTGCTGTTGATCAGTTAGGAAAACGTAAGGGTGGAGCAAGTATTACTCTTGATATATGGCATAAGGATGTGTATGAGTTTATTGATTTAAGAACAAATAATGGAGATGATAGAAGAAAAGCACATGATATATTTCCTTCAATCAGTATTCCAGATATTTTTATGCAGAGACTATTAAAAAGAGAGAACTTTTCATTGTTTGATCCTCATAAAGTGGAACAGGTAATGGGATATAAGCTTGAAGATTATTATGATACTGATGATAATAAGGAGTTTTCTAGAAGATATGTTGAATGTGAGAATAATAAGAAACTTAATCCAATCATAGTACCTGCGTTAGACATTATGAAAAGAATAATGAAAAGTGCTGTAGAAACAGGTACACCATTTATTTTCTTTAGAGATACTGTAAATAAGTACAATCCTAATTCACACAAAGGAATGATCTACGCATCAAACCTATGCCATGAAATAGCACAGAACATGTCTGAAACAGATTTAGTGGATCAGAAAATTGTATATTCTGAAGGAAATAATGGAGCGACAGTTTCAAGCGAAGTCTCTGTTGGAGATATGGTAACTTGCAATCTTAATTCAATTAACTTGGGAAAAATTAATCGTGAAGAATTAAAAGATATAATTCCACTCCAAATTCGTATGCTTGATAATGTTGTTACGCTTAATAATTTCCCAGTGCCTGAAGCAAGAATTACTGCTGATAAATACAGAGCAATAGGCTTGGGAACAAGTGGATATCATCAGTATTTAGCTAATAGAAAAATACAGTGGGAGAGCAAGGAACATTTATTAGAGGCGGATTCACTATTCGAGGACATTGCCTATTATGCGATAAAAGCATCCATGGAGCTTTCAAAAGAAAAGGGATCCTATCCTGTATTTAGTGGAAGTGATTGGGATACCGGTGAATATTTCAAAAAGAGAAATTATACAAGTTCAAGGTTCCAAGCTTTAGCAAACGACATACATAAATATGGAATAAGAAATGGATATATAATGGCTGTTGCTCCAACTGGTAGTACAAGTAATATATCAAATACAACTGCAGGCATAGATCCTATATTTAAAAAATTCTTTATAGAAGAGAAAAAAGGAAACTTTACACCTAAGACAGCACCAGATCTTTCAATTGAAAATTATTGGTATTATAAAGAAGCTCACACAATTGACCAACAGTGGTCTATAAAAGCATGTGGCATAAGGCAACGACATATTGATCAATCTCAATCTTTTAATTTGTATATTACTCCAAATATGAGCGCAAAAGATATACTAGATTTCTATATTTCATCATGGGAAAATGGAATAAAAACACTATACTATGTAAGAAATAAATCACTTGAAATGGATGAATGCACTAGCTGTTCAAGCTAAAGGAGAAAAAATGGAAAAGAAAAAAATATTTAACGAATTTGGACTTAGAGGCACTCAGTCTATAATTGAAGGAAACACCACAAATCTAAGAGAGTGGAATAGAATTAAGTATGATTGGGCAAATACTTTATATAGAACAATGCTTAATAACTTTTGGATACCAGAAGAAATTTCTTTGAATGAAGACGTAAAACAGTTTCCATATCTTACGGCTGGAGAAAGAAATGCATTTGATAAAATAATTTCATTTTTGAATTTTTTAGATTCTGTACAAAGCGAAAATTTGCCAACATTATCGCGATATATTACAGCACCCGAGGTATCTTCATTATTAAATATACAGGCCTTTCAAGAGGAAATTCATGCTCAAAGTTATTCTTATATTTTGGATACTGTCACAAATCCCATTACTAGAGATAAAATTTATGATGAATGGCGTAACGATGAAATATTGTTAGAGAGAAACCGTTTTATTGCAGAAACTTATCAACACTTTAGTGATAAGGCAAATAAAGAAAACTTTATTCAATCAGTAATGGCAAATTATATTCTTGAAGGCATATACTTTTATTCGGGATTTTCTTTCTTTTATACATTAGCTAGGCAAGGCAAAATGACTGCAACAAGCACAATATTTAAGTATATTAATAGAGATGAAGTAACACATCTTATACTTTTCCAGAATATTATTAAAGAACTTAGGAATGAGAGACCTGAGCTTTTTACTCCTAAAACTGAAGAAAAAATGTACGAAATGATGAAGGTAGGAGTACAAAACGAGATAGCTTGGGGACAATATGTTACAAATGATGAAATCATGGGGATTAATAATAATTTGATAGATAAATATATTAAATACTTATCAAATTTGAGATTACAAGCTATTGGCTTGAAACCCATGTATAGTGAAATAAAAGAAAATCCAATGCCATGGATAGAAGGATTTTCAAATATTAACAATACAAAAACAGATTTTTTTGAAGCCAAAGTTACTAATTATACCAAAGCTGCAGTATTTAATTTTGATGATTTAGTTTAAAAACACAGTTTAAATTATTTATTTTACCAGATGATAATCATATATCACTCTGGTATTTTTTATATAAAGTAATGCAAAAAAACTGAGCATATCATATTGATATGCTCAGAAATAATTTAGAATTATTACTTATTCTTCTTTGCGTTTATAGCAGCCTGTGCAGCAGCCAATCTTGCAATTGGAACTCTGAAAGGAGAGCAGCTTACATAATTCAAACCTAGATTATGGCAGAACTCAATTGTAGCAGGATCTCCACCATGCTCACCACAAATACCTAATTTTAGATCTTTACGGGTGCTCCGACCACGCTCAACAGCAATCCTTACTAACTCGCCAACGCCATTTTCATCAATTTTAGCAAATGGATCGCTCTCAAGTATACCATTGTCATAGTAATAACCTAAGAATTTACCAGCGTCATCACGGCTGAAACCAAATGTCATCTGTGTTAAGTCGTTGGTACCAAAGCTAAAGAATTCAGCCTCTTGTGCTATTTCATTAGCTGTTACACATGCTCTTGGGATCTCAATCATTGTACCAATGTGATATTCCATCTTTTCGCCAGCTTCTTCAAGAACCTTTTCTGCTGTTTCAATTACAACATTTTTTACATACTTAAGCTCTTTAACTGTGCTTACTAGTGGGATCATGATTTCAGGAACAATGTTCCATCCCTTTTCTTTACGAACTGCTAAAGCTGCCTGTATAACTGCTCTAGTTTGCATTCTAGCAATTTCTGGATATGTGATGCTTAGACGGCAACCACGATGACCCATCATTGGGTTTACTTCATGAAGAGCATCGATTTTTGCAACTAACTGATCATAACTTACTCCCATGTCATCAGCAAGTTTCTGTATTTCATCATGCATATCTTTCTGAGGTAAGAACTCATGCAGTGGTGGATCAAGATAACGTACTGTCATTGAGCGACCTTCTAGAGCACGGAACATACCCTCGAAGTCTTCCTGCTGCATTGGTAGGATAGAAGCAAGTGCCTTCTCTCTGTCTTCAATTTTATCGGCAAGTATCATCTTTCTAACAGCTGGAATTCTATCAGTATCAAAGAACATATGCTCTGTACGGCATAGACCAATTCCTTCTGCACCAAACTCAACAGCCTTAGCAGTATCTCTAGGATTATCTGCATTTGCTCTAACCTTCAATGTACGAACTTCATCAGCCCAACCCATAAATCTAGCAAAGTCACCAACAACTTCTGCCTCAACAGTTGGAATATTTCCAAGATAAACTTTACCAGTTGCACCGTTTATGGAAATTTCGTCACCTTCATGGAGAACATGACCAGCAACTGTAAGTGTTCTATTGTGCTCATCAATTTTTAATGCTGAGCATCCAACAACAGCAGTACGGCCCATACCACGAGCAACAACAGCAGCATGTGAAGTCATACCACCGCGAGCTGTAAGAATACCTTGTGATAAATCCATACCTTCGATATCTTCTGTTGTAGTTTCATCACGAACAAGAAGTACTTTTTCACCACGACCAGCAGCTTCAGCGGCAGCAGTTGATGTGAAATGTATCTTACCAGATGCTGCACCAGGAGAAGCAGGTAGACCTGTGGCTACTGGCTCGGCTGCTTTTAATGCTTTATCATCAAAGTGTGGATGAAGTAAAGAATCAAGCTGCTTTGGTTCAACAAGCATAATAGCTTCTTCAGGAGTGATCATTCCTTCGTCAACTAAATCTACAGCAATTTTAAGAGCTGCGTTAGCAGTACGCTTTCCGTTTCTAGTTTGAAGAATATAGAATTTTCCGTTTTCAATCGTAAATTCCATATCCTGCATGTTCTTATAATGCTTTTCTAGCTTAGTAGAAATCTCGTTAAATTGATTATATAGAGCTTCATTTGTATCCTTTAAATGCTCAAGAGGGAAAGGAGTACGAATACCAGCAACTACATCTTCACCCTGTGAATTCATCAAATATTCACCATTTAGACCTGGAGCACCAGTTGCCGGGTTACGAGTAAATGCAACGCCTGAACCACTTGTTTCTCCAAAGTTACCAAAAACCATGCTCTGAACATTTACTGCTGTACCCCAAGATGAAGGAATATCATTCATCCTACGATAATAAATAGCACGGTCATTATTCCAAGAACGGAAAACTGCCTCGATAGAAAGTATAAGTTGTTTGCGAGGATCCTGTGGGAAATCTTCGCCCTTTTCTTTGCGATATATTTCTTTATACTGCTTTAGTACTTCTTGTAGGTCTTCAGCGGTAAGCTCAAAATCAGCTTTAACTCCACGCTTAGCTCTAGCCTCTGCCAAAACATGCTCGAATTTGTCTTTGTTTATCTCCATAACTACATCGCTAAACATTTGAATAAAACGTCTGTAGCAGTCATAAGCAAAACGTGGGTTATTTGTAAGCTTTGTAAGACCTTCAACTGTTTCGTCATTAAGACCGAGATTAAGTATTGTATCCATCATGCCTGGCATAGAAGCTCTAGCACCTGAACGTACAGATACCAAGAAAGGATTTTCGGAATCACCAAGCTTTTTTCCGACAATTTTTTCAGTCTGATCAAGAGCGGCGAATATCTGCTCTAAGATGTCATCAGAGATTTTTCGGCCATCTTCGTAGTAACGAGTGCAAGCTTCTGTTGTAACTGTAAAACCTTGCGGAACTGGTAGGCCTAAATTTGTCATTTCTGCTAAGTTAGCACCTTTGCCGCCAAGCAAATTACGCATTTCTGCATTGCCTTCGGTAAACAAGTATGTATACTTTGTCAAATTTTTATCCCCCTTAAGAGTTATTTACATCTTCAATTATACCTTATTTGATTAAAAAGTGCAACAATATTAAACGTTTTTTAAGCTTTCAAGTACATAATGATTTAAAAAATATGCAACCCCATCATTATCATTTGAAAGTGTTAAAAAATCGGCAATATCTTTGAGGGTATCATTTGCATTACCCATGGCTACTCCATATCCAGCAGTTTTTAAAAGCTCTATATCGTTATCATTGTCTCCAAACGCAAGCACATTGCTTTTTTCTATGTTTAATTTATTTATTAATTTCTTCAAGGCAAAACTTTTGTTTATTCCCTTTGGCATAATCTCAAAATTAGATTGCCATGATGAAGTTACATCTATTCCTTGTATACATGACATTTCATTTTTTATTTTTTGCAAAAGATCTTGGTTTTCTAGATCCACATATACAAATTTATTAATTCCTTCTTGCATATATTTATTTATATGATCATAACCATAAAGATGAGTTACTAGTTTTCTTCTCTCGCGCCTTTCTTTATTCCAAAAACTTAAATCTTTTTCATATTCTGGTACTTTATTATTTATAAGAACATTACCACAAAAACAGCTAAATGCAACGTCATACCTGTTAAATATATTCAAACATTCTTTTGCAGAATCATTAGGAATTTTTTCATTTATAGCTATCTCTCCAGATTTTTGCATTACAAAGCTACCATTTAATGATATGATTATTGCATCATTTAATCCAATAGATGATGCAATATATTCTATATCTGCTGCTTGACGACCAGAACAAAAGGCAATCTTAATACCCAGGTCGTTTAATTTATGCAATGCTAAAGAATTATTATTTGATACAGATGCTTTAGAATTTAAAAGAGTTCCATCCAAATCGCAAACTACTAATTCTATATTTTTTATTTTTTTCATTTCTACCTCAAAAATTTACATTTATTTATTATTTTACCATATTGAAAAAAATGTTCAAAATTGACTACATTGTTTTGCTATGATAAAATAAATTGTTATAAATTATTGTGGAGGTTTTTATGTCTGGACATAGCAAATGGTCAAATATTAAACATAAAAAAGGCAAAGCCGATGCTGAAAAAGCAAAAATATTTACTAAAATTGGAAGAGAAATTGCTTTAGCTGTAAAAGAAGGCGGAGCAGATATTGATAGTAATAGTAGATTGAAAGATGTTGTTGCCAAAGCTAAAGCAAATAATATGCCAAATGATAACATTACACGATCAATAAAAAAAGCTTCGGGTGAGCTTGGAAATGTTAACTATGAAGAAATTACTTATGAAGGATATGCGCCAGGTGGGGTAGCTGTTATTCTTGACGCTATTACTGACAATAGAAATAGAACGGCCGGAGATGTCAGAAGCTATTTTAGTAAATGTAATGGTACCCTTGGCTCAACAGGATCAGTTTCATATATGTTTGATAGAAAGGGCATAATTCTTGTTGATAAAAGTTTAATCGATGATGAAGAAAGCTTATTTATGATAGCGCTTGATGCTGGAGCTGAGGATATTCAGTCTGATGACGAGTATTATGAGATATATACTACATTTAATGATTTATCGAGAGTTCAAAATGGACTTGAGGAAAACAATATAAAAATCGAATCTGCTGAAGTAGAAATGATTCCTCAAAATAATGTTGATGTAAATGATGAGGAACAACTAAAAAATATCAATAAGCTTATAGACCTTTTAGAAGATTGTGATGATGTACAGAAAGTATGGCATAATGCCAACTTGCCTGAAACTGAAGATGAAGAATAATGAAGTATATTGTACTTTGCGTGGGGAAAATTAAAGAAAAATTCTATACAGATGCAATTGCCGAGTACCTAAAAAGGCTCGGCTCTTATATAGATATAAAAATAATTGAAGTTGAAGATGAAAAAGATCCTCGTATATTAAGCGAGAAAGGCATAGAGCAAACCTGTATAAAAGAGGGGCAGAGGCTTCTTCAAAAAATACAAGAGAATGATTATGTAATTGCGCTATCCATAAATGGTAAGTCTTATGATAGTATAGAATTTTCTTCTATGCTAAAACAAATGCAAAGTACACAATATAAACGTATTATATTTGTAATTGGTGGCTCAAATGGACTTAGCAAGCAAGTGCTTTCAAGAGCGAACGCGAGTCTTTCATTTTCAAAATTTACTTTTCCACATCAACTGATGAGAGTTATACTTCTTGAGCAGATTTATAGAGCTCATAAAATAATTGCAAATGAGCCCTACCATAAATAGTTAATATTTGTTATTAAATTTTATTAGTGTTATCGTAGGTGGATTATATATTCTTACTTTTGGATAAGGATAAATAGGTGAGCAGGATAATCCAGTGCTAATATATTGATCTATAGTTAATATTCTGCTTTTACCTGAGATCTGTTGTTTATTTGGCAACAAACCATATTCAGGCACATAAATTGGTTGTCCACCGGGTAGACACCATTGTCCACCTACAAGAGAACCAGTAAGTATAACATTTGCCTTTCTTAAAGAAAACGCATTTTCTGGATCAGAAAAACTAATGCTGTTGCTGATGGTGTCACTGCTAAGTGGCATAGAAGATACTATAACTTGAATATCTTGTGAATCAATTGTTTTTTGTACATTTATAGCTTCTTCCATTATTCTGCTTTTATAAGATATATTCTTATAAATTGAAGATTTCTCTGGTAAAAATAATTCGCCTTTTTTTTCAATATTCTCTATTTCGTTTGTCATAGTATCGAGTGTAGTCTTGGGATCAATGTTATATAAATACTCAGGGCTAAAAAACATTCTTCTTTTGCCTATTTGTTCATAATAAGGTCTATCAAGATATTTTACACCTAAGCTTTCAAGGTTTAAAATATAATCGCTTCTTATTTCCTGTGATGGTGATTCACTAATAGGATCGGGATCAAATTCTCCCGGAAGATAATATATTATTGCTTTTTCATTTATCTTTTTTATTTGTTCTATAAGCATAGTCAACGCAGACAAATTTCCATTTTTTCCAATCATGTTGCCTGTAAAGCATACAGAGTTAAAGCGTTGTCCATGAAGTAGTTTAAGAACAGCATCTTCACTTATAATATTCGCATTTCCGTTTAAGTCACTAATATGTAATATAGTGTATCCATTTAAACTTTTGTCTATATTAGGTATGCTGATAGTTTCCTTATTTAATATTATTTTGTTGTTTAGTGAATATCCAAGAGTAAAGAATACTATTAATAATATTAGAAGAAAAATAAAAAAGAATAATATTTTTTTCAAGGCAGTAGCTTTTTGAGATTTAGCGTAATTATTTTCTATTAAATTTCCATTAAATTTCATATTGTTTTTCCAAATAAATTATTTTAGAGGTTAAATTATGGCAAAAGATAAAACATATTTTGAATGCACAAATTGTGGATATGAATCGCCACGATGGCTCGGAAAGTGTCCTAGATGTAATATGTGGAATACTTTTGAGGAACTTGAATCTGCTATTCCGGAAAGAAAACAGGAAAGCATTATAAATAACGAAAATGCCGACAGTCCACAATTACTTAGTGATATTAATATGGATCAGCAATCAAGAACCCTTATAGGTGATAATGAGCTAGATAGGGTACTTGGGGGAGGAGTAATGCCGGGAAGCGTAATTTTGCTTGTTGGCGATCCAGGAATCGGAAAAAGTACCTTGTTGCTTCAATCACTGTGCTCTCTTACACAAAAAGATCAAAAAGTATTTTATGTTTCAGGTGAAGAAAGTAAATTTCAAATAAAAAACAGAGCTGAAAGATTAGGAGTTGATCAAAGTAAGCTTTTATTACTTAGTGACACTTCTCTTGATAGGATTATGAATCACATTGAAAAGATCCAACCTGATTTTATTGCGATAGATTCTATACAGACTATGTATAAATCAGATCATAACAGCGTTGCAGGTAGTGTACCACAAATAAGGGAATGTACGAACGCTCTTATTAGATATGCAAAAGAAAATGCCGCATCTGTATTTTTAATAGGACATGTTACAAAAGATGGGAATCTTGCTGGACCAAGGATTTTAGAGCATATGGTAGATGTAGTGTTGTATTTCGAAGGCGATAAAAAACATGAATTTAGACTACTACGAGCTGCAAAAAACCGATTTGGTTCAATAGATGAACTAGGCGTGTTCCAAATGACAGAAAGGGGTATGCAGGCTGTCGATAATCCTAGTATGACACTAATAAGTAGCAGAGCTTCAAATATTAGTGGATCAATCGTCTTTTGTGCTATAAATGGAAGTCGGCCGATCTTATTAGACCTTCAAGCACTTACATGTAAAAGCTATTTTGCAATCCCTCGTAGAACTGTTAATGGTACTGATCAATCAAGAGTGCAACTATTGTTAGCAGTTTTAGAAAAAAGAGCAGGGAAAAGGCTTTATGATCAAGATGTATATATCAATGTTGCAGGGGGACTTTCAATAAGTGATCCAGCTTCTGATTTGGCTCTGATTATTGCTATTGCTTCATCATTTGAAAATAAAACTCTTCCTCAAAATTTTACAGCTATGGGGGAAGTAGGACTTTGTGGAGAAATTCGTGCAATAAGCCAAGTACAAAGAAGAATAAATGAATGTGAAAGATTAGGATACAATAAGATATTACTTCCTAAATCTCAAAAACATAAGGTTAAAGCTTCTACTGGAACTGAGCTTATTTTTGCAGATACTATTTCACAAGCTCTTGTACTTAGCCTTTAATAGACTAATTGCTTTTTACTAAATTAGTAAGTACTTCAACCATCTTATCCATGGAATTTATGCTTACTAATTCTTTTCTGCTGTGAAAATTATAACCACCAGTACTTAGATTAGGGCATAACAATCCCATGTAACTTAATCTTGAACCGTCTGTGCCACCTCTAATAGGAATTATATTATACTCTACACCAGAGTCTATAAAAGCTTTTTTTGCTAGCTCAATTATTTCGGGCTTCTGTATTATTTTATCCTTCATATTGTAATATGAATCTTTTATGCTTACATTTATAGTTTCTGGACCATATATAGAATTGCAAAAATTAACAATTGACTGAAAGGTTTTTTTCTTTTCTTCAAATTTTTGCATATCATGGTCTCTTATAATATAAATTAGCTTGGCATATTCTTCTGTTGCATTGATTTCACATAGGTGATAAAAACCCTCATATCCTTCAGTATACTCAGGCCTCTCACTTTCTGGCAATAATCCATCAAACTTAGCTGCAATTCTTGCAGCATTTTTCATTTTATTTTTTGCAGAGCCTGGATGAATATTTATTCCGTTTATTTCAACAACTGCGCTAGCAGCATTAAAGTTTTCATACTCGATTTCTCCTAAAGCTCCTCCATCAACAGTAAATGCAAAATCAGCATCAAACTTTTCTACATCAAATAAATCAGCTCCACGTCCTATTTCTTCATCAGGCGTAAATCCTATTGATATTTCACAATGATCAGGGGCATCCTCACGCAACATTTGTTCAACTAAAGTCATAATTATTGCTATTCCAGATTTATCATCTGCACCTAGCAAGGTGTTGCCATCTGTTACTATTAGATCGTTACCAACTAGATTTTTCAAAAAGTCGTATTCTTTATTTTCAATGGTGATTCCATTTTTTAAATGAATATCAGAACCATCATAGTATTCTATAATAAATGGTTTTATAGGTCCTCCAGGACAAGCAGGAGACGTATCCATATGAGAGATAAAACCTATTTTCCCTTTAATTGAACCTTTTGCAGGTATTTTGGCGTATACATAACAATTTTCATCTACGTGAGCGTTGTCAACACCTAAACTCTTTAGCTCTTCTACAAGCGCGTTTGCTAAAACAAATTGTTCTTTGCTAGATGGACAGCTTTCATTGCTTTCGTCTGAAGTTGTATTTATTTTTACATAGCTCAATAATCTTTCGTATGCTCTCATATTAACTCCTTATAATAATTTTACTTATTATATCATAAAAATAATTGTATAGCGTAACGATCAAAATAAAAATACTACACCTTAAAAGGCATAGTAAAAATATTATTTTTAAAGTATAAAATTTATCATTTGATTTTATTTACATCAATAATATTGAAGGCAGCAGCACGTATCATACGATTCATTATTGCAAGCCCTATTCCTCCAAGATCTGCTACCTCACTATATACTGTTTCAATTCCCATTTCATCAAGGCTTCTAAGCAAAGCAAATAATTTATGCGCAAGCTCTTCAAGATGTTCTGAACTTCCGATTTTTATAAAACTTTTATCAGGATAAAGATATGAATTTTCATCAAAACATAAAATTTTTGTTCTTGAATTTTCAATCAATGATTTGTTATAAAGCTCATTTATTTTTTTTGCAACATTAAATCTATCACCGCTAACTAGTATGAGCTTAGCGTTTGGCGCATAGTGTTTGTACATCATTCCTGGAGATTCTGGAACTGTATCAGGCGAAGGTTCATGTAAAATGTTATTTGAAAGCATTACGTCGGGCAATATTTGTCTTATTTCTTCAATACTTATTTTACCAGGCCTTAGAACTGTATAGGGTTTTGATGCAACATTTATGACAGTGCTTTCCAAACCAATCTCACATTGTCCTCCATCGATAATATATGGTATTAATCCATTAAAATCGTTGTATACATGCTCGGGTAGTGTAGGACTAGGACGTCCACTTTTATTTGCACTTGGTGCAGCTATAGGTAGACCACTCATAGATATAAGATCTCTTGCAATTTTGTTTGACGGCATTCTAATTGCAACGGTATTTAGAGAACCAGTTACTGCATCAGGTATTATATCTTTTTTATATTGCAATATAGTAAGAGGACCAGGCCAAAAAGCTTTGGCAAGCTTTAGAGCATCATCATTGATATAGCATATTCTATCAAGCTCATTAAAATCAGCAATATGAACTATCAAAGGGTTATTAGATGGTCTGCCTTTTACTGAATAGATATTCTTAACAGAATCTGGATTTAACGCATTTGCTGCTAATCCATAAACAGTTTCAGTGGGCATACCAACAAGTTCACCCTTTTTTATAGAACTTGCAGCGATATTGATATTTTCTTTAGTTGTTTTTAATATTTCTGTTTTCATTCGCCTAAATTACTTAATTTTTCTGATTGATCAGCCAATGATAAGGCTTCTATTATTTCATCAAGATCTCCATTTAAAATTTCATCAATTTTATAGAGAGTCAGTCCAATTCTATGGTCAGTTACACGTCCTTGAGGAAAATTGTAAGTTCTTATTCTCTCGCTTCTATCTCCTGTGCCGATTTGACCTTTTCTATGTTCTGAATAAGCTGCGTCTTTTTCTGCACGTATCTGTTCATATAGTTTAGTACGTAGTACTTTTAATGCTTTTTCTTTATTTTTTATTTGGCTTTTTTCATCTTGACATGTTACTACAAGGCCAGTTGGTAAGTGGGTTATACGAACTGCTGAGTCAGTAGTATTTACAGATTGTCCACCATGTCCTGTACTTCTATAAACATCAACTCTTAAGTCATTGGGATTGATTTCAACTTCTACATCTTCTGCTTCTGGAAGCACAGCAACGGTACATGTACTTGTATGAATTCTTCCGCTCGACTCTGTCGAAGGAACTCTTTGGACTCTATGTACTCCACTCTCAAATTTAAGCTTAGAATATACATCCTTGCCGCTAATAGAGCATACAGCTTCTTTGACTCCACCAAGTTCAGTCATATTTGTTGATATAGGTTCTACCTTCAATTTGTTTTTTTCTGCATAAAGAGAATACATTCTTAGAAGCTGATATGCAAACAATGAAGCTTCGTCTCCACCTGCTCCAGCCCTTATTTCCAAAATAATGTTTCTTTCATCATTGGGATCTTTTGGAAGCAATAGGATCTTAAGCTCCTTCTCAACAATGGGAAGCTTATTATTTAGGTCAGACAGTTCTTCCTTTGCCATTTCAGCCATTTCTGGTATATTGAGCATTTCTTTTGCTTCATCAATTTCAGATAAAATATGTTGATATTCTTTATATTTTCGAACCATTGGTTCTAGTTTTGCGTGCTCTATTAATAGCTTTTGCCACTTGGCTTGATCAGCAATTATATCTGGCTGAGAAACAGCTAATGTTAGCTCATCATATTTATTTATTATTTGTTCAAATTGCTCAAACACAATTATACTCCTTTTTCTGCAATTATAAATCGATTAATTCCACAATAATCTTTAATTATCTCAATATTATTATAAAAAGGTTTCATTAAATTAGATACCAATTCAGCTTGGTCATATCCCAATTCCAACATTAGTATTGTATTTTTCTTAATGCTTTTATCAAATATTATTCTTCTAATTATATCTGTTCCATCATTACCACCATCAAGTGCTAACTGTGGATCATGTTTGACTTCTTCTTGTAGAGAGGCCATATCTTTTTTTGATATATAAGGTGGATTGCTAATTATAATATCAAAATTATTTTCTAAATTATCCAAAAGATTATTTTGAATACAGTTAATACTTACATTGTTTCTTTTTGCATTTTCTTCTGTGATTTTAATAGCATCAAATGATATATCTATTGCAGTAACTTTTGCGTTAGGACAGTGCTTTGCTATAGATATAGCAATACATCCACTACCTGTGCATAAATCAAGAACCGACAACTCTTGATTATTTATTATTTCAATTGCTTTCTCACAGAGAAGTTCAGTTTCAAACCTGGGGATCAGTACATTTTTATCAACATATAGATCTAATCCATAAAAATATGAATGATTGGTTATATGTTGCAAAGGAACTCTGCTTGCTCTAAGTTCAATCAGCTGTATAAACCTTTTATAACAATCTTGACCTACTTCTAAGTTTTTATTTATAAGTAAATTAAGTCTTGTAACATTAAGGCAATAAGACAAAAGCTCTTGGGAATCATACTCAAAACTCTCAATACCTGAGACCCTAAGAGAATTTTCAGCAAATTTTAAGCAATCATGTATAGTCATAAGATTAAATAAAAGTTATAAATTAAATCAAAAAGAAGCAATCAAGAGACTGCTTCTAATTATTAAGAAATTACAGACCAAAACGCTTATTGAAACGATCTACACGACCGCCTGTATCAACAAGCTTCTGCTTACCTGTAAAGAATGGATGACATTTTGAGCAAATCTCAACTTTTAAATCCTCTTTTACAGAACCGGTCTCAAATGTTTCACCACATACGCAGTGAACAACTGCCTTCCCATATTTAGGATGAATCTTGTCTTTCATGCTATTTCACCTCTCTTGCGCATGTGTCAGATAAATACTGCATTTGTTATTTTATCATGAATAATATTTTAAATCAATACCTTTTTATTTTAAATTAATAACAATACGAACTTTTTTTCTCTTAAATTATTTATAATATATTTGATGACAAAAAGGGCAGGTAACACTTATAGTTTGTTTGTTTTTGACTATTTTAAATTTTCTTCTACAATTTTTACATTTTACATAATCATAATTTTTTCTTGAAGATATATCTTTAATAATTTTTTTAAACCTGTTCAAATAATTATTTTTTATTTTTTGATAAATTATATTTTCTTTTTTTCTTGATTCAATGTCTTTAGAGATAAATCTTATAATACTAACTGCAGCTAATACCAAAGCTATCAAACAAAAGATTATAGATTTTAGAACTAGAGAAATTATGTATAAAACAATCGAAAAAGAAACCAGACATAAGCCAAGATTGTCGGCCCCATATTTGTTTTTTATGAAATTACTTATTTTTTTTATTATTTGATTCACTTACTCACTTCCTCGGTAATATTATATCACAACAAAGCAAATTTAAATTAGAAATTAAATTATACTTCTTTAAATTGAAAAAAAATAATTCATATAGTATAATATATTTGCGATAAATGATTGGAGGGTTTTTGTGTATAGATTGATGGTGGTTACCGATTCTGATGAAACAATAGATTTCTTAGAAAACTATTCAGAATGGCTGAGAAACGGATTTAAGCGTCCCCATTATAGAAAAGACAAAGATACACTTATTGAAGGTATGAGTAAACATCATATTGACGCAGTTGCTGTTGATTTGTCAGACCTTGAATCATACAATTCTGTAATAAATTACCTAAACAGCGAGTATCCTATGCTGCCTATTTTTCATATAAAAAACTCATATGATGCTTTAAATGTTTCGTTTGCTATTCTTATGCGTTGTCTTGATAAAATTAACGAGGACATCTCTGATGATGAGCTTACATACGAACAAAGATTTGAAGCAGTTCGCAATAGGTGGCTTAGTAAATATATGCGTGGAAAACTCAAAGATTTCGAAGAGTTTTATGATAAGTGTGAAATTTATCGCGCTGGTTTCTTACTCGATAATCCCTGTATATTAGCAAAACTCAAGTTAGAATGCGATGATTTTTTCCAAAGCAAGTGGCACTATGGTGCAGCACGCTTAGAAGTTGCATTAAGAAATTTTTTAAGGCCAGATTTTAATAATCTTAATATCACTATTGCTGTTGATGATGATGAAACATGTAATATATTATTTTCTAATGTAAAAAGCGAAAATGATAAAGATAGTAATATGCGAGATATTAGAGAATTTTTAAATAGCTCAAGTCCCGATATCCATAAATTTTTAGGTATTAAGTTAGAAATACAGGATTTATTATATTTTAAAAATCAACAAGAATTCTTTGAAAGCACTATGATAAAATAGGAGGATTATATGGGCTTTATAAAAAATATGATATCTGGACAATTTATTGATGTTATTGAATGGATTGACGATAGCATAGATACAATTGTTCATAGATACGATCGAAACGGCAAAGATATTATGATGGGTGCTCAGCTAACAGTTAGAGAGAGCCAGATTGCTGTGTTTGTAAATGAAGGCCAACTTGCCGATGTATTTACTCCAGGAAGATATGAACTTAGCACTCAAAATATGCCTATCATGACTAAAATCAAGGCATGGAAATTTGGATTCAACAGTCCTTTTAAAGCAGAAGTATATTTTATAAGCACCAAACAGTTTAGAGATATTAAGTGGGGCACAACTAATCCTGTTATGATGAGAGATGCCGAATTTGGAATGATTAGGATTAGGGCATTTGGAAGTCTTGCCTTTAGAGTATCTGATCCTGTCATCTTTATGAAAGAGGTTTTTGGGACTAATTCATATTTTACGGTGGAAGATATAGCTGGTCAGCTTAAGCGTGTGGTAGTCTCAAATATTAGTGATGCTATTGCTGAAAGCAAGATTCCAGCTTTAGATTTGGCTTCTAACTATGATGAGCTTTCCGAATTTACATTGAATAAACTCCGACTAAAAGTAAGCGATTTAGGAATTTACCTTTCAAGTTTTGTTATTGAAAATATTAGCCTACCAGAAGAAGTTGAAAAAGCAATGGACAGAAGAACTTCAATGGGAGTTGTGGGAGATCTTGATAAGTATTCAAAATTTCAGACTGCTGAAGCAATTAGAGAGTCAGCAAATAACCCTTCAGGTATCTCAGGCATGGGCGTTGGACTTGGAGCTGCTGCAGCTATGGGATCTATGTTTACAAACTCTTTGCAAAACAATCAGCAAACTCCAGTTCAAAACCAAAAGAAATGTATTGCATGTAATGCAACAATAGATGCCAATGCAAAATTTTGCAGCGTTTGTGGGGCTAGTCAATCTACAAAATGTCCAAATTGTGGTGCAGATATAGAAGCTAATCAAAAGTTTTGTAGCTCATGTGGTCAAAAATTATAAATAACTACGACCTGAAAAGGTCGTTTTTAATAACTGTATTATTATGAAAAAACAATTTAAATTTATTATATTACTTATACTTTTAGTCATAATGCAATCTGTAATTGCTGATAATATCGTATTTAGACCTGCTTCACCTGGTGACAAGGGGGAAAATGTTCGATTAATACAAGAAAAACTAATTACACTTGGTTATTTGCAAAGTGGAGCAAGTGGAAATTATTTAGATCAGACAAAAAAAGCAATATTGATTTTTCAAAAGGACTGTGGTTTAGAGCCGACTGGAGTTGCAGATGAGTTAACCTTAAAAAAACTAGCTGAAACAAGGTTTAGAGAGATAAAACCAGGAGAAACCTCCAGAGCAGTAATGGAACTTCAGACAAAACTTATTGACATGGGGTTTTTAAAGACAAAAGCTACTGGCCTATATAAAAATCAGACTATTGAAGCAATAAAAAAATTTCAATCCGATAACAATCTCGAAGCAACTGGAATTGCAGATGTTGCAACACAAGAGGCTATCTATTCTTGTATAAAAAACAATGAGGAAAAGGATGTAATAAGCGTTACTGATGGCCGAGAATATTCCTCAAAAGATGAACAATTTAAGCGTACTCTTACTAGAGCGAGTGAAGGAGACGATGTAAAGCTAGTCCAGAACAGGCTCAAAGAGCTCGGCTTTTTTGATGGCCCAATTAGTGGATATTACATGAATCAAACGATTGCTGCTGTAAAAAGATTTCAGTATTTCAATGGGTTAGAGCAAGATGGGGTTTGCAATGAATCAACATGGAATAGCTTACTTAATGATTCAGGTGTTGTTGACATAAATTCCACACCAGCTCCAAGTCCAGAACCAGTTCCTATACAATATGCAGTTACAGTAGATGTAAAGAATCAAGCTGTATTGGTATATGAGAGGGATGAAAACGGAAATTATACTAATCTCATTAAAACCATGATTTGTTCTACAGGTACAGTTGGAACTCCAAGCGATGTAGGAGAATGGATTACTGATGGTAGAAGAGCTTCATGGTGCTATTTTCCTGCTTTTGGCTCACATGCTAAATACTGGACAAAAATAAATCCATATATTGCTTTTCATTCTGTAATATACAATAGAGTAGATAATATGGCTTTAAGTATAAAATCGTATAATAAACTAGGCCAAAGAGCATCGCATGGATGTGTTCGTTTAATGGTAAGTGACTCTAAATGGATTTATGACAACATAAAAAAGGGGACAGTGGTTACTATTACAGAAGATTTGCCTTATGATGAAGAGCTTAGGATGTCTATTAAGAAGCCAAGACTTAATAAAGAAAACATGCTTCCCTTTTCAACTCCAGAGCCAACTGCCAAGCCAAACTATTCATCAACTACAATATTTGATGGTGAAATGCGAGACCTGAGTAAAAAATCAACAGGCACTGATGTTTATTGGCTTCAGATGAAACTAAAAGACTTAGGCTATTATAAAGGTACTCCTACTGGTTCATATTATTCAGGTACTTTTGATGCTGTTAAAAAATTCCAATCAGATAATGGTATTAATGCTACAGGTAATGCTGATGTAGAAACACAAAAATTATTGTATAAAGATATTTTATCCACTCCAGCGCCAATACCCGTAATCACTCCAAGCCCGACACCTTCAAGTAGAAAATGATATCACTTTACATACATATTCCTTTCTGCAAAAAGAAGTGCTCATATTGTGACTTTTGTTCGTATACTGATCTTGAACTAAGAGATAGATATATTGATACAATTATTAAAGAAATTATTTTATATTCAAAAACATTGGATGATAAAAGTGTAAAAACAATATTTATAGGTGGAGGTACACCAAGTTTATTAAGCTCAAAAAATTTAAATTCAATTTTTAAATGTATATATGATAATTTTGAAGTGATAACAGGAGCAGAAATATCAATTGAAGCAAATCCAGAAAGTATAAACATGGATTTTTTACACTCATGCTTATCAAATGGTATTAACAGATTATCAATTGGAGTTCAATCACTTGATGACAAAGTTTTAAAGTCTATTTCTAGAATACATAATAAATGTATGGCGTTAGATGCTGTTCAAAATGCGGTGATTGCTGGATTTAAAAATATAAACGTTGATTTAATTTATGGTTTACCAAATCAAGATTTAAACTCATTACTATCAACTATTTCTGAAATTGCTTCGTATAATATTACGCATATTTCGGCATATAATCTAATAGTAGAAAATGGAACAAAGTTAAAAAAATTCATTGAGACAGGTGAAATTACAATTCCAGATGAAGACTTGCAGATAGCAATGTACCATGCTGTAAGAGATGCATTGGAAAAACAAGACTTTTTTCAATATGAAATATCAAACTACTCTAAACCAGGTTATGAATGCAAACATAATTTAACTTACTGGGAACATAGCGATTATTTAGGATTTGGCGTTGCAGCACACAGCTTTTTAAAAATAAATTCAAGCTTTATAAGATTTTATAACCCTAAAAGTATAAAAAAGTACTTTGAAAATATTGAAAACAATCTTATTTTTCAAAATCAAAAAGTTATACCTTTTGAAGAATTAGAGTTTGAAAGGATTATGCTTGGATTTAGGCTGGTTGATGGATTTTCAATAAGAAAGTTCAATAAGGATTTTTCATGTGATTTTATAAAAAAATATAGTTCTCAAATTGTTGAACTAAAAAATGAAGATCTAATTGAAATTAATAACGACAGAATAAGACTTACTCCAAGAGGTCTGGAAATAGAAAATTCAATCTTGCTAAAATTTATGCAATAATGCAATAAAAAAAGACTTTATTAAAAGTCTTAATGGCAGGGGCAGAAAGACTCGAACTCTCAACAAAGGTTTTGGAGACCCACGTGTTACCATTACACCATGCCCCTAAGCAACAAAAAGAATTATAATATAGATTAAATTTATTGTCAAGAATTTTATATATTAACAACTATTTATAATATAAGGAGCTATTATTATGATAATAATTGGTATTTGTGGAGCAAGTGGTAGTGGAAAAACGACCTTGGCAGAGGAATTAAGTAATGCACTTGGTGATCTTTCTTACATTATTAAGCAAGACTCTTATTATAAAGATTTCCCAAATTTAGAGTTTGAAGAAAGAGCAGCCCTAAACTTCGATCATCCAGATATATTTGATCATGAATTACTATACCAAGATATTTGCTCGTGGGAAAAAGGGAATTTAATATCACAAAAAGTTTACAACTTTAGCGAGCATAGAAGAAACGATACAGATGTGATGCTTCGCGCTCCAGAAATACTAATTATTGAAGGAATACATGTTTTCTATGATGATAGATTGCTTAATAAAATGTTTTTAAAGTTATTTATTAAAGTTGAAGAGGATATTTGTCTTTTAAGAAGAATTCAGAGGGATATTGTTGAGAGAGGAAGAACAATAGACGGTATAACCAAACAATACTTAACAACCGTTAAACCAATGTACAACGAATTTATTAAAGGATATGTAAATAGAGCTGATATTATCATTGCTAATGGTGGAAAAAATTCAAGAATTGTAGAAATATTAAAGGGATATATTTTAAATAAATTAAATAATGATAAACAATAAAAAAGTATTAGGCATAATAGCTGAGTATGATCCTTTTCATAATGGACATAAATTACATATAGATGAAGCAATAAAAGAGTCAAATGCAGATTATGTGTGTATAATTCAGAGTGGCCCATTTATGCAAAGGGGGAGCCTTGCAATGTTCTCACCACATGATAGAGCATACATGTCTGTTCAAAATGGGGCAGACATTGTTTTTGAAATGCCAGTTTTATTTTCAATTTCAGATGCATATAGGTTTGCTTTTGGTGGCGTTTCAATTCTTGAAATGTTAAATTTTATTGACTTCATTTCTTTTGCTTGTGAAGATAACGATTTAGAAACATTGACAAAAATATCAGAATTGTTAGAAGATAATAGTTTTCATACAAATGTTAAGGATTATCTTGTTGATGGCAACTCCTATGCATTTGCTCAAGGGAAGGCAATCAGAGATGCTTTAGGTTCTAAGGCCTATGATATTTTTTGCAAATCAAATAATATATTGGCTATTTGCTATCTTAGAGCAATAAAAAAATTAAATAGTAAAATCAAACCTATTATAATTAAAAGAAAAAGCATTCATTTATCTAATTCTCTTAATAGGTTTAGCCCATCTGCCACTCCAATAAGAGAAAATATATGTTCTGGAAATATACATGAGGCGATCAGCTGCATTCCAGACAAAACAAAAAAATATTTATTAAATCTTATTTTGGAAAACAAAATAAATAGAAATGAAATGCCAAGCGATGCGATTATGTTAAAAGCTCTGAGTGCAAATAATGAAATTTTGTATGATTTACCGGGAGTATCTGAAGGATTAGAGAATAAAATTTTAAGAGAGCTAAAAAAATCAAAAGATTACACTACTTTAATTCAGAACATTAAAAGCCGAAGATATACGCTTTCAAGAATTAAAAGAGCTATGGTTTATTTATTGCTTGATGTAAATAAAAAGACTTTGGAAGAGTACAATGATCCAAAGTTTTGTAAACTTCTTGGATACAGCAAGAGGGGTGCTGGCTTATTGTCTTATCCAAATTCGAATATAAAAATCATAAAAAAGCCTGAAGATACTAATGAGATTGATTATAAAAAAGACTTATTAGCATATAAGATATGGCAAATAACTGCACAATATCCTGATTATAAAGTTTTTCAGATAAAAAAACTTTAAGCTTTACATACTGTGCAGACTATTACTTCTGCACCTGAATCAATCAAAGCTTTTCTTGCAAAAAATGTCGTTGCTCCACTTGTAAGTACATCATCGAGCAACATAAGTTTTTTATTGCTAAAAGCATTGGAACAAGTGAATGTGTCTTTTACATTTTGAAATCGTTCTTCTTTGGTTAGCCCAAGTTGGTGACGGATACGTTTTGTACGCTTCAAACAATTTAATATAGGTATATTAATAATTTTACTAAGTTGATTAGCAATAGTTTCAATTTGATTGAATCCTCGTTCATTTAAACTAAATTTTGAAGAAGTCAATGGTACTATTGCATCAATGTTTAAACTTGATATATCAAACGATATATTATCAGCTATAAAATATGCTAAATCTATATTATATTTAAATTTAAGATCTTTTATCAACTTCTGCATTATGCTTTCGTATGGATATAAACAAATTATATGAGCATTATTAAGATTGATTTCTTGTCTTATTGATAGACTTTCATTTTCAACTATATAGCTATAATAAGATTTGTTTTTGCTACTAAGCAGCTTATCCATACAATCATCACATAGAAATCCCTCATTACTATGTAAAACATAGTTATTGCAAACTACACAATGTATAGGCTTAGGGTATATTAAATTTTTTATTGTATTTAGGTAAATTTTCATAAAATAAAACCCCGAATTATCGGGGATAATGATTAGTTTAATGCTTCTGCATCATTTTCAACAGACACATCTTCAACTTGTCTTATTGCCCATCTAGCAAACACTAGTTTTACATTGTCTGTTCCAACAGAAATAGTTATTATATCATCTTTAATATTAACTATTGTTCCGTAGATTCCACCAATTGTACTTACTCTGTCGCCAACCTTTAGAGCAGCCAACATTTCTTTGGCTTTCTTTTCCTTTTTCTTTTGTGGTCTAATTAGCATGAAATAGAAAACTGCAAATAAAAGTATCATCGGCAAAAAAGTAGATAAGATTGCAGCTGGACCCATTTCGGGGGCAGCTTGTCCAGCAGCTGCTGGAGCTTCAGCTAAAGCAGATCCTTGCATACTCAAAGAGAGCAGAACCTTATTTAATAAAGTGTTCATCAAATGTTCCTCCAAAAAATAATTCTAGAGTATTATATATTAAATATAAGAATAAATCAATAAATTGATAATACAGTTTACAATACTAAATGGCTTGTTTTATAGTTAATCATAACTTACTATATTTGACAACGATATCAAATAATAATAGAATATCATCGTATAAATGATAAGTATTTAAGCCATTGCTTATTATATCAACAGATCAGAGGAGGATTTATATGGCGAAAATGACTGTGGACGGCAATACTGCTGTTAGCCACGTTGCGTATGCGTTTAGTGATGTAGCCGCAATTTACCCAATTACGCCTTCTTCACCAATGGGTGAAGTTGCAGATTTATGGTCTGCTCAAGGACGTAAAAATATTTTTGGTCAAAAGGTAGAAGTTCGTGAGTTGCAGAGCGAGGGAGGTGCTTCTGGTGCAGTGCATGGAGCTCTTTCTGCTGGTGCATTAACTACAACATTCACTGCTAGCCAAGGCCTTTTGTTGATGATTCCTAATATGTACAAGATTTCTGGAGAACTCCTTCCAGGTGTTTTCCATGTTAGTGCACGTGCACTTGCTGCTCATGCTCTTTCAATATTTGGAGATCATTCTGATGTTATGGCTTGCCGTAACACTGGATTTGCAATGCTAGCTTCTTCAAGCGTTCAGGAAGCTGAGGATATGGCATTAGTTTCTCACTTAAGTGCTATTGAATCTAGCGTACCTTTCCTACATTTCTTTGATGGTTTCCGCACAAGTCATGAAATTCAGAAGATTGACGAAATCTCTTATGATGATATGGCTAAACTTGTTAACTGGGAAAAAATTGAAGAGTTTAGAGCTAGAGCTTTAAATCCTGAGCATCCTGTTGAAAAAGGAACAGCTCAAAACCCTGATATATATTTCCAAAACAGAGAGGCAGCCAATAAATTCTATCTCGCTTTGCCAGAAATAGTTCAAAAAGAAATGGATAAAGTTTCTAAGCTTACAGGTAGAAGCTACCATTTATTTGATTACTTTGGTGCAAAAGATGCAAAACATGTTATTGTTTCAATGTGCTCTTCATGCGATACAATAGAAGAAACAATAAATCATTTGAATGCAGCTGGTGCAAAGCTCGGACTTGTAAAAGTTCGTTTATATCGTCCTTTCGATGTTAAGAGCTTTATTGCTTCTCTTCCAAAAACAGTTGAGAAGATTACTGTTTTGGATAGAACAAAGGAGCCAGGAGCTATTGGAGATCCACTTTATCTTGATGTTGTTTCTGCTTTAGTAGAAAGTGGAATGCATAAAGTTGAAGTTCTTGGTGGCAGATATGGTCTTGGTAGCAAAGAGTTTACTCCTACTATGGTTAAGGCTATTTATGACAACATGGATGGCGAAAACAAAAATCATTTCACAGTTGGTATCATTGATGATGTAACTCATACCAGCCTTGAACTTGGTGAACAGGTTGTATCTTCTCCTGAAGGCACTATTGCTTGCAAGTTCTATGGACTTGGATCTGATGGTACAGTTGGTGCAAATAAGAACTCTATTAAAATCATTGGCGATCATACAGACATGTATGTACAGGGCTACTTTGCTTATGACTCTAAAAAGAGTGGTGGATTTACAGTTTCTCACCTGAGATTCGGTAGAAAACCAATTCAGAGTCCTTATCTTGTAGATTCTGCTGATTTTGTTGCGTGCCATAACCAGAGCTACGTTACAAGATATGATCTTGTTTCATCTTTGAAACCAGGAAAATCATTCTTGTTAAACTGTGCATGGTCTGAGGATGAGCTTGCCGAAATGCTTCCTGTTCAGATGAAACAGCAACTAGCTAAAAAGCATATCAAATTCTACACAATTGATGCTACAAAGTTAGCAGCTGAAGTTGGAATGGGTAATAGAATCAATACCATAATGCAAGCAGCTTTCTTCAAAATTGCTGATATTATTCCTTATGATCAAGCTGAAAAATACATGAAGGAATATGCAAAGAAGACCTATGGCAAAAAGGGCGATGAAATCGTAAAGAAGAATTGGGATGCTATTGATATCGCAATTTCTGGCCTAAAGGAAATTCATGTTCCAGAAGAGTGGGCAACAACAACCACAGGAGCAGAAATGCTTAAAGTTAAGAGTACTGAGTACTTTGAGAGGATCGCTCATGTTATCAATGCTCAAGAGGGCGACAGCCTACCAGTATCTGCTTTTGATCCTGCTGGTGTAGTACCTACTGGTACAACACAATATGAGAAGCGTGGAGTTGGAATTAACGTTCCTATGTGGCATGACGAGAATTGTATTCAGTGTAACACATGCTCATTTGTATGCCCTCACGCCGCAATAAGATCAATATACATTGATCCTGAAACAACAAAAGAAATCCCTGCTGACTTCAAAACTTTAAATGCAACTGGTAAAGATTTTAGTGGGTATAAATATAGAATACAGGTTAGTCCACTCGATTGTGTTGGTTGTGGTAACTGTGCTGATGTTTGCCCATCAAAGGTTAAATCACTTACCATGGAGCCAGTTGATACTCAGATGGATCAAGAAAAAAATTGGGAATTTGCTGCTTCATTACCAGAAATTAAGAGACCAGATAATGTTAAGACTGTTAAGAACAGCCAGGCTATCAAGCCATTGTTTGAGTTCTCGGGCGCATGCCCAGGTTGTGGTGAAACACCTTACGTAAAGCTTATTTCACAACTCTTTGGAGACAGAATGATTATTGCAAATGCAACAGGCTGCTCTTCAATATACGGAGGTTCAGCTCCAACTTGTCCTTATACAGTAAATGATAAGGGACATGGTCCTGCTTGGGCAAACTCCTTGTTCGAGGATAATGCAGAGTATGGCTATGGTATGAACGTTGGTATTGAACAACGCAGAAACAGAGTTGAAATGGATGTTCGCGACTTGATGGAAGTTGCCGATGAAACAGGAAAGGCTTTATGCCAGGCTTGGATTGATAATAAGAACGACGCAGAAGGCAGCAAGAAAGCATCTGCAGAGTTACTAGAGTATTGCGAGAATGGCACAGATCATAGAGAACTTCGTGAAGCCATAATAAAGAATGCTGATATTCTTGTTAAAAAGTCAGTTTGGATTATTGGTGGCGACGGTTGGGCTTATGATATCGGATATGGCGGACTTGATCATGTATTAGCTTCTGGCGAAGATGTAAATGTTTTGGTTCTTGATACAGAAGTATATTCAAATACTGGCGGTCAGGCTTCAAAAGCTACTCCAATTGGCTCCACTGCTAAATTCGCAGCTGCTGGTAAAGAAACTAAGAAAAAAGATCTTGGTATGATGGCTATGTCATATGGATATGTATATGTTGCTTCAGTAGGTATGGGCGCAAATGCTGCTCAACTACTTAAAGCAGTATCCGAAGCAGAAGCTTATCATGGTCCATCTCTGATTATTGCTTATGCTCCTTGCATTAACCATGGTATTAAGATGGGTAAGACTCAAAGAATTACTAAGGAAGCAGTTGAAGCTGGATACTGGACACTGTATAGATTTAATCCAGATCTTGCTAAGGAAGGAAAGAATCCTTTCACATTAGACAGTAAGGATCCTACAGGCAGTTATCAAGACTTCATTAGAGGCGAAATTCGTTATTCATCATTGCTTAAGTCATTCCCAGAAAGAGCTGAAAGGTTATTTGAAAAAGCCGAGAAAGCCGCTCAGGAAAGACATGAAATGTTGAAAAACATGGCCGACAAATAAAAATAACTACTTTTAGAGCATTATAGCATAGCTGTAATGCTCTTTTCTTTTATTTGAATTGAAAAATAAGCATATTTTTGTTATAATTACTTCGCAAGTTTAATTTAAGGAGTATGATTTTTTTGACTATTCGTAATATATGCGAGATACTAGATGCAGAAGTAGTTGTCGGAGCAGATATGCTTGATGTTGAAGAAATCAGCGGCTTTGCCTCGGACTTAATGAGCGATGTTCTTGCTTTTGTACAGGAAAGAACCGTATTGATTACTGGCCTTGTTAATGTACATGTATTTCGTACTGCTCAGATGATAGACTGTAATTGTATTATCTTTTCAAGGGGTAAAATGCCTTCTGCAGATCTAATTGAATTAGGAAAGAATATGAATATGGTAATTTTATGTTGTGAATATTCTAGCTATGAAACTAGTGGATTATTATATTCCCATGGATTACCAAGCGCCAAACTCAATGAGTAATTTAATATCTAAATTTGAATATAATATTGAAAAGGGCGACTACGATAGAGCAGGCGTAGTTTCTGCTATTATTAAAAGAAAGCTTAAAGATTTGAGCTTTTCTAAGGAACTTATACGTCGTGTTGCTGTTGTTAGCTATGAAGCAGAGCTTAATATTATTATTCATAGCCTAGGAGGCAAGCTACTATTTAATATATATTCAGATAGGGTTGTCATATCTACTGAGGACAAAGGTCCAGGAATTGCAGATATCAAACTTGCTCTTACGCCTGGCTATTCTACAGCAGAGGAGGAAGCTCAGATTTTGGGCTTTGGGGCTGGAATGGGACTGCCAAATATGAAAAAAAATTCTGATATATTTAATATTGAGAGTACATATGGTATTGGTACTAAAATTTCTATGACAGTTTTTGTAAAAGAGGAATAATAATATGAAAATAAATGAAATTGCAGCTGCTATCTCTGGTAAGATTATTAGCCAAAATAATAATTCCAATACAGATATTTTATATGCATATTCTAGCGATTTGCTGAGTATGGTATTAAAAAATGCTGTAAGTGATATGGCACTTATTACTATACAAAGCAATATCAATGCAGTTGCAGTGTGCGTACTTATGGAATCACCACTTCTTATTTTAGCAGAGGGTGTTAAGGTTGATTCAAAAGCTCTAGATAAAGCAAATGAAGAAAATGTTTGCATTATTGAAAGTCCTCTATCTGCATATGCTATTAGTGGCATACTATACTCAAACAATATATTGCCATCGGATATGGCGTAAATTTATAAAATGCATTTGTATATAGACTTGCATATTCATTCTTGTCTTTCACCTTGTGCAGATGATGAAATGACACCTAATAATATAATGGGAATGGCAATGATAAAAGGACTTAATATAATTGCAATTACCGATCATAATACTACAGATAATATTTCATCGTTTTTAGAACTTCAGGATGATTACGGTATTGAGGTTATACCTGGTATCGAAGTTACAAGTAAAGAAGAAGTTCACATACTTGGATATTTTTTAAATATGGATGATGCAAAAAATGCTGGAAATACTTTTAAATCCTCACTACCACATAAGAAAAATGTACCTGAAATTTTTGGACATCAACTTCTTATGGATAAACAAGATAATATAGTTGGTGAATTAGATGATCTTCTTATTGCTGCTACATCTTATAATCTTTATGAGGTGGTAAAAATAATAAGAGATTGTGGCGGAATAGCTGTTCCAGCTCATATAAATCGCGGGAATAATGGGATTATTCAGAATCAAGGTTTTGTTCCAGAAGATCTAATGTTTAATACATTAGAATATTCTAGAACTTTGCCGATTGAAAGCTCCATATTAAAAGGAAAGCACAAACTTATATCTTCAGATGCACATTATCTTGGAGATATTTTAGAAAAAGATGCAGCGCTATCATATGATGTTAAAGATAAATTCGATTTACTGAATTTGTTAAAGGATAAGGAGAATTATGCAAATTAAAATACTAAAAGGAATGAAAGATATTTTGCCTTCTCAGAGCGATAGATGGCAAATGATAGAATCTACTATTAGAAAATATGCAGCAGTATATGGATTTCAAGAAATTCGTACTCCTGTACTTGAGCGTACTGAGCTTTTTGCTAGGGGTGTTGGTGATACAACAGATATAGTTCAAAAAGAAATGTATACGTTTAAGGATAAGGGAGATAGATCCGTAACTTTAAAGCCAGAAGGCACAGCTGGTACAGTAAGAGCTTTTCTGGAAGCTGGATTAAATTCCGAGGCTTTACCATGTAAACTTTATTATTTAAATGCTCCTATTTTCAGATATGAATCTCCACAGTCAGGCAGACTAAGAGAACATCATCAATTTGGAGTTGAATGCTTTGGCTCAAATGATCCAAGTAGCGATGCTGAAGTAATATCGCTCGGATATAATTTATTAAAGAAATTCAATATTCCAAACCTTAATGTTCAGATTAATAGTATTGGATGTTCTAAATGTAGACCAGCATATACAAAAGCACTTTTAGAGTATTTGAGTGATAAAAAAGATAAACTTTGTAAAGATTGCCTTACGAGATATGAGAAGAATCCACTAAGAGTATTAGATTGTAAAGAAGAGAATTGCAAGCTTTTAATTAAAGACTCACCTAAAATTACGAATTATTTATGCGATGAATGCAAAGAACACATGGATAAGCTTTTGCATTATTTGGACTCTATCGAGATTCCTTATACAATAAATCCATATGTTGTTAGGGGACTAGATTATTATACAAAGACAGTTTTTGAATTTGTGCAAAAAACTGAAAATGGCAATCTTACCGTTTGTGGTGGGGGAAGATATGATAATCTTGTAAGTGAGCTTGGTGGTCCACAAATGCCAGCCGTTGGTTTCGGACTTGGTATTGAACGCTTACTAATGCTAATGAGTGATGATTCTCAACGACTTAGCTCTGCCCCCGATGTATTTGTAGCAAATATTTCTCAGAATGATTTAGCAGAATCATATAGAGTGTTAAATTTACTTAGGACTAATGATATAAAGTCAGATATGGATCATCTGAACAGAAGCTTAAAATCACAGTTTAAATTTGCTAACAAAAGTAATGCCAAATTTATACTTATGGTTGGTGGAGAAGAGCTTGAGCGTGGAGCCTATAAACTTAGAAATCTTGATAATAGAGAAGAACAAGAGATAAATAAATCTGATTTAATTTCAAAATTAAAATCACTATTGTAGGAGAAAGAATATGCAAGCATATAGAAAAAGAACAGCGTATTGTGCGCAGTTAGACGAGAGCTATATAGGAAAAGAAGTTGCTCTAAATGCATGGGTTCAAAAATCTAGAGACTTAGGTAGTATATTATTTGTATGGCTTAGAGACAAGTCTGGAATAATTCAGGTTGTATTTGATCAAAATCATTGCAACAAAGAAACTTATGAAGAAGCCCAAAAACTTAGAAGCGAATTTGTTGTTGGCGTTGTAGGCAAAGTTCGCAAGAGAGATGAAAAAGCTGTTAATTCAAGCCTTAAAACTGGCACAATAGAATTGCTTGCTAGTGAACTTGTTATAATAAATGAATCTCCTACACCACCTATATATATAGATGATAATGCTGAAGAATCAGAAACTTTGAGATTAAAGTATAGATATTTAGATATTAGAAAGCCAAAAATTAAGGACGCTTTAATTTTTAGGCATAATGTTATAAAAGCTATTAGAGAATATATTGATAATCAAGGTTTTGTTGAAGTAGAAACACCAATGCTTACAAAATCTACACCAGAGGGTGCACGTGATTATCTTGTTCCAAGTAGAGTTCATCCAGGAGAATTTTATGCTTTGCCACAGAGTCCACAGATTTATAAGCAGTTACTTATGCTAGGTGGTATGGACAGATACTATCAGTTAGCAAGGTGCTTTAGAGATGAGGATGGTAGGGCAGACAGACAGCCAGAATTTACACAATTTGATATGGAAATGTCTTTTGTTGATCAAGAAGATATTCAGTCTGTTGTTGAAGGTATCTTTGCAAATGTTTTTAGTAAAACAAAAAACATTAAAATTAATCTTCCACTTCCAAGAATGACATGGAAAGATGCAATGTATACCTATGGATCTGATAAACCAGATACAAGATTTGAAATGAAAATTCAAACTCTTAATGATGTACTTTCAGACTGTGGCTTTTCTGTATTTGAAAATGTAATAAACAATAATGGTATAATTTCAGCAATTAAAGTAGATGGTGGGGCAGATCTTTCCAGAAAACATATTGACAAGCTTGAGGAACAAGCTAAAACATACCATGTAAAAGGCCTGTCATGGATAAAGATTATGGAAAATGGAGAAATAAAATCTTCTCTATCAAAGGTATTGTCCGAATCAATACTTAAAAAAATAATTCAGAAATTGCAAATGAGCAATGGAGATATTTGCTTTATTATTGCCGATAAAGAGTACATTTCTCTCACGGCAACTGGTCAATTAAGGTTACAAATTGCAAAAGAGCGCAATCTGATAGATAAGGATAAATATAATCTATTCTGGGTAACTGAATTTCCGTTATTTGAGTGGAGTGAAGAAGAAAACAGATTTGTTGCTATGCATCACCCTTTTACAAGCCCTATGCTAGAAGATGCACACCTTATGGATACAAATCCAGGAGCTGTTCGTGCAAATGCATATGATCTGGTTATGAATGGCATTGAAATGGGAAGTGGATCAATAAGAATTCACAAGAGTGATTTACAGTCAAAAATGTTTAAAATGCTAGGACTTACAGAGCAAGAAGCTAATGATAAATTTGGATTTTTACTCGAAGCATTTAAATATGGAACACCCCCACATGGTGGATTTGCTTTTGGAGTAGATAGACTTGTTATGGTTCTTCTTGGAGCTGAAAGTCTTAGGGATGTAATTGCATTTCCAAAAATTCAAAACGGAAAATGCTTAATGATAAATACACCATCAACTGTAAGTAATGATCAGCTTGATATACTTGGACTAAGTATTAAAGATTGATTTATTGTAATATAAAAGCCTATTTGTTATAATTTATTTTAATAGGAGGTAAATATATGGCAAGTAATAAAAATCTACCTTTAGACATAAGTACAGATGTTGAGTTTAAAGGGGAAGTCACTTATTCAAATGAAGTTATAGCTACAATTGCCGGAATTGCAGCTAATGAAATTGAAGGCATCGCTGAAATGATCCCTGTTGGAGGGTGGAATGAGTACTCTAGAAAGAGTAGAAACATTACAAAGGGCATTAAAATAGAACTTGGCTCTGAAGAAGTCTCTCTTGATATTTATGTTTCTATAGAGTATGGAACCCCAATTCAGAAAGCTGCTTTTGATGTGCAAAATAATATAAAAAAATCTATCGAAGCTATGACAGGTTTGCATGTTCTTAAGGTGGATGTTCATGTTCAGGGAGTAAGCTTTGAAAAAGAAACTGAAGAAACTAAAAATTTAGTAGAAAAGACTGAAGTTTTGATTGATGAACCAAAAGAAGAAAATGAAACAAAAGAGGAGAAAAAAGCATGAAGAGTTGTCGCATTATTAAAAGAATTTTCTTTTTATTGTCGGGATTATTTCTTGTTGCTTTCTCAGCAATAGAACTACTACAAAATGTTTCTATTAGTTCAAGAGTCGATTATGTTCTTAAAGTAGCTCACTTATACTTAAATAATTATATTGGATTCATCATAGTATTAATAATTGGTATAATATTATTTATATTTTTTATAATGATGAGAAACAAAAAACTACTTTTTTCGCAGACGGATTTTGGTGATTTTACCATTTCGACAGATGCTCTTGTAGATATGGTTTCACAATCTATAGATAATTATAAGGATATTAAATGTCAAAATATTCGTATTACTCCAAAAGATAATAATATATTTATTTCTGCGACAATTGAACTTGCAACAGGATCTGATATTCCTTATACAGTTACTATGCTTCAAAAAACTATAAGTAACTATATACAAAAATGTACAGGACTTACAGTAAGTAACATCAAAATTAAAGTAAAGCCGATTAAAGAATCAACTGCAAAAATATATACTTCCGAAGAAAAACAAATTGATGTTATAGAAGACCAAAAAGAAGATACTGTTGATAATAAAGTAGAGTCTCGTAGCGAAACTGAAAACAAACAAGAAGAAGATAACAAATCAATCGAGTAAATATTCAGAAAGGCTAAAATGTCAAGAAAAAAAGCACGAAAAATTGCTATGCAAATTGCATATTCTCAAATATTTAATATTCCATACACAAATGACTCTCTTATTGCTCCTTATGAGAATGTTTATAATAAAGTTACTGAAAATGAAATTATTGAGGATGAGGAATTTATTAAAGATAAGCAATATATTGATTTCGTTGTAAATGGAATTAAAGAGAATGTCGAACAGATAGATGATATAATTTCAAGATATCTTAATGCATGGACAATTGACAAAATTTCCAAAGTTGACTTGGCAATACTTCGTTTATCTACATTTGAAATGATGAATTTTAAGGATTTGCCTATTAGTATATCGATAAGTGAAGCTGTAAACTTAGCAAGGGAATATTCTGGACCTAAAAGTGTTGGCTTTATTAATGGAATATTAGCTTCGATTTCTAAATCTCCAGAAATAACAAGATGAATATAATATTGGCTTATGATACCAGCTGCTATACAACATCTATGGCAGCTGTATCTGAAAATAAAGAAATAGTATTTAATTCTAGACGTATGTTAGAAGTAAAACATGGCGACAAAGGACTCAGACAAAGCGAATCAGTATTTAAACATCTACAACAAATTAACTTAGTACAAAAGGAAATTTTCGATAGATTACGAGATATAGATTATAAAGTAGTTGCTGTTGCAGCTTCAACTAAACCAAGAAAATTAGATGATTCATATATGCCTGTATTTTTGGTTGGAGCTCGTTTTGCTGAACAGCTTGCAAATGCATTTTCTGTACCATTTATTAAATCTAGCCACCAGCTCGGCCATATTTATGCAGCTAAGTATGATACAAGTTTAATTAATAGTGAATTTTTAGGGTTTCATCTTTCGGGAGGGACTACAGAACTATTGCACATCAAATGTGGTGATGTGAGTTTAATTGGGCAAACACTTGATATTACTGTTGGACAACTTGTTGATCGCATTGGAGTTGCTATGGGTCTCCCATTTCCTGCAGGAAAACACTTAGAAAAGATTGCATTGCAGTCTAATGGAATCAATGTACCAATCTTTTCATCAACAGTTAAAGAAGGCAATTGTAATCTTTCTGGCCTTGAAAATCAGGCATTAAAATCTATTGATAAATATGCATTTTCCGATATAGCAATGGGAATATATAATGCTATCGCGAGATGTTGTGCAAAAATGATAGTTTTTGCATGTAAAGCTAATGATATTTATGATATTCTTGTTTTTGGAGGAGTAGCTTCTTCTGATTTGTTTAGGAACCTTTTAATAAAGGATGTTTTTAAAAGGTGTAACCATATAAACATTCACTTTGGACAAAAGGAATTAAGCGGCGATAACGCTGTTGGAATAGCATTATATGCACTGGAGGAAATAAAAAATGTCAAACAAAATTATTGATGGTAAAGAGATTAGTCAAAGTATACTTAACAATGTCACTGATAGCGTAAATTCTTTAAAAAAAAGAGGAATCAATCCATGTCTGTCAGTTATTTTGGTAGGTGATGATCCTGCTAGTCAGGTTTATGTTAGGAACAAAGAAAAAGCTTGTGAAAAAGTTGGGATTATATCTAAATCGTTTAGACTTCCAGCTACAATTTCTCAGGAAGAACTTGAAAATATCATAAATGATCTTAATAACGATAAGAATGTAAATGGAATATTATTACAACTTCCCCTTCCAAAACATCTTAATGAAGAAAAGGCACTATTAAAAATTGAAGCAGCAAAGGATGTGGATGGTTTTCACGTTATTAATACAGGTAAACTTTTGAGAGGCCTAGATTGTATTATGCCATGCACTCCTAAGGGATGCATAGAAATGCTTGATTATATTGGCTATGATTGTGATGGAAAAAATGCTGTTGTTCTAGGAAGAAGTAATTTAGTTGGGAAACCTCTTGCAATTATGCTTCTTCAGAAAAATGCTACAGTTACAGTGTGCCATTCACACACACAAGATTTAAAAGAGATTACAAAGAGAGCTGATATCCTTGTCGCTGCTATTGGTAAGCCAAAATTTGTTACTGAAGATATGGTTAAAGAAGGTGCTGTTGTAATAGATGTTGGAATCAATAGAGTAGATGGCAAGCTTTGTGGTGATGTTGACTTTGATAAATGTTATGAAAAGGTTTCATACATAACTCCAGTTCCAGGTGGCGTGGGTAAAATGACAATCGCAATGCTTATGCAAAATACTTTGAAGGCAACAAAAATTCAAATTGGTGAAATTTAATGGTTCTTAGTGTAAGTGAATTAAATGAATATGTAAGAAAATCACTTGCGTCGGATCCTATAATTCAGCATATTTCTATTAAAGGAGAAATAAGTAATTTTAAGAGCTATTCATCTGGTCATTGGTATTTTACATTAAAAGATGATAATGCTGCGATATCATGTGTAATGTTTAGACAGTATAATTATATTGTTGATTTTATTGTGGAAGATGGAATGGCTGTTGAACTTGTAGGAAATGTAAGCTTATATTCTAAAACTGGACAGTATCAATTCTATGTAGAAAATATTATTCAATCTGGAGTAGGATTACTTTTTAAAAAATTTGAAGAACTTAAAGATAAGCTTTTTAAAGAAGGATTATTTGATGAATCAATAAAGAAACCACTTCCGTTATTTGCAAAGAAAATAGGTGTAATTTCTTCAAGATCTGGTGCAGTAATTCATGATATAATAAATGTTACTCTATCACGCAATAACCTAGTTAGCATATTATTATATCCTTCAAAAGTACAAGGTTCTGGTACTGCTAAAAACGTAATTGATGGAATTGATTACTTTAATAAATTAAAGAATGTTGATGTGATTATTGTTGCTAGAGGCGGTGGGTCGTTTGAAGATCTTTATGAATTTAACGATGAATCATTAGCTAGAAAAGTAAGAAGTTCAGAAATTCCTATAATAAGTGCTGTTGGTCATGAAACAGATTTTACTATTTTAGATTTTGTGTCAGATAAAAGAGCTGCAACACCATCTCATGCAGCAGAAATTGCTGTTGTGAAGTATGATGCTTTAATAAATCTCATAGAACAACTATATAATAAAGCAGACTACTATTTAAATGATAGGACAACAAAATATAAAAGCAGAATTAATACATGTGGAGTTGATCTTAAAAATTTTGGCAAAATATTTGATTTATATAGATCAAGAATATCTAATTTAGAATATAACCTATCAAACAATTTAAAAAATATAGTAATGAAAAATTTAAATAATGTTAAATTATTGGAGGCCAAACTTGATCTATTAAACCCATCGTATATACTTGAAAAAGGATATACAATTATTACAAAAGACAATAAAGTTGTTTCATCAGCAAATGCTATTTCAATAGGCGATAGTTTAAATATTAAATTAAAAGATGGAGCTATTGAAAGTTCTGTAAATGAGGTGTATTATGGCAAAGAAAAAGCAAACATTTGAAGAAAAGCTAGAAGAACTTGAATCTACAGTTACAGATATGGAAAATAGTAAGATTGGCATCAATGATTTATTTGAAAAATATAAAAAATCAAAACAATTAATTACTGAACTAAATGCTGAGCTTGACAGCCTTGAGCAGAAAATTGAAATTGTTAATGATGAAGGTGAAACAGAAAAATTCAATGAATAGTGCTTATAATAAATATAAATCTGAAATAGATAAGTATATTTCTAATTTAGAATATAAAGATACTCCTAATCTTTTGAAGGAATCCATGAGCTATAGCTTAAATTTACCTTGCAAAAGAGTTAGGGGTGTTTTGACGCTGGCTTCATACAGCCTAATTAACCCAGACTATAGCATTGCACTGCCTTTTGCTGCTGCAATTGAAATGATTCATTGTTATTCATTGATCCATGACGATCTTCCAGCAATGGATAATGATGACTTAAGAAGAGGTATGCCAAGTAATCATATTAAATTTGGAGAAGATATTGCTATTCTTGCTGGCGATGCGTTGCTTAATTATGCTTATGAAACAATGCTGGGATCTTGTATAGAAAATAATTATTCAAAAAATTATATTTTAGCTATGTCAGAAATTGCAAAACGTGCAGGAATATCTGGAATGATTGCAGGGCAGATTGAAGATATTACATATGATGCAGATTCTGGAAGCAAAAAAACTTTGGAATTCATTCATTCACATAAGACAGCAGATATGTTAATTGCTAGTATTTCTGCAGGGCTGCTTCTTGCTGGCGCCACAGAAAGACAAGTTACTGATGGCCAGAAGTTTGCGTTTCATCTTGGAATGGCTTTTCAGATCATTGATGATATTCTTGATTTTACTAGTAGTTCAGACATTTTAGGTAAATCAATTGGCAAAGATCAAAAAAATAATAAACTAAGTTGGGTTACATTAAATGGAATTGATAAAGCTAAGAACGATGCAATGAAACATACTTTAGATGCTTGCAAGTATATTTCTAATGGCTTTGCAAATTCAAAATTTTTAGAAGATTTTGCAATGTCTCTACTTGAGAGAGTGAATTAGTATGAGTTCACTTTTTGATATTTTTAATAATGCTACTTTGAAATGTACACTAATCGCCTGGTTTGTTGCACAAGCACTCAAAATACTTTTTCTATTTATTATAAAAGGTGAATTTAAATTAGATAGATTTTGGGGATCTGGTGGTATGCCAAGCTCTCATACAGCAGTGGTAGTTGCATTAAGTAATATGGTTGGAGCACAGCAAGGTTATTCATCAGATATGTTTGCTTTAACATTTATACTTTCTGCTATTGTTATGTATGACGCTACTGGTGTTAGACAGCAAACTGGAAAACAAACTACTGTAATAAATCAAATTATAAAAAAAGTTTTTATAGATGGTGATAGTATCACTGATAATGATTTAAAAGAACTTGTAGGACACACACCAATTGAAGTTTTAGGTGGATTTATTTTAGGCTTAGTTGTATCAGCTGTATATTTGGCTATTATGAAATGAGGTAACAATGGATAATTTTTACGAACAAGTTGTAATTAAAAAGAACAGAATGGTGAATGATTTAATCTATTATATATTATATGCTTTTATGATAATATCTGGAATTTTGGGTTTGCTTAATTTACAGGGGTTAATTTATTCCTTTTCGTGGATTGCACTTTTATACACAATTTTAGTATTGGGAAGTGCAGTATTAATTTATCTAAAAAAAGGAGAAATTCGTACTGAGTTTGAATATACATTTACTAATGGTGAAATTGATTATGCCAAGGTCTTTAATAATGAAAAACGAAAAAATCTTGGCACAATGAATGTTAGAAATGTGAGTGCTTTCGGAAAAGTAAACTCAGAAAAATTTAGAGCTATTATTAATACTCCAAATATACGTAAAAAAAATTGGTTCTTAAATCGTGATTCTGAACTATATTATTTTTATTTTGTTAAAGATGACAATAAAAACATTATAATTATTGAGCCTGATATGGAAATGGTTAATTTAATAAAAAAATATTTACCTCAAGGAGTGTATAGTGACTAGACCTATATATCTTGATAATTCTGCTACTACAATGCCTTTTAAGGAAGTTGTAGAAGATTTTTATAACAATTATTCTTTTGAATACTTCAATCCGTCTTCACTTTATAAGCCCTCTTTAATTGTTAGAAATAAAATTGAAAATTGTAGAGAAAAAATATCTCAAATACTTTCTTGTAAAGCAAATAATGTATTTTTCTTGGCTAGTGGTACGGATGCTAATAATCTTGCTATACTATCATACAAAAACAAATTAAAAAAGGACGATGTTGTATTATACTCTGCAATTGAACATCCATCTGTAATGAATACTTGTAAGGAATTAGAAAGATACGGTGTTTTAGTTAAAAGTATTCCCGTAAACAAAAATGGCTTTATTGATCTTGATCAGTTGCAAAATTTGCTTGATGAAAGAGTAAAACTTATATGTATAATGCATGTGAATAATGAAGTTGGTTCTGTTAACGATTTAAAAACAATCTGCTCAATACGTGATAAGTTTGCTCCTAATGCTTCAATCCATATTGATGGAGTTCAAGGCTTTTTAAAAGTGCCTTTTTCTTTTAAGGATTATGATGTTCAATCATATTCATTAAGTGCTCACAAGATACATGGCTTTAAAGGTACTGGAGTACTTGCTATAAACAATTTTAAACCTCAACCATACAGATTTGGAGGGGGGCAGGAGATGGGCATTGTTTCTGGAACAGAGAATACAATAGGAATTATAGCCTTAGATAAAGCAATAGATATATATAATGCCTTTCCCAATGCAAGGATTTATATGCGCAATCTAAAAACTCAACTTGTAAATTGCATAAACGATAAAATTCCTAATTCTGTAATAATCGGTCCAGATCCGTTTAATGAGAATATTTCTTCACCAAACATTATTAATATTGCTTTTTCGCCACTTAGAAGCGATGTTATGCTTAATGCTTTGGACGCTAGAGATATTTACGTAAGTTCAGGTTCTGCGTGTTCCTCAAAAAAACAAAAAATTAGTCCCGTATTAAAAGAATTAAATATTCCAAATGATATTGCAGAGTCTGCAATAAGGTTCAGCCTATCAATACTTAACTCTAGCGGTGAAATTGCTGAAACAGTAGATGCAATATCAGAAATTTATAATAAATATTCAAAATATGTAAGAAGATAGGTGTATTTATGAAGAAAATTATACTTGTAAGGTATGGTGAAATATTTTTAAAAGGATTAAATAGACCATATTTTATATCAATGCTTGTTGAACGTATTAAACAGGCTCTTGACAATTATGAGCTAAAAATTTGGTATGAAGACAGTAGGATATATGTAAGTGATTTTTTAGAAAGCGATATTGATGATATAGTATATCATATTTCTAAAGTTTTTGGTGTACATTCCCTTAGCATAGTTACAGAGATAGAAGATAGAAATATTGACGTTATCTGTAATGTTGCAAGTGATATGATGAGTAATAAGAAAGGAACATTCAAAGTGGAGTCAAAAAGATCAGATAAAAGATATCCTATGCAGACTCCAGACATCAACGCATACGTAGGAGGATATATACTTGAGCATAATAGTAATTTAAAGGTTGATGTACATAATCCTGATCATTTTTTGTATATAGAAGTAAGAAAACATGCTTATGTATATACAGATACTATACCTGCTACTGGAGGGATGCCTGTCGGTACTAATGGCAAAGCAACAATGTTGCTTTCTGGTGGAATTGATAGCCCGGTAGCTGCTTGGATGATTGCTAAAAGAGGAGTAGAGATTAATGCCGTTCATTTTTATTCTCCACCATACACAAGTGAAAGAGCTCTTCAAAAGGTACTTGATTTAGCAAAAATACTAAGTGAGAGTTTATGTGGAATAAGAGTTCATGTTATACCCTTTACTGATATTCAGCTACAAATACATCAAATTTGTCAGGAAGATCTTACAACACTTATTATGCGTAGGTTTATGATGCGCATAGCTGAGTGTATATCAAAAAGTGAGAATAGCCTTGGATTAGTAACTGGTGAAAGTATAGGTCAAGTAGCAAGCCAGACAATGCATGCTCTTGCTTGTACTGATGATGCTGTTAAGATACCTGTCTATAGACCACTGATTGGATTTGATAAGCAGGATATTATTTCTCTTGCAGAGAAAATAGGTACCTTTGAAACCTCATCGATGCCGTACGAAGACTGTTGCACTGTTTTTACGCCAAAACATCCTAAAACAAGACCAACAATTAACTATGTAGTTAAAGAAGAAAGAAAACTTAATGTTGATGGTCTGATAAAAGAAGCATTATCAAAATATAAAATATATGAATTTGATAATCATGGTAGACTGACAATACATGAAGCTATTAATTGTTAATTTATTATTGAATATAAAACATTATGATGATATAATGTAAACGAAAATTGAAGATCAATTATGGAGGAAATATAATATGGCAAAGAAAACTATTGAAGATATTCAGGTTAATGGCAAACGTGTTTTAGTACGTTGTGATTTTAATGTACCACTTGATCAAAATTTGAATATCACAGATGATAATCGTATTGTTGGTGCTATGCCCACAATAAAGTATCTTATTGAACATGGTGCAAAGCTTATATTGTGCTCTCATTTAGGCAGACCAAAGGGTGAGTACGAAGAAAAATATTCTTTGAAGCCTGTTGCTAAAGAACTTTCAAAAAGGTTAGGCAAAGATGTAAAGCTTTCTCCTGAAGTTGTTGGTGAAAAGACAAAAGAGCTTGTTAATGCTATGAAGGATGGAGATGTTGTTTTACTAGAAAATCTTAGATTCAGAAACGAAGAAAAGAAAAATGATCCTGAATTTGCAAAAGAATTAGCCTCTCTTGCAGATATTTATGTTAATGATGCTTTTGGCACAGCACATAGAGCACACGCTTCAACTGAAGGCGTTACACATTATCTACCAGCAGTTGCAGGATTTTTAATTGGCAAAGAGCTTGATATTATGGGTAAGGCTCTCGAAGATCCAAAGAGACCTTTTGTAGCAGTTCTTGGTGGAGCAAAAGTTTCTGATAAAATAGGAGTAATTAACAATTTACTTGATAAAGTAGATGTTTTGCTTATAGGTGGTGGAATGTCTTATACTTTCCAGAAGGCTTTAGGTGGCGAAATAGGTAACTCATTACTTGAAGAAGATAAGGTTGATCTTGCAAAAGAATTGATTGAAAAAGCTAAAGTAAAAGGAGTAAAACTTCTTCTTCCTGTTGATAATGAGGCTGGAAATTCATTCTCAAATGATGCTCTAAGAATTACAGTTCATTCTAAGTCTATTCCTGAAGGATTTGAAGGCATGGATATTGGACCAGAAACACAAAAACTTTTTGCTGATGAGATTCTTAAAGCAGGCACAGTTGTTTGGAATGGTCCAATGGGTGTATTTGAATTTGAAAACTTTGCAGTAGGAACACGTAAGATTGCAGAAGCTATGGCTCAATGCAATGGTATAACAATTATTGGTGGTGGTGACAGTGCTGCTGCTATAAAGCAGATGGGTTTTGCTGATAAGGTTACACATGTATCCACTGGTGGTGGAGCTTCTCTTGAGTTCTTAGAAGGTAAGGTGCTTCCTGGAGTAGCTGCTTTAAACGATAAGTAAGAGGAGATATTATGAGAAAAGAAATAATAGCTGGCAACTGGAAGATGAACAATACTCCTGAACAGGCATCTGAGCTTGTTAAAGACTTGATTCCTTTGGTTGCAAATGCTAAAGCAGAGGTTGTTGTTTGTGTACCTGCTGTTTGCTTCTGCGCAGTAGCTAAATTAGTTAAAGGTACAAATATTAAACTTGGAGCTCAAAATGTTCATTGGGAAGAGAAAGGCGCATTTACAGGTGAGCTTTCTTGTTCAATGCTTAAGTCAGTTGGTGTTGAATATGTTATTATTGGACATTCAGAGAGAAGACAATATTTTGGAGAAACCGATAGAACAGTAAACTTGCGTGTTAAAGCTGCTGTTAAAGCTGGACTTATTCCTATTATTTGTGTTGGTGAGTCAAAGCTTGAAAGAGAAAACGGTTATACAAACGAGCTTGTAAGATATCAGACCCTTATTGCTTTAAATGGCCTCACGTCAGATGAAGTAAAGAATGTAGTTATTGCTTATGAACCTATTTGGGCAATTGGAACAGGTTTAGTTGCAACTGATGAACAAGCAAACGATACAATATCTGTTATAAGAGAATCTGTTAGAGACAAATATGGTGTTGAAACTGCTGATGCTGTAAGGATACAATATGGTGGAAGCATGAACCCAAAGAATGTAAAAGGACTGATGTCACAACCAGAAATAGATGGAGGCCTAATTGGAGGCGCTTCACTAAAAGCTCAAGATTTCGCTCAGGTTGTTATTCATTAATAAAAAAGGCTCAAATGAGCCTTTTTTTATTGTCTGTAATTAACTTGCAAGGCTGAAGTATATAAAGTAAAATAGTATTGTAATCGGAGGTTATGGATGAAAAGATTATCAATAGATAAAAATACAATTAAATATACATTTTCTATTTTACTAATTACTTTAGGCCTAATTATGATGCTAGCAGTTTTTGGCTTAACAAGTCCATTGTTTTTTAAATCAATAGATTTATTGTTGTCTGGACTTACTGGAAGCCTAAAATTCTTTTTCCCATTTATACTTTTATTTGCTGGAGTGACAGTTTTAATTAAAAACAAAAAAAGATATATTTTAGCTTTACTAAGCATCGTTTTTATTTATTTAGTACTGCTTTCTATTATAAATTTATTTACTAATATTAGATTGTTAAGCACCAATGAAGTAATGACACTTTTTGACTTAATAGAGCGACAAACAAATAAAGATTTAACATTGAAGTCTAATATTGATTTTTCTAAATCTTTTGATTTTATGTTTAAGCTAAGTTCATCTAAACCGTACTACGCTCAAGCTGGTGGTGCACTTGGATTACTTTTTTCATTGCCATTACATAATTTGATTGGGAATACATTTAGCTGTATTATTCTTTGCTTAACTTTTCTTGTGCTCTGGTTTGTATTTATAAAATACATTTTATTAAATTTGTTTTTTAATAGAAAGAAGATATACAGAGTTGGACCTTATGAATTTACAAATAAGCATGAGTATGAACAATATCTTGTATATTTGGAAAATTGGAGAAGGCAAAACGATCCAAATTATTCTATGTCTACCAACACAAATAGTAAGACAATTCCTGTATATACAGCACAAGAAGTAGATGATAACATTGATGATATTAAACCTGATACAGATTTTTCAGATCAATCATTAGTATACCTTCCAGATGAAAAACCGATTATAACAACCAATCCTATTCCGAAAGGTAAAAAGAAAGTAAAAAAAGCTGAGCAGGTTAAAAGCATTGATTATGACAAGCCGATAGTTGATGATAATTCTGATTTTTCAGATTCCGATACTAATGAAAATAGAATTAGTAATGCTGATATTAATTTGCAAATGCAAAAAATCAATGATAAGAAAATAAGGGAGAGAAATGAAAAGTCAAAGAGTATTTTAGAAAATGACACATTTGAATTAGAAAACAATCTAAAAAACCAACAGAACAATCAAAATTCATTTGAACAAAAAAGCTTGTTCAGCACAAGGGAAACTGGTAGAAGGTTTGATAATACTACACCAAATTTGGATTTGTTAGAAAACAACAATATAAATACTGATTCAAAGGAAATCGAGCAAAAGCCTTATGTTTATCCTAAAGCTGCATTACTAGAAGATCCTATACATTTAAGTGAAGACTATGGTGCAGAAGATAAAAATAATTCTAAAATAATTGAAGAAACTCTTGAAAGCTTTAAAATACCATCAAAAGTTGTAAGAATATGCAGAGGGCCAGCGGTAACACGCTTTGAAGTGGATATAGCCAGCGGTATAAAGGTAAATAAAGTAGTTAATAGTGCAGAGAATCTTGCATTAAAACTTTCGTCACAAAATGGAGTGAGAATTGAGGCTCCAGTTCCAGGTACTACATATATTGGAATTGAAATTCCTAATAAGAGAATCAGTCCTATATCATTTAAAGAAGTGCTATTTAGCAAAGAAATGCAAGAGACTAAAGAGCCACTGGCAATTGCTCTAGGCAAAGATATTGCTGGTAAACCAATTATATGTAATCTTGAAAAGATGCCACATTTGCTAATAGCAGGAGCAACAGGAAGTGGTAAATCTGTTTGTATAAATTCCATAATTATGAGCTTAATATACAGATGCTCACCTGATGAATGCAGATTAATTCTTATAGACCCTAAATTTGTAGAACTAAGTAGATATAATGTATTGCCACACCTTCTTGTCCCAGTTGTTAATGAAACTTCAAAAGCTTCAGGAGCTTTATCTTGGGCAGTGGCAGAGATGAATGATAGATATAACTTATTTAAAAATTATAGAGTAAATAATATTAAGGAGTATAATAAGTTAGTTTCAGAAACTGGTAAAAAACTTCCAAGAATAGTAATTATTATTGATGAGATGGCAGATCTTATGGTATCTACAAGTAAAAAGGAAGTAGAATACAATGTAAATAGACTTGCTGCACTTGCTAGAGCTGCTGGCTTACATCTAGTTGTAGCAACACAAAGACCATCTGTAAATGTTATTACTGGTGTAATTAAATCAAATTTACCTTCTAGAATAGCTTTTGCTGCGTCATCTGCAGTAGACTCAAGAACTATACTAGATAGGCAAGGAGCAGAGAATTTATTAGGAAATGGAGATATGCTTTATCTACCAATTGGAAGTATGAATCCTATAAGAGTGCAAGGCTGTTTTGTAAAGAATAATGAAGTTAACACCGTTATTGAGTTTATAAGAAAAAACAACTCAACAAATTATGATAATAGTGCAACAGAAGCTGTTGAGATGGCCTACAGTGCTGAAATACAAGAGCCAATTGATAACAACAAACCAACTGATAATACAGATAATACTGTTGATGCGTTGCTGGAAGAAGCAATTGACATGGTGTTGAGTGATGGACAGGCATCTATAAGTATGCTACAAAGACGATTAAGCATAGGATATGCTAGGGCTGGTCGACTTGTAGATACAATGGCAAAATATGGAATTGTCAGCCAAGCAAGTGGATCAAAGGCCAGAGAAGTCCTCATGACTAGGGAACAATTTGAACAAATTCGATATAAAATATTATAATTTTATATTATTAGAAATACTTAATATAAAGTTTTATGTGAAGTGTGAAATATAAATAGTGAAGAATTTAATGCAACTAAATTATAGATAAAATACAATACTTAAACTTGCAGAGAATATTAAAATAATGTATACTTTATATGCTGTTTTAAATATACTATCGTATTTACTGGAGGTAAGCACGTGGAATATAAAATCGTTAATGATCTTGGAACAATTTATATTGATGACGAGGTAATGGCAAAAGTAGTAGGCTATTCTGCTTTAGAGTGCTATGGAATTGTAGCGATGGCTAGTCAAAGAGCCAGTGATGGAATAGCCGAGTGGTTAGGAAGAGAAAACCTTACAAAGGGTGTGCAGATAAAATCAGTAGATGACATGCTCGATGTACAATTGTTTATTATAGTTGAATATGGAATTTCTATTTCCGAGATTTGCAAAACAATAGTGCAAACTGTTAAATACAAACTTGAAAGTATGACAGGTGTAAAAGTACGCAGAATAAACATATCTGTTGAAGGTATTCGCATATAATAAAATTATCTAGTGAGGAGAAACAACTTGGTAAAGATAAATACAATTGATGGAGTACTGCTTAGAGATATGATTATTGCAGGTACTACCATGCTTCAAAATAATAGAGAAAAAGTTGATGCCCTTAATGTATTTCCCGTTCCCGATGGTGATACAGGAACTAACATGACACTTACTATTCAATCTGCTACTAAAGAAGTAAATTCAAAAGAATTGCTTAGAGCTGATGAGGCAGCAAATGCCATTGCAAAAGGTGCACTTCGTGGCGCTAGAGGTAATTCTGGTGTTATTCTTTCTCAACTTTTTAGAGGTTTTGCTAAAGAATTAAAGGATGTTGAGTCAATTACTCCTTCAAAGTTTGCTTTAGCATTAGATAGGGGAGCAAAGACAGCTTATAAAGCCGTTATGAAGCCTAAAGAGGGTACAATTCTTACAGTAGCAAGGGTTATTGCAGAAGAGGCTTTAAAGCAAGCAGAAAAGGACCCTGATAATTATGAGGCTTTGTTTGATTGTATCCTTAGCACAGGAGAAGATATACTAGCTAAAACTCAACAGATGTTACCTGCTTTGAAACAAGCTGGTGTGGTTGATTCGGGTGGAACAGGACTTTTATATATTTATATTGGCTATGCTTCTGTAATTAAAGGAGAAAAGCTTCCTGATGGGGATGTTATATCATCTCATGCTGAATCTTTAGAAGAATTTGTAGATGATCATGATAAAATTGAAGAAATAAAATTTGCTTATTGCAATGAGTTTACCATTAAAAATCTTAACTCCGATACCAATGATGAAATAATTGATAGATTCAGACGTAGACTAAATAGAATTGGCGATACTGTTTTTGTAAAGAAATCTGATGATGTAATAAATGTTTTAGTTCATTCTAATGAACCAGGAAGAGTACTTCAATATGCATTAGAACTTGGCGAAATATCTGACATTAAGATTATAAATATCTTGGATGAAAGAAGACAAAAAGAAGATAAGCCAGTTGAACTAAAGAAGTATGGAATGGTTGCAGTTTCTCTGGGAGAAGGCTTTAATCAAATTTATAAAGAACTTTCAGTTGACAGAGTTGTAGATGGTGGACAGACAATGAATCCTAGCATCGATGATTTGTCGAAAGCTATTGATTCTGTAAATGCAGAAACAATTTATGTTTTTCCAAATAATGGAAACATTATTATGGCCGCTGAACAAGCTGCAAAAATTTCTGAAAAGAAGGTTTATGTATTAAGAACTAAGAACGTTGCTATGGGAATTTCTGCTGCAATTGCTTTTCAAGAGAATGCTGATGCAGAAACTAACCTAAATAGAATGACAGAGGCTGCAGAACAAGTCAGAACTGGAATGGTAACTTATGCTATTCGAGATACTGTATTTGAAGATCTTGATATTAAAAAAGATGATATTATTGGTCTTACTAATGGAAAAATTACTAAAAAAGGAAACGATATTTTAACTGTTGCAGCTGAACTTATGAAAGATATAGTAACAGAAAATGACGAATTGATATCAATTTACTACGGTAACGATGTTGATGAGAATTCAGCCAATAAGCTTTGTGAGTTACTATCAAGCACTTATTCACATTGCGATGTAGAAGTACAGTTTGGTGGGCAACCATTATATTACTATCTGATTTCAGTAGAATGAGACTTGATGAAATTAAAGGCATTGGGCCAAAAAGAATTGAATTACTTCACGCAGCGAATATATATTCGGTGCGTGATATTTTATATTATTTTCCATATAGATATAAGGATACAAGGACAATTACACCTATAGCCTCAATAGTCGAGGGTGACTTGGTATCAGTAGAATGCTATTTTGAGAATAAAGTAAGTAGTAGCTATTTTAACGGATTAAATCGTGTTATATCATATGCATATGATAATTCTGGTAAAATAAAATGTGTTTGGTTTAACTCCCCTTGGATAAAAAATATAATATTTCCAAATAAAAAATATATTATTTATGGAAGAGCATATAAAAAAAACAATGTGCTCTATTTAAGCACACCTTCTTTTGAAAATCAAAAAGCATTAATTCCAGTATATAAAAGAATATCGGGTATTTCAAATAATATTCTTAAAAATCTAATTTTCAATGTTATTAATAGTATTAATGAAATAGAGGATATTATACCTACTCAATTACGGCAATCATATAATTTATTATCAATATCTAGTGCGTTGATGGCCAAGCATTTTCCTCAAAATGAAGAGATGTTAAACAAAGCCAATCAAAGGCTAATAATTGATAATACTTTATACTATTTGGAACTTTTTTCTACAATAAAAAATACAAGGACAAATGGTGTTGAAATAAATTCAGATAGTTGTATTATTGATGAATATTGGAAGAGTTTTCAATTTAAGCCTACTGAAGATCAAATTTTTGCGCTTAATGAAATAATAACTGATTTGCGTTGTAAAGAGGCTATGTCAAGATTGCTCCAAGGAGATGTAGGCTCTGGGAAAACTGCAGTTGCGTTAGGTGCGGCCTTCTATGTTATGATGAGTGGATACCAATGCGCATATATGGCTCCTACTGAAGTATTAGCTATTCAAATATATAATACAGCAAGATCGGTTTTTGAAAAATGGGGGATAGAAGTAAGCTTATTAACATCCAAAGTAAATTCAAAATTAAAGAAAGAAAACTATGAAAGAATTGAGAACGGAACTAGCAAAATGATAGTTGGTACTCATGCTTTGTTTAGTGAAGGATTAAATTATAATAATTTAGGATTAATAATCACTGATGAACAACATAGATTTGGTGTTGCTCAAAGAAGAGCACTTGAGTCAAAAAATAACAATGCAGAAAATGTAAATGTATTGCTCATGTCTGCTACACCTATACCGAGATCAACAGCTTTAATTCTTTTAAACGATCTAGATATTTCAACAATCAAACACATGCCAAAAGGAAGAAAGCCAGTTAAAACTTTTATAACTCCAGAATCTAAGAGAAATGATTTATATCAATTTGTAAAAAATAATATTTCTCTAGGAAAACAAGCTTATATTATATGTAAACTCGTGGAAAACAGCGATGACGATAGTATAGTTTACGATGTAAAACAACATTACAAAGAGTTATCTTTAAATGTATTTAAAAATTACAGAGTTGGTTTGTTATATGGTAAACAAAAGCAGGATGAAAAACTACAAATCATTCAGGAATTTCAAGATGGAAAAATAGATATACTTGTATCTACCACAGTAATTGAGGTTGGAATTAATGTTCCAAATACGAATATAATAATTATTGAGAATGCAGATATGTATGGACTATCACAGTTACATCAGCTAAGAGGACGTGTGGGAAGAGATGGCTCTGATGCGTGGTGTTTTTTAATGACTAAACCTAATGAAAAACTAATGAGATTTTGTAATACAAATGATGGATTTGAAATATCAAAAATTGATTTTTTCTCGAGAGGACCAGGTGAACTTCTAGGATTATGCCAACACGGAGAATCAGAACTTTCCAACCTGCTTCTAAATGATGGAACTGAAAATCTTGTTTTAGCAGCAAAAAGTATACTTGAAGAGATAAAGTCTAATGTTGATTACTCTGACTATTCAAAAAAAATAAAAGATAATAGCTTAGATCACTTTAAGGATATCCAAGAGAAAATTACATTTGCATAAAATAAAAAGTGTGTCAATAATTTAGCACACTTTTTAAAATTCTATTTTATTTCTGTTTTTTCTATTTTAAACTCATTTAGCCATGAATTAAGAGTTTTGTTTACTGCTTCTGAATTTTTATTTCCAAGTATTTCTTTTTTTATTATTTCTTTATTAGAATCATTTAGTTCGGCAGGTCCAGAAGGTATATCGCAAGCATAATATAGAATATGTACGCCATACATACCAATTATTGGATCACTGTATTCACCTATTGAATTAATTGTAAAAGCTGCTTTTGTAAAAGCTGGATCATATATAAAGCTGTTTTGATTTACTCTATATCCTTCTGTTTTATATGGCTCAACATTCATTCCAGGATCGTTACCATATTCTTTAACTAAATCATCAAAAGAAACTTTATTTTCTATTTTGCTTTTTATTTCTTGTACTTCAGATTCTACAGAATCCATAATTTTCTTTTTTGCAGCATCTAGATCTTCTTGTTTGATCTCTTTTTTCTCTTCTTTATTTTCTTCTAACTCATTACCTTCATTATGAATGTTACTCTCTTCTTCTAGTTCAGCTTTTAATGAATTATAAGTGCTAAGCAGGGATTCGTCTACTTTTAGTAGTATGTGTTTTATACCCCTATAACCCTCAGGAGTATACCAGGTAGGAATATTTCGCATTATTGCTTGTTCATAATACAAAACATTTGAATCATACAAGGATTTTTCATTAGCTATTTTTTCCTGGTATTTATCTTCTATTTCTTGATCTGTTACTTGTATATCTTTTGTAATATAAGACTGAATATTTTTTATTGCATAATCTTCAATATTTGATTTAACTATATTATCAACTGTAAATGACGCATCTTCCATTTCTTTTTTTATGTCAGCAGTTTTATTATTTTTATCTTCTTCTGATGCATTTTTACCAGTACGTTCTTCCAATATAGAATTAAAAGTATCATCATAGAGCTTTTGAGATTCTTTTTTAATATTTGCCATTTCTTCATCATTTGGTTTATCAAGACCAAGTTCTTTGGCTTTTTGTAATACAATGTATTTTTGTATTGCAGTATCTAAAGCCATCTGATAAATTTGCTTAGAAGCCTCATAAGATTGAGTATCTGCACCAGAATAAGAATACTGAGTTAACAAAAAGTTAAAAAGATCGTTTACTTCGGATGCTAGAATTTCATGTTCATTGACTTTTGCCATTAAAACATCACCTGCAGGAATTTCAAATTTTTTTTCAGGCTTTATATCGTTCTCGGGAATATCGGTGTTTGTAATTTCGCTGGTGGTTTCTGGAGATACGGTTGGTGTTTCTTCAGAATAAGCAAAAGAGTTAAAGGTTAACGAAATAACCAAAGTAATAAGTAATATTTTAAAAATTCTTTTCATATAAATCTCCTTAAATCTATTAGTTTATTTATAGCATATTAACATTATTATTTCAATATGAGCATTATTTCTTTACAAAAATATATTTTTTACTTTAAGTATTTTAGTAATTTAGTATAATATAGATATATTACTTTTAGGGAGAAAAATATGTCATTAGAATTATCATCAGAATTATTAAATATGAGCGAATCGGCAACATTTGCTATAAGCGATAAAGCAAAGAAATTAAAAGCATTAGGCCATGATGTGATAAATTTGGGTGTAGGAGAGCCAGATTTTAATACACCAGATCATATTAAAAATTCAGCTAAAGAAGCTCTTGATTTAAACCTAACTCATTATACTGCAGTTGCTGGGACTCTTTCAATAAAAGAAGCCATAATACGAAAACTTAAAAGAGATAATAATTTAAATTATGATGTTTCTCAAATTTGCGTATCAAACGGGGCAAAACAATCAATTTATAATGCATTAAAGGCTATAATAAACCTCGGTGATGAAGTGATAGTTCTTACTCCTACATGGGTAAGCTATCCTGAAATGATAAAAATATGTGGGGCAACTCCAGTCTTTGTAGAATGTAGGGAAGAAAATGATTTTGTGCCAAATATAGATGACATTTCTGATAAAATAAACATAAAGACAAAAGCAATAATTATAAACTCACCTTGTAATCCAACTGGAGCAATATTTTCAAGAGAGCTGCTACAGCAAATAGGGGAGCTAGCATATCAAAATAATTTTTATATAATAAGTGATGAAATATATGAGAAACTTATTTATGATAATTTAAAGCATATTTCAATAGCATCTACAAGCGACGTTATTAAGGATAGAACTATAGTTATTAATGGAGTTAGCAAGGCATATTCTATGACTGGATTTAGAATAGGTTATGCAGCTGGTCCTCAAAAAATTATATCTTTAATGAGCAAATATCAGGGACAAACAACTAGCTGTGCCAACAGTATCGCACAATATGCGAGTGCTTATGCAATAGATAATGGTGATGAATCATGTTATGTAATGAGGAAAGAATTTGAAAAAAGAAGAAATGATTTATGCTCGATGATAAAAGCAATTGATGGACTTGATTGCAATATTCCTTCTGGCGCTTTTTATTTGTTAGTAAACATTAAAGATACTTATGGCAAAAATTATCAAGGAGAAGTTATTTGCAATTCAATAAAATTTAGTCAATTGCTTCTTGACAATGAGTTTGTTGCATGTGTACCAGGAACACCATTTTATGCACCAAACCATATAAGAATAAGCTATGCACTTTCAACTGATCAGTTATATGAAAGCATAGCAAGATTAAAAAGCTTTGTATCAAAATTGAAATAAATACTTGATTTTTTTCTTAAAACATGATAATATATTAAATTGTTTAAACCTTGCAACATACAAAGATATGTTGCCAATTGTCCATAAGGAGGTGAAAGTATGAATAATTATGAACTTACTTATATCATTGATCCTAGGCTTGACGATAATGCACGTAAGGAACTTATCGAACGCTTTAATTCACTGATAGAAGCAAATGGTGGTGTCATTGAAAAGGTTGACGAAACTGTATGGGGTAAAAGAAGACTTGCATATGCTATAAATGATCTTACAGAGGGTTACTATGTATTGATTACATTTAAAGCTGAGGCACAGGTACCACGTGAGATCGAACGTAATCTTCAAAACTCGGATAAAATACTTCGCTATCTGATAATCAAAATAGAGAATAAGCGCAGAACTGTAAAGCCTCGCGTAGAAAATAATTCTCGTAATGAGCAATCAGAAGAAAACGTTTTAAACGAGAATGTTGAACTCAACGTTGAAGAAACGACTGAAAAAGTTGAAGACGCAAATGTAACTGAGGAAAGCTCACAAGAACAAGAAATTACCGAATAACATGAGGTGAAACATGAATCATATAGTAATTATTGGTAATCTAGTAAGAGATCCGGAGTCCAGGACAATTCCTTCTGGCACAACTGTATGCAATTTTACTGTTGCTGTTAATCGTCGTAGAGGCGGAACCCAGCAAGAAGTTGATTATTTCAGAGTATCCGCTTGGGGTGCTACTGGTGAAAATTGCCAAAAGTATTTAGTAAAAGGCAATAAGGTAGCTGTATCTGGAACGGTGTCTGCCAACGCATATATGGGGAATGATGGTACTCCAAGAGCATCTCTTGAGATAAGTACTGTAGATGTTGAGTTTTTAACACCAAAATCAAGTTCGGCACAACCAAATAAAACTGAGGATATACAGGACTCTTATAACGACAATAATGGATTTGTTGAAGTTAATGAGACTGAGCTTCCGTTTTAAAAAGAAGGAGGAAAAATTGCATGTCTGAGTCACGCAATGAAAGGTATCGTCAATTTGCAGGACGTAGACCTAGGCGCAAGGTATGCAACTTCTGTGTGGATAAAGTAGAATATATTGATTATAAAGATATTAATCGTCTTCGTCGTTTTGTAAGCGAAAGAGGTAAGATACTTCCCCGCAGAATGAGTGGCGTTTGTGCAAAACATCAGCGCCAGTTAGCAGAAGCAATCAAGCGCGCAAGAGCTATAGCTCTTCTACCATATACTGCAGAATAATATGATGTAAACATACTTAGTAAATTTACTAAGTATGTTTTTATATATAATTTTTCAATTGAAAAAGAAAGCTAAATAATAGCTTTCTTTTAATATTATTAAAATTAATTATAAACCTTCAGGATTTTGTGATTGCCATAACCATGAATCTTTGCACATATCTTCAAGATTTAAATTTGATTCCCAATGCAAAAGATTCTTTGCTTTAGTAGTATCAGCATAGCATTCTGATACATCGCCTTCACGCCTATTTGTAATTTGATAAGGAACTTTTATATTATTTACTTTTTCAAAGGTTTTTACTAAGTCTAAAACTGTATATCCCTTTCCGGTTCCAATATTAATTACTTCACAACCTTTATTGTTTAACAAGTATTTGCATGCTGCGACATGAGCTTTCGCAAGGTCTACTACATGTATATAGTCTCTTAACCCTGTCCCGTCATGTGTATTATAATCATTTCCAAATACAGAAAGTTTTTCTAATTTCTTTGCTGCTACCAGTGTAATATATGGCATTAAATTGTTGGGAATACCTCTTGGAGATTCGCCAATCAATCCACTTTTATGTGCACCTACTGGATTAAAGTATCTAAGTAATGCAACCGATAAATTCTTATCTGCAAAACTTAAATCCTGTAAGATTTGTTCAATCATATATTTCGTCCATCCATATGGATTAGTACATCCAGTTGGCATATCTTCAGTAAGTGGCATTTTTGTTGCCTTTCCATAAACTGTAGCAGATGAACTAAAAACAATGTTTTTTACATTGTACTTATTCATTAATTCGAATAGGCTTAAACTTGCATCAAGATTATTTCTATAATACATTAAAGGTTTAGACACCGATTCTCCTACTGCTTTATATCCAGCAAAATGTATTACTGCATCAATATCATTTTCGTAAAAAACCTTTTCAAATTTTTTAGTATCTGTTATATCTATTTGATAAAAAATAGGCTTTACTGATGTTATTTTTTCTAATCTATCTAAAATTTTAATACTACTATTATATAAATTATCAACAATTATTGGTGTAAATCCAGCGTTTATAAGTTCAATATATGTATGTGAACCTATATATCCGGCTCCTCCAGTTAAAAGTACATTCATCTTAACTCCTAAATTAAAATCTGAGGATAAGCGCCTACGTTATGCAACTCTTGCAGCTTACTCATAACAATAGGTTTGTCTTCTTTGTATGTAACACCAAACCATACTGCATTTGTTGGTATTACAGTTATTTCTAACTTGTTTTCTTTCATAAGTTCATCTGCCATCGTTGGTAATACATATTCAGCTTTAATATTGCCATCAGGAATATTATTCAAAAACTTTATAAGTAATCTTTCACAATCTTTTAAAATTGATTGATGGAACCCAAAAAAGTTCATTGATACAACTGAATTTGGATCAAGAATTGTTCCACTTGGATTTTCGAATGTATCCCTAATAGTGCCATCTTCAAAAGATCTTATTTCATATGTTTCTTTAATAGAATCAAGTTTACCATAACTTGTTTTACAAATACCTCTAGTAACATGTCCAAACTTGGAAATAGTATTCTTTAGATAGTAACCTATCATACATGCTTTACCTTCAGATAAATCTTGCAATGCATTATACATAAGCTGAAAAGACTCTTTACCATAATAATCATCGGCATTTATTACTGCAAAAGGCTCTTGAATCAATTCTTTAGCAGACAAAACAGCATGAACAGTACCAAAAGGTTTTATACGGTCTTTAGGAATCTTATAGTTTCCTGGTAAATTATTAAATGACTGTATAGCATATCCAACTTCAATTTTACGAGCAATTTTTTCGCCAAAATTCTTATGAAAGTCTTCCTGCATACCTTCTTTTAAAACGAAAATTACTTTAGTAAATCCGGCTTCAATAGCATCATAGACGGAGTATTCCATAAGAATTTCACCATTAGGACCCATTCCATCAATTTGTTTGTTTCCGCCGTAGCGTGAGCCCATACCTGCAGCCATTATAACCAACGTAGCTGACATATTTACCTCCTAAGTTTATATAAGCATTTCTGGTGCTTTAGATTTATTTATTTTAAGGCCTTCAGTACTGTCTTTTCTAAAAAATACTGTTAGAGTCCTAAAAATCAACTTTAGATCAAATAATAATGAAAAATTCTCAATATAAAGTAAATCAAGGAGAAGTTTGTCTGCATAAGGAGTATTGTATTTTCCTTCAATCTGAGCCAGACCAGTAAGTCCACATTTTACTTTAAGTCTATATTTAAAAGCAGGAGTTTGACTTAAAATTTTAGGATAAGCACTAAACATTTCTGGTCGTGGACCAACAAAACTCATATCTCCAAGCAATATATTAATTAATTGTGGAAGTTCATCTAGTCTTAATTTTCTTAGTATTGCCCCAGGCTTTGTAATCCTGCTATCTTTTTCATAGGCGGGGGAGATGATCTTGCTTTTTTTATCAATATCGACGATCATCGTTCTAAACTTTATGATGTTAAATACTTTTTCATCTTTCTTTAATCGCAGCTGTTTGAAAAATACAGGGCCTTTATCATATAGTTTAACAACTATTGCGCATACTATCATTAAGGGTAATAATATTATTAACAAAAATAAACTTAATACAATATCAAATGTTCTTTTTACAAATGACTGAAATACCGAGAGCTCAACAAAGTCTGATCTTAACAATGTAAAATCATCAACAACGGTTCTAGATGATGATGAGACTATTAAATTTTCGATATCTGTTGCCATTAATATGTTTTTATTTTTTTTATAACAATTTGCTAGTATAACACTAAAATTTTCTTTTGGTATTTTATCAATAATAATAGTACTGTTTCTATCTATAACATCATTTATCTTATTATAATTATAATGTGTTACATCACAAATATTGTAAGAACTTTTATTTTTTGTGAATTTATCAAATAAATAATTTGCTCTATCTTGTGAAAAAGAAATTATACAACTTTTACTTGGTGGAAAAAGAAAAATATATATTTTACTAGCAATTAATGTAATGGATATTATCCAAACAGTTTGAAGCGCAATACACAATATCAACAAAGGAAAATCTTTTCCAAATAGAATCAAATGCTGATTATTTGCAGGGTTAACATTCATTATTTGAAGAATAAAATAAGCAAAAACATCTGTAAATATTACAGACATTATTGCCATAATAGTGTGATTTTCATTACTTTTATTCGATAAGTCCACCCATCCATATATTGAATTCATTATAAATAATAGTAATGTGAAAGATACAAGAGCAACGGCAGCAGTTCTTGATAAGTTTATTATCTGAGGATTATTTACACCCATTAACAAGAAAAAAAGGACATAAACGACTAAAAATAAGGCAATATTTAAGCTAGCGTTTAGAACAAATAACGTATATTTTATACGACTATCTTTCATATTAACCTCTTTCTCTTAAAAATTTCAAATGAATATTATCATCAGATATTAGGTATGTCAACTTTACTACTAGATTTTATCACTTGTTTTCTATCATTACAAGTTTTGAATAATTTTCTTCGGAAAAGTTTTCATCTATATGACAATTTACTTCGGACACCATAATAAAAGCATCTTCGTGATTATCTTCATAATATCTTTTCCTGATAGACACGCGATAAAATCCTAAATCTGAATAAATTTTTTGAGCTACTGTATTACTCTTACGTACTTCTAGAGTTATATATCGAACTCCTAATTGAGCAGAATAGTTTATTAATGTAGAGAAAAGTGCCTTACCAATGCCTAAATTTCTAAACTCTTTTGAAATGGCTATGTTTGTCACATGACCTTCATCAAGTATTATCCATATACCACAATAACCAACAATTTTATCATCAATGCAAGCAACTAAATATCTTGCACATTTATTATTAGTAATGTCATTCAAGAATGAATTTTGACTCCAGGGGATTGGAAAACTATCTTCTTCAATTTGATAAACTTTGGGTACATCGTCTGTACTCATCCGTCTTATGTTTAGGCCAATCATGCTTTTGAATTTTCCTGTTTCATTTTACGAACTGCCTGTGGCTCTCGTAAATACAAAGGCATCAACAATTTATAATCAACCGAATTTTGTAGTTTTGATTTGGCCAAATTTATTAACCCATCAGAAGTTGGGTATTTGATATCAAGAATTTTAAATTTATTTTTAATATTTGATTCTATGTTACTTTTATTTACGCCACTTCCAATTCCAGCGAAAGTAACATCTAAGTTTAATATATTAATTTTATTTATTAATTCATCAATGTGTAGAGCGTTAGAGGCAATTATTGTTTCAATATTTTTGTCGATTACCTTATATACTCCAGCATATACTTGTTGCGATCTAGCATCTAATGCAGAGCATATAGGAGTTTTGATATTATAGCATGACATAGCTATAGCTTCTAGCGAGTTTAATGGAACACACTTACAATTCAAGGCATGCGCTAATCCTTTTGCAGTGGAGACACCAATTCTTATTCCAGTAAAAGATCCAGGGCCTACAACACAAGCAATATAGTTTACTTCATTTATATCTAATTTTACTTCTTTTAATACATCATCTATCATTGGCATTAAATTAGCCGAATGAGTATTTTTATTTAGAATTGTCTTGCCATATATCGTTTCATTATTTAATAAAGCAACTGTGCAAGCTTCTGAAGAAGTGTCAAATGCAAGTATATTCATTATTAATTTCCTCTAAGTTTAAATTTCTTGTAAAACTTGAATCATCAATTGTTATCTGTCTTGAATCAGAATAATCACCACAATTTATAATATTAATTTTTAATGCCTTTAAAGTATTAAAATAATATTCCGACATACTAGGCCATTCAATACATGAAATACTATCTGAAAATAAAAAATCGTCAGTGCCTATCTCAAACAGTTCTTCATCGCTTACTATCCTGTACCAATCAAAATGGTTTAGTGGAATTGCTCCGTTGTAATATACATTTAGTATTGTAAAGCTTGGACTTGGAATGGGATCTTTTATATTAAGTCCTTCAGCAATGCCTCTAACAAATTCGCTTTTTCCAGCACCTAGATCACCAAGTAGAAATATTATATCTCCTGGCAGAAGTCTCTTACACAATATTTTTCCAAGTGTTCTTGTTTTTTCTTTTGAAGAACTATAAAATATATTTTCCAAAATTATATCCCCTTATGAATAAATGCAGACAGACGTTTATATATTAAAAACGTAAATGTTGTTATAGCAGCACCTTTTAGTATATTAAATGGTGCTGTAACAAATAATAAAAATTTTGCTTCACTATCAACAAAAGGAAATATTTCATGAGCCATACTTGTAACTATCTTCATTCCATTCTCTGGTACAAATAAAGGTATTAGCACAAATTTATTAATTATAACGCCAGCAACTGTGGCTAAGAATGTACTTATTATCATTCCAATCAATGCCGATCTTTTAGTTCTATTTTTACTATAAAAAACTGAGCATACAATAACAAATATCAGTCCAATGAAAAAATCTGCTAGCTCACCAATCATTCCTGTACCAGAGTGGGTAATTCCAGTTAGACATTTTATAAATAGTATTGTTATTCCTGAATATGGTCCCATAGAAAAAGTCCCAATCATTACGGGAACATTTGAAAGATCTAGCTTATAGAAAAGCACGACAGGAATTTCAATCATAAATAGTATCGAGGATATTGCTGCTAGAACAGCTGTGATTACAATTTGTCTTGTTGAATATTTCATAATACATCTCCTAATTTTAGCTAAAAAAATAGCCTGAAATATTCAGGGTAAAACTTCTTTCATCCAGACTACAAAAAGTTTACTGTCGGTTTTGGAATCTCACCAAATCATGCCATAGGCTCGCGGACTTTACCGCCGGTTGGGAATTTAACCCTGCCCTGAAGTATAAATATAGCATATCACTAATTCAATATTTGTCAATGTTTATACAATTAAAGCTTTGACATGTTTATTCATTTGTATATAATAATAAATATACAGAAGCTTAGGAGGTATATTTGAACTTTTTACAAAATCTTCTTGCCGGGAAGCATAGAGATGATTATTACGCTGTATTAGAAAGAGATCCTGCAGTTTCAAGTGCATGGGAACTATTTTTCTGTTACCCTGGTTTAAAAGCAATAAGACAGCATCGTCGTGCTCATAAATTATATTGTAATGGGCATAAACTTTTAGCACGAATTATAAGTCAACATACAAGAAAAAAGACTGGCATTGAGATCCATCCAGGTGCAATTATTGGAAATAGAGTTTTTATTGATCATGGAAGTGGAGTAGTAATAGGCGAAACAACTGAGATTGGTGATGACTGTACAATTTATCAAGGTGTTACACTTGGAGGAACTGGTAAGGATATTGGCAAAAGACATCCTACAATAGGCAAAGGAGTTACTATTGGTGCTGGAGCAAAAGTTCTTGGTCCAATAAAAATTGGAGATTATTCCAAAATTGGAGCAGGAGCTATTGTTCTAAAGGATGTACCTCCAGAGTCCACAGTTGTTGGAAATCCGGGTAGAGCAGTTCTTAAAGCTTCGTTAAAGAAACTTATTGACCTTGATCAATGTAATTTGCCTGATCCTATACTCGAAAATATTAGTAAAATTAAGGATAGGCTTGATTTGATAGAAAAAACAATTAATATAGAAAATAGAGGATGATTATTTTGAAAATTTATAATAGCAAAACCAGACAAAAAGAAGAATTTATCCCAATAAACAATGGAGTGGTTAACATTTATTCATGTGGACCGACAGTCTATAATTATTTTCATATTGGAAACGCAAGACCATTTATCGTTTTTGATGTTCTCAGGAGATATCTTGAAAAGCTTGGCTACAAGGTAAATTTTGTACAGAATTTTACAGATATTGACGATAAAATGATCAAACGAGCCAATGAAGAAGGGATTAGCGTAAAAGAGCTAGGAGATAGATTTATTAATGAATATTTTATAGATGCTGATGCTCTTGGAATTATGAGAGCCACTAAACATCCTAGGGCAACGGAACATATTGGAGATATGATAAAGCTTATTGTTAAGCTCATAAACAATGGTGCAGCATATCAGTCAGGAAACGATGTGTATTTTTCTGTTAAAGATTTCCCGAATTATGGATGCTTGTGTGGGCAAAATTTGGATGATCTAGAATCGGGAGCAAGAATTGATATAGATAGCAATAAAAGAAATCCTTTGGATTTTGTACTATGGAAAGGCCATAAAGAAGGAGAACCCGGTTGGAATAGTCCGTGGGGTATGGGAAGACCAGGGTGGCATCTTGAATGTTCTGCAATGGCAATAAAATATCTTGGAGAAACAATTGATATTCATTGCGGTGGAAAGGACCTTCTTTTTCCTCATCATGAAAATGAAACGGCACAATCTGAGGCAGCTACTGGTAAACCTTTTGTACATTATTGGATGCATAATGGATTTATAAACATTAATAATGAAAAAATGAGCAAATCATCGGGAAATTTTTTTACAATAAGGGATTTAAGCAAAAAATATGACCTTGAAGTAATTCGTATGTTTATGTTGCTATCTCATTATAGAAGTCCACTTAATTATAGTCCAGAGTTGATAGATCAAGCATCCAGTAGCTTAAATCGCCTATATAACTCAATAAGTCAATTGAACATTTTAATAGATAATAGTACATCATTTGATTCTGAAATGGACAATAATTTTAAAACTGTCGTTGAAAAATTAAAGGACTCATTTAAAGACTCAATGGATGACGATTTAAATACTGCTGATGCAATTGCTGCAATGTTTGATTTTGCAAAATATGTATTTTCGGTTAAAGAGAACACGATTTCAAGAAACACCTTAATATATGCAAAAGAAACCATGTACGACTTAGCTGATGTTCTTGGAATTTTGAGAAAAAGAGAGGAAAGCATTCCAGATCAAATTCAAGATCTTTTGGATAAAAGACAAGAGGCAAGGTTAAATAAAGATTTCAAGTTGTCTGATAAACTTAGAAACGAAATTGAATCTCTAGGCTTTACAATAGAAGATACAAAGCTTGGACAAAAAGTTAAAAGAAAATAGATTGAGAAATAGTATAAAAAAATTTATTAATTATATTCTTATCACATCTGTACTGATTTTATTTATATTTAGTTTTAAACATTTATTTATTAAAAAACAGATAACTTTTAAATCGAATATTAAAAATAATGAGGATAGTTTTCTTATAAATGATTTTTTTACAGATAATAAACAGAAGGATATAAATAAAATTACATTAGAAGAATTAGAGAATATACCTGGAATTTCTGAAAATAACGCAAAGGCAATTATAAATTTTAGAGAACATAATGGTGAATTTGTATATATTGAAGATTTAATATATGTAAAAGGTATTGGAGAAAAGACTTTTCAAAAAATCAAAGATTATTTTTACGTTTCTAATAATAATTGACAATTGTTATTATTATATTATAATTAAGTTAAAGAATGCTTCTGAGGTATTCGTAGAGCAAAATTTTTACCCACATTATTTTTTTTGGAATTCGAGTTTGTTGCTTGATGCTAAGCCTCCTAGAGTGGAAAGCAATATGGCGCAACAGTTTACCTACCTGCTGGAGAAGCGGGTGAAAAAATTACGCAATACGGTATCTTGGGGCGTTTTTTCAAAAGGAGATATATATGTTTAAACGTATTATATGGATAGTTTTAGATAGCGTTGGATGTGGCAATGCACCAGACGCAAGTAGTTATGGCGATGAAGGATCCAATACTTTATTGCATGTTTACCAAGAAAAAAAACCCAACTTAGATAATCTAGCAAGCATTGGTTTATTTAAAATTTTAGATATAGATTACAAAAAGAAAATAAATTTATATGGTGCTTATGGAAGTGCTATTGAAGCATCAGCTGGCAAAGATACCACAACAGGCCATTGGGAAATGGCAGGTTTATTGATTAATAAACCTTTTCCAACATTTCCAAATGGATTTCCTGATGAAGTTATGTCTGAATTCGATGAAATTACAGGGACATCTCATTTGGGAAATTGTGTAGCATCTGGAACTGAGATTATTGAGCGATTAGGCGATGAACATGTAAGAACTGGGTATCCAATTGTTTACACTTCAGCAGATAGTGTATTTCAAATTGCTTGTGATGAGGAGATTTATCCTATTGAAAGATTATATGATATTTGTAGACAAACACGTAATATGCTTACTGGAGATTATGCAGTAGGTAGAGTAATTGCACGTCCATTTATAAAAGCAGATGGTAAATATGTAAGAACGAAAAATCGTCAGGATTTTTCTCTAGATCCATTGTCAGATACAATATTAGATATACTAGATCGTAATGGAGTTCCGACATATGGGGTAGGAAAAATAGAAGATATCTTTAACCATAGGGGGCTTACATATAGTGATCATGCCCATGGTAATACTGAATGCTTAAAGGCAACGCATAAAGCACTTAGTAAATTAAAAAAAGGCCTAATATTCACTAATCTAGTCGATTTTGATATGGTATATGGACATCGTAGGGATGTCGAAGGTTATTCAAAAGCCCTTGAAGAGTTTGATATTGAGCTTGGTAATATTATGAAAAATGCAAATGATGATGATTTAATAATTATTACTGCTGATCATGGTTGTGATCCAACTTATAAAGGTACGGATCATACAAGAGAACAGGTTCCTGTATTAGTATGGCATAAAAACATAAAGGGACCAATAAACTTAGGAGTTCGTAAATCATATAGAGATATGGCTGCTACTATAGCTGAGAACTTTAAAGTCAAAGAAAGATTTGATTCAAATTCTTTCTTAAATGAAATTATTTAGAGAGGTAAGACATGGAATATATTGATAAGATAAACTCTATTGTTAGTTTGCTAGAGGAAAAAACTGGCAAGGCTGAAATAGCTATTATTTTAGGTAGTGGTCTTGGAGATTATGCAGGTAGTTTAAAAAATGCAAAAACAATTCCATATTCAGAAATAAAAGGATTTCCAGTATCAACAGTTCCAGGTCATGCAGGATTTTGGCATACAGGGGACTTATGTGGTAAGAAAGTAATAATGATGCAAGGTAGATTTCATGCATATGAAGGATATCCTATGGAAGATGTGACTCTTCCAATAAGAGTAATGAAAAAACTTGGGGTCAAAACTTTGATCCTCACCAATGCAGCTGGAAGTGCTAATAAGAATATAGCTCCTGGCTCATTGATGATGATTACAGACTATATAAACTATGCAGGAAGAAATCCTTTAATCGGTAAAAACTTAGATGAGTTTGGTCCAAGATTTCCAGATATGTCTAGAGCTTTTGATCCAGACCTACAGAACATTGCAAGGGCAGCAGCAAAACAAAATGGCACAGATCTTAAAGAAGGAGTATATTGTTGGTTTTCTGGCCCAACCTTTGAAAGTCCTGCTGAAGTGAGAATGGCCCATATATTAGGAGCTGATGCTTGTGGAATGTCTACGGTTCCTGAGGTTATGGTAGCAGCACATTCGGGGATAAAATCTCTTGGTATAAGCTGTATAACAAATTTTTGTGCAGGAATGTCATCAGAACCTTTAACACATCAAGAAGTGATTGAAACTGGTAAAATGGTAGCTGAAGAGTTTAAGAATCTAATAGATAATATAGTAATGAGTTTATAGTATGGAAAATCACAATATATACATTAGCCCTTTTTCAACAAGATATGCTGACAAGGAAATGCAATATCTTTTTTCAGATGATTTTAAATTCAAAACATGGCGTAAATTATGGCTAGCACTTGCTGAAAGTGAAAAAGAACTTGGATTGAATATTAGCGATGATCAAATTAATGAGCTAAGGAATAATGTAGAAAATATAAATTTTGATGTAGCCATTGAAAAAGAGAAAGAAATAAGACATGATGTAATGAGCCATGTATATGCGTATGGGGTACAATGCCCAAAGGCAAAGCCAATAATCCATCTAGGGGCAACATCATGTTTCGTTGGAGACAACACCGATATTATAATTCAAAAAGAAGCTTTACAAATTATTTTAAAAAAACTAGTAAATGTAATTAGAAAGCTTTCAGTTTTTGCACGTAATTATGCTTCTCTTCCAACGTTAGCATATACACATCTTCAACCAGCTCAGCCAACTACTGTTGGTAAAAGAGCAACCTTATGGATAAACGATTTTGTACTAGATTTAAAAGATCTAGAATATAGAATAAATAACCTGGAGTTAAGGGGATGCAAGGGGACAACTGGCACTCAAGCGAGTTTTTTAGAACTTTTTGATGGTGATGTAAAAAAGGTATTTTTACTTGACGATAAACTTACTAAAAAAATGGGATTCAGAAAGTCAGTTGATGTTTGCGGACAAACATATTCAAGGAAAGTTGATTTTCTTATTCAATCAACCTTGTCATCGATTGCACAGAGCTCGTATAAATTTGCAAGTGATTTAAGAATGTTGCAGGCTTTTAAAGAAATAGAAGAACCTTTTGAGAAACATCAAGTTGGATCATCTGCAATGCCATATAAGCGAAATCCTATGAGATGTGAAAGAATTTGTGGTTTAGCTAGATACATAATTGTTAATTTACAGAACTTGTCTCTTACTGCATCTAGTCAGTGGTTTGAACGAACATTAGATGATAGCGCAAATAGAAGAATTTCTATTGCTGAGGGTTTTCTTGCTACTGATGCTGTTCTAAATTTGCTTCTAAATGTTACCGGAGACCTAGTAGTATATGATAAAGTAATACTGAATCGTCTCAATAACGAGCTTCCATTTATGACAGTAGAAAATATTATGATGGATGCTGTGAAACATGGAGGAGATAGACAACTTTTACATGAAAAAATACGAAGCTATTCTCAAGAAACAGCTTATGGAATCAAGATGAATGGTCAAGAAAATGATTTAATTGAAAAAATTAAAAATGACCCTGATTTTTATCTTACCGAAGAAGGACTGCATGACTTATTAAATCCATCAAAATATATTGGGTTAGCTAAAGAACAGACTAATAATTTCTTAGAACAAATTGTCAATCCAATTTTAGAAAGACATAATGATCTTTCTGATGAAAATGTAGAACTAAGTGTATAAAATATCAGGCAGCGATTGCTGCCTGATATTTTAAATATTACTAATTTTTTCCCAAATATCAAACCATTCAGGAAGCTTTTTTCTTAGTTCTTTATTATTGTTTGTTTTCTGTATAAGATCAATAAATTGTTTATGAGCTTCTTTATTTGGAATTGATCTAAATATTCTGTTTATTTTTACAAGTAGATCATACTCATCATTTTTTGTGACTAGATTGATTTGTTTAGAAAATGTGTTTTTATAGTCAACAGCAGGAAACATATAAATATCACTTAGTTCTTTATCGAGATATATTACAGTGCTTGAATTATTGATGAATTCACCCAAAATCATACTATCTATCCGGTTGCTAAAATCAGAATACATTGCAGATATTAATGTAATAGTTCCAGAATCTTTAGTGTTTTTAGCAATAGAAAATATTTTTTTTGCATTTATTAAGGCCTGTTGAGCATACGAAACATTTGATATTTTTGTAAAAGCTGAATCTATCACTTGATATTGATTTATAATTTGAGATAGATTATCAATAATAATAATTACATTTTTCCCTAGATTGGCGCGTTGCTTAGAATATTCGATAGAAGATTCGAGTACTTTGATTTGTTCATCTGCACCTTCTTCAAAAGTTGATCCATAAAACTTCCCTTTAATAGCATTTTTTATATTATTTTGTTCATCACTTGGTGAATTTAATGATACAAAGATTATTTCATGATTTTTTGAATTTATTTCTATGTTTTTTGCTAGATCTATTAGCAAGCTAGTCGTTCCTGATCCATGTTCTGAAATAAGTAATACTCTTTGACCATAAGACAATGGACTAACTATATCAACCATACGAGTAAAAATACTATACTCATCACAATTATCACTTAATATTTTTTTGCTGGGATATATAGATTCTGCATTATTAAAATCAGAATATACTATATCTTTTTTTTGAACACTATTAACATAAAGCAATGTAGGAGACTTCTGTCCATTATTATTTGAAGCTATTCCATCAATATAATCACCAGAATTTAAACTATATTTATCTACTATTCCATTTGAAACAAAAATATCATTATTACTTTTAAGCATAGGATCTTTACGAATAAAACCATATGAATTATTAATTATATCTACAAATCCAGAAACATTAAAAGTGTCTTCTTTTTCAAGAAGCATGTTTGAATTTATCGTTCCAATTAAATCTTTTTCTAATATACCTGTTGGTTGTATAGTTGAGATTTTTTTTGAATTTCTATTATTGTTGTTGTATATAGAGTAACCTTGTTTAAATTTTAAACCGGATTTATCAATCAACACATTAGAATCTAATTTGCTTTCAGAAATATTTTTAACAGAAGCTTGAATATTATTATTTTGACGAGGACCAAATCTTGGTACATAATTATAAACAGGCGGGGTCGAAGTATGAGCAGTATTATTTACAACTTGTGTATTATGATTTTTATCTTGAATTGATTCATCATTTGTAACATCAAATAAAGCAGACTCAAAATCTTTGCTCTCATTATAATCGTATTTAGATTCATTTTTATAAGAGCTTGAAAAATGCTGCAACACATCGTAATCATTAGGCAGATTTTCTTCCAAAATAGCTAGGATATCAGATTTTCTGATGTTTGCTGGAAAATATATGCCTTTATTTTTTGCTATATCCTTTAACTGTACTAAAGTTAAGTATTTTAAAGAACTTAAAGACATTGTCTTCCTCCATTTCTGATGATTTTACATTATTATAATTGAAATATAAAAAAATGCAAGAAAAAACCACTCGAATAGTGGTTTTTAATATTATTAATATTTTCTTTTGCGAGCAGCTTCAGCTTTTTTCTTGCGCTTTACACTTGGCTTTTCATAGTGCTCACGCTTACGTACCTCAGCTAAAACACCGGATCTAGCGCATTGACGTTTAAATCGTTTCAGAGCACTTTCCAGGGATTCATTCTCACGTAGACGTACCTCGGACACTTTTATCCCTCCCTTCGCTCTTTCGGTTTAATTTTGCTTAACCGCTTTATTATTATAACCCTTATGATATTTTTAGTCAACTATTAATTTTTATATAAATTTGATATATGTAACATTATTTTAATGAATATTGCCTAAGTGTCTAAAGAATGATATAATAGTCAAAGAAAGTCAAATGGAGGTGAAAAAGGTGCGCATTAGTGATGCAATAGAGTCTTTTATAAAAGAAATGTTATTGGGTACTGATGATTCATTACAGTTGCAGAGAAATCAGCTTGCTGAAAAGTTTGGATGCGCTCCTTCACAGATAAATTATGTTTTAGCAACAAGATTTACTGAGGATCACGGCTATGTTATTAAAAGTAAACGTGGTGGTGGTGGATGCATAATTATCTACAAGGTTGAAGAGAATTTTGCAACATTACTTTCTTATTTACTAAACGAGAGAGTGGGTAGTAGTATTTGTGAATCGGATTGTGAAATAATTTCCAACAGATTGCAGGAAAAAGGATTCATTACTCCAAAAGAGAAATCAATAATTTGTAAAGCTGTTTCAAATAAAGCGCTTGGAATAATAGGGGACTGTAATTTAGAGTCGCAAATTCGAGCTAAAATTTTTAGAGAAATACTTCTTGAGTTATTTTCTAGTATAGAGGTGGATAGATTATGAAATGTCAAATTTGCAATATAAATGAAGCTGATGTTATTCTCGGATTAAATAATGGTGTTGAAGAAAACAATGTTTATATTTGTCACGATTGTTTGAACAAATTTGGATTTGATTTACGAGAAAGCATGGTTAAAGGAATATTAGCTCTTTTAGGCAAAAATATTCCAACAAACAACATAACTTGCCCTAGTTGTGGACGAACAGTCACAGAATATATAAAAACAGGAAGATATGGCTGCAAAGACTGTCATAAGTTTTTTGATGACTATCTGATTAAAGAGAATGAGAGAAAAAATAATAATATGAATGATAAAGTGAATGGTGCTCTTGAACAAGATAAAAGAAATCGTGAGCTACTTGAACAGTTTTTTAATAATGATAATTTCAGTAGTACTTATAAAAATATTTTTACAACAAAAAAACTATTGCTTGATGCTATTCAAAAAGAAAATTATGAGGAAGCTGCTCGTTTAAGAGATAGGCTGAATAAAATCAATAATGACTAAATTAAACGATTATGATTTGATATATTGTAGAGAATTTGTTGTATATAGGAATTATGATAGGTTACCTTTTAATGCCGATTCTAATGAAAATACTGCCAGTTCTGTTTATAATGAAGTAAAAGAGTGTGTTGATTCTGATTTTATTGAGATAGATTTAAATAGTGAATCTGATAAAGATGTGTTATATACATATAATAGTACATTTTTTACAGAAGAGCTATTAAGCAAGTACCCATATATAAAAATATTTATAAAAGGGAATTTACTGCTGTTGTTAAATACTGATGAACATATTGAGCTCAGGTATATAGAATATGACAACAATATTTCCGCAGATAAAATAATAATAACATTAGAAAACGTTATAAAAATTTTTTCAAAATACTCATCTTTTGCACTTGAAAACGGAAAATATATTAACTCATTAAAGGTGCATTGTGGTACGGGAATATTTATTAATTCATATATACATTTACCGATTCTGCAGATGTTCAATAAAATTAAGGATAATGACTTATTAGATAATGTTTTTTCCATTTCAAAAGAACAGAATATTGATTCAAATCCTATATGTGCAATGATTAAGTTTAGTAATGTCAATTCTTTATATTCACAAATTGATGAACAAATTGCTCAATATAATTCATGCATCAAAGGGATAATTGATGATGAGATGGATGAGCACAATAAAATATTTTTGAGCAGTCAAGATGTGATAAAAGATAAAATCTTAAAAGCGTTCGGCATTGTTAGATATTCAATGTTCCTCGATGATTACGAATATATATCTATATTCACATTTTTTAGGGCGGCGAGTGAATTTGGCATTATTTCACTAGATGTTAATCAATTAGATAAGATTTTTAGATTTATACACACTAAAACATATTTTATAGAGAATTTTGAAGAAGCTTGCAAAAAGAAGTCCGAATTACTTAGGAAAATACTTTTGCCTGCAATATCAAAGAACCTGGAGGATTAGATGCTAATACCTAATAGATTTTCAGAAGATGCTTTAGAGGTTATTAAACTTGCTAAAGATTATTCTAAAAATTTTAAACAAGAGTATATTGGATCTGAGCATATTTTACTTGCATTGATTAAATATGGATCTGAAATTCTCAATAAAGATAATTTCAATGTAGATTTCAATACAGTTTTTAATATTTTAAAAGATACAATGTCTTATAATGAAGAACAGACTAACAAACAAGAGAATGGTCAATTTAGTTTTACACCTGATGGTGAACTTATCTTAAGACGTTGTCGTGATTTACAAAGAAAATATAAAAGTCAATTTATAAGTGTTGAATTTTTATGGGTTGGAATGCTTAGTAATAAAAGTATTCTAGGATGCTATATACTTTCTATGCTTGATGTTGACATTGATAGATTACTAAATAATTTTATTATCCATATTGATAATCATACTAATATTGATCAGATGGAAATGGAAGAAACCGAGGCGTTTTCATTAGAGAAATATACTGTTGATTTAACACAAAAAGCACATAATAATAAGCTAGATAAAATTGTAGGAAGAAAAAAAGAAATTAATCGAATATTTCAAATACTAGGAAGAAAAACAAAAAACAATGCGGTTCTTGTAGGAGAACCAGGCGTAGGAAAAACAGCAATTGTTGAAGGATTGTCTCAAGATATAGCAAACTCTTTTGTCCCTGATTTTTTAAAAGGTAAAAGGATTTTAGCTTTAGATTTAGGTAGTTTAATTGCCGGTAGCAAGTATAGAGGAGAATTTGAAGATAGACTAAAAAAGCTAATTAATGAGATAAAAGCTGACGGCAAAACCATTTTGTTTATTGATGAAATACATACTCTTATTGGCGCTGGTAGCGCAGAAGGCACTTTAGATGCAGCAAATATACTAAAGCCATCGCTTGCTAGAGGTGAAATTCAATGCATTGGAGCTACCACAACTGAAGAGTACAGAAAATTTTTTGAGAAAGACAAGGCTTTACAACGAAGGTTTGAAGAAATTAAAATCGATGAACCTAGTATAGATGAAAGTATTGAGATTCTAAAAGGAATTAAATCTGCTTATGAATCTCATCATAATTTAATTATTTCCGATGAAGCCATAGAGGCATCTGTGCTTTTAAGCAAAAGATACATTCAACACAAATTCTTGCCAGATAAAGCAATTAATATTATGGATGAAACTGCATCAAGGCTTAGAATTAATAAAATGCCCATCACTGATGAATATAAAGAACTTATGAGCAAGATAGATTCTTTAGAAAATGAAAAGAAAATAGCTGTAGAAGAGAATAATTTTGAAAGAGCAGCAGAAATTAGAGATAAGATCAGTGAAATAAAAATTCAAATTGATAATAATTTTATAAAACCTAATAATAAAAAAATTGCTGTAATGCCATATGATATTGAGAAAACAATTTCCAGTATTACTGGAATTAATATTGAAAAAATATCAAAAGGTGAGGGAGCAAAACTTGCAAATCTTGAAAAACTAATACACAAACGTATTAAAGGTCAAGACGAAGCTGTTAGCTCTATTAGCAAAACAATCAGGAGATCTCGTTCAGGATTAAATGATCCAAATAAACCTTTAGGTTCATTTTTGTTCTTAGGCCCAACAGGAGTAGGCAAAACTGAATTATGTAGGGTGCTTAGTGACATTCTTTATGACACAGAAAATGCTTTTATTAAAATTGACATGTCAGAATATATGGAAAAACATTCAGTTTCAAAACTAATTGGATCTCCTCCAGGATATATTGGATATGATGAAGGTGGTCAACTTACAAATAAAGTTAGAGAGAACCCTTATTCCTTGATTTTATTAGATGAAATAGAAAAAGCACATCCAGATGTATTCAATATTCTTCTCCAAGTGCTTGAAGATGGAGAATTAAGTGATAGTGAAGGAAGAAAAATTGACTTTAGAAATACTATCATTATTATGACTTCTAATGCTGGAGCTCATAAAATCGCAAATGAAAAAAGTCTTGGATTTGGAAATAAGGCTGAAACAGAATTAAATTACTCTAAAATGAAACAAAACGTAATGGAGTCTGTAAAAGAGATATTTAGGCCTGAATTTATAAACAGAATCGATGATATAATTGTATTTCATGAATTAAATCGCCAGAATGTTAAAGAAATAATTAGATTATTATTGTCTGAAAGTTCAAAAAGACTTGATGATAAAAAAATAAAGCTTAAAATAACGCCAGCAGTTGAAAATTATATTCTTGATAAAGGCTATTCAAGTACTTTTGGCGCAAGACCTTTAAAAAGACTAATCCAAAGCGATATAATAGATGTTATCAGCGAGGGCATTGTTAAAGGAGATATAAAAGAAAACATGCTAATTAAAGTTTCGGTTAAAGATAAAAAATTAAATTTCGAATATCTAAAGGAGTAGTTATGAACTTGTTTAACGACTTAAAGGCAAGGAAAGCTCTTATAATGCAAAGCAAGGGGCAAAATGATGAGGCTGAAAAAATTTATAAAGAGCTAATAGAAAAAAAATACATGTCAGCAAGATATCTCATGGCTTATTCTGTAATGCTAATAAAAAAATGCGAGTTTGAGAACGCAAAGAAAGCTATTTTACTTGCTGAAAAATCGCCTGATATTACAGAAGACAACAAAAGGCAGATATACATTAACTATGCAATATGCTTATTCAAGATGGGGGAACAAGATAAAGCAATTAAACTATTAGAAAAAGAGCATAATAATCATACGTCTGGACTATTACAGGAAACCCTTGGCTATTTCTATGTTGAAAATGCTGATTATGATAAAGCTTATGATTTTTTGACCGAAGCATTAGATTACGATGATACTGATCCTATTGTTCTTGACAATATGGCTCAATATTATTATAGAAAGCCAGAACCAGATATAATTAAAGCAAAAGAATACTTTGAAAAGGCAATCAATATAAGACCTAATCAAATTGATACACTTTATTTTTTATCTTTGTATGATATTAAAGATGGCAAGCGTGATGAAGCACGAAAAAAATTAAATCTTGCTCTTGAAGGTAATTTTTCTCCTTTGAATTTTGCACAAAAAGACAAAATCAACGAACTTTTGCAGTCTATCGACAATTAACCCTCTAAACTTTATTTTTTTAAATAAATAGTGTAAAATATCATAGTAATATTTAGGAGATCTAATGTATACAGATTTTAATGAAAATAATATCTACTATGATATTTTTGGTGAAGGAAAAAATTACATACTACTTTTACATGGATGGGGCTGTTCTGGTAAAATTTTTGATCCAGTTGTAAGCTTATTGAATAAAAAGTATAAATTTATTGTTGTGGATTTTAATGGACATGGAAGAAGCCCAGAACCTCAAAAAACATTCTATGTAAAAGACTTTGCCGAAGTTATTTATAATTTGCTACTGTCATTAAATATAGATAAAATAAATATTATTGCTCATTCTTTTGGAGCAAGAGTTGCAATTTTTTTAGCCTCTCAACACCCTAAACTTGTATCAAAAATGATAATTACTGGCGGTGCAGGGATAATATTAAATAGAAATAAAAGATTTAATTTTAAAAATCTTTCCTACAAATTTCAAAAGAATTTTCTTAATATATTTAGAAAAGTTAATCTATTTAATAAGCAAATTGATAATTTGCAGGAAGCCCTAATTCAAAAATACGGATCAGATGATTACAAAGTATTAAGTCCTGGTATGAGAAAAACTTTTATTGCTGTTGTAAATCAGGATCTTACCAGTTACCTTAAAAATATTGTTGCTTCTACTTTGCTCATTTGGGGCAATAAAGACACAGAAACTCCTATAGAATATGCAATCATTATGAACGATAACATAGAAGATTCTGCAATAATTACTTTTGAAAATATGGGGCATTTCGCATTTTTAGAAGATGTACAAAGATTTGTTGCAATAGCAGACAATTTTTTTAGTGAGGAATGATCTTGAATTATATATTATTAATAATTTATGTTACTGATGTAATATTATTATCTAGAAATTTCTTTCTTTTTTTTCAACTAGATAGTTATCAATTTCCAAGTTTTTTTAGAACAATAAAGAGAAATGTAAAATACTGTCTAATTCCTTCATTAGTACTAACATTTATATTCTTAATTGATACATTTTTATTGTCTGGATTTAATATTTATTTAAAAACCTTAATTAACATTATTACTACAATTATTTTGTATTATTCTAGAAGAAATATAAATATTACTAACGCCAAGAAGGATTTAGTTTATACAAAGAGATTAAAACGTCTTTATTTATTTTATTTTGTTTTTTTGTACTTAATTGCGTATATTTTATATGGTTATAATCTCATTTTTATTCTTGGCATATTTGCTTTAGTTATATTTAATTTATCAGCATTAGCTGCTTGGCCAGTCGAAAAAATGATCAATGAATACTATTTCAATCTTGCTCGAAAAAAACTTAATAGTATGAACAATCTAATAAAAATTGGAATAACTGGTAGCTATGGAAAAACAAGCACTAAGAATATTATGGGAGCAATAATTAACTCTTATATGCCAACATTAGTAAGTCCATTTAGTTATAATACACCTATGGGACTTACAAAAACCATAAGAAACATGCTAACGCCAAGTTATAGAGTATTTATTGCGGAAATGGGATCAAGACATATAGGTGATATTAATAAATTATGTAAACTAGTTTACCCCCAAATTGGAGTTATTACTTCTGTTGGCCCACAACACCTGGATACTTTTGGCACAGTGGATAATGTAAAAAAAGGGAAATATGAGCTAATTGAAAATTTACCTTGTAAGAATGGATATGCTTTTTTCCAGGATGATAGAGGAATTGTGAGAGATTTATTTAATATTACTAACAATATTAATAAGACTCTAGTTTCAATATATGATAGTAATGCTGATCTATATATTAATGATATAAAAATAGGTGCAAATGGCTCAACATTTACAGTAAATTTCAAAGATAATAGTAGCTTTGAATGTTCAACAACGTTATTGGGTGAGAACAATATAAAAAACATTGCAATATCTATTGCAGTAGCCAAATTGCTAAATGTTCCTGATTCATTAATAATAAAATCTATAAGCGAACTTAAACCTACAAAAAGTAGATTAGAATTAATAAATGCTGGAAAATATACTATTATCAATGATGCGTTTAATAGTAACACTGTGGGATCAAGAGAAGCTCTAAATATTCTTTCTAAATTTGAAAAAAGGAAAATTATTATTACTCCTGGCATGGTTGAGCTCGGAGATCAAGAAAACAAACTTAACTATGAATTGGGACAAGAAATTGCAAAAGTTGTAGACATTGCAATATTAGTAGGCAAAAAAAGAATTGTTCCAATAAAAAAAGGCATAGTTGATTCTGGATTTGACGAAAAAAACATTTTTGTTGTTGATTCTCTTAACGATTCAACAAGTATACTTAATTCAATTGTTCAAGAAGGGGATGTCGTATTATATGAAAATGACCTTCCGGACAATTATATAGATGCATAGGAGGAATACTCATGATTAATTTAGGTGTTTTATACGGGAGCAGAGCGCCTGAACACGAAGTTTCAATAATTAGCGCTTTACAGCTTATGAAATCTTGTGATAAAAACAAATATAATGTTGTGCCAGTATATATTAACAAAGAAGGGGACTGGTATACAGGAGATGGATTGTTTGACATAAATACATATAGTGATTTTGAGTCAAATAAAACAAAACTTTCAAAAGTTGAGCTTGATCTTCATCCTGGATCTGGTGCTCTCGTACAGTTTAAGCAAAGTAAAAATATTTTTCGTGGATCAGAGAAAATTGTTGTTGCCTCATTGGATTGTGTAATTCCAGTATTTCATGGATCTCATGGAGAAGATGGAACAATTCAGGGATTATTGGAACTTGCCAATATTCCATATGCTTCATCAAGAGTTGCCGCATGCGCAATAGGCATGGATAAGGTAATTATGAAAACTTTTTTTAGAGGATTTAATATACCACTTGCTGATGACTTAAGTTTTACTGTCGAGGAATGGAATAAAGAAAAAAATTCCTTTATTCGTAATATTGAAGATAAGCTTGGCTATCCTGTTTTTGTGAAGCCTGCAAATCTCGGTTCTTCGATTGGAGTAAAAAAAGTAAATGATTTGGAAGAACTTACAAGAGCTCTTGATTTAGCGTTTATCCTTGATAGAAAAGTTCTCATAGAGAAGGCTGTAAAAAACCCTATTGAGTTAAATTGTTCTGTTCTTGGAGACTCAAGAGATGCAAAAGCTTCTGAAATTGAGATGCCAATAACTGGCGGTGATTTACTAGGATTCACAGAAAAATACTTAGGTGGGGCAAACTCGCGCAAGGGATTAGCATCGTTAAAGCGTATTTTACCTGCTCCTATTGATAATGAATTAAAATCTGAAATTCAAAAATTATCTTTAAAAATATTTAAGAAACTCGATTGTAAGGGAGTTGTACGTATTGATTATATGTTTGAACCAGAAACTGAAAAACTTTATTTGACTGAAATTAATACTATTCCCGGATCACTTTCTTATTATTTATGGGAAAAAAGTGGTATAAGCTATTCTGAACTAATTGATAAGCTCGTTGATATCGCTAATTATGCTCATTTACAAAAATTAAATTTAAACTTTTCATATGAATCAAATATTTTAAAAAACAATTCATTTACAAAACTAGGCTCTAAGGGTATTAAGTAATGATCCTAAAAGATGTTCATTCACCTGATGATATAAAAAGGCTTAATTATTCTGATCTTTATGATTTAAGCTCTCAAATAAGAAATAAAATTATCAACACTGTCGAGGAAAATGGTGGTCATTTATCATCAAACCTTGGTGTAGTAGAGCTTACCATTGCTCTACATAGGGTATTTAATGGTCCTGAAGATAAAATTATTTTTGATGTCGGGCATCAAACATATGCTCATAAATTGTTGACAGGAAGATATGATAAGTTTAATACATTACGTCAGCATAATGGAATTTCAGGATTCCCTAGATATAATGAAAGCAAATACGATGCTTTTGAAGTTGGACATGCGTCTACATCAATATCAGCTGCTCTAGGTATGGCAAGAGCTCGTGATTTGAGCAAAGAAAAATATAATATTGTTGCAGTTATTGGTGATGGTTCTCTTACTGGGGGAATGGCATACGAGGCTTTGAATGATGTAATAAATTCAAAAACCAAGCTTATTGTAGTATTAAATGACAATGAAATGTCTATCTCAAGGAACGTCGGAGCTATTTCAAAACACCTATCTGAATTACGCATAAACAAAAGCTATATAAATGTAAGAGAAAGAATAAAGAAAAGAACAATAGCAATACCAATAATAGGTAAATATTTATACTACGCTATTCATTATTTTAAGAAGTTTATTAAAAGAATTTTTATTGGTGAAAATTTCTTTACATCACTAGGATTTCATTATATAGGTCCCATTGATGGACATAATATTAAGCAAGTAGAAGAACAACTAAACATTGCAAAGGAATATAATGGACCAGTTATAGTTCATTGTGTTACAAAAAAAGGCTATGGTCTGCCTAAAGCAGAGTCCAAGCCAGATATTATGCATGGTATTTCTCCTAAATCAAAGCATTCGCTATCAAAATCTGAACTAAATTCAGGTTCTGTTGCATGCCAAAAGATACTCTCACTTATGGAGAATGATGATAAAATTGTTGTAATAACAGCTGCAATGGCCTTTGGCACGGGAACAGAAATTATTAAAGAAAAATATCCCAATAGGTTCTTTGATGTCGGAATTACAGAAGAACATGCAGTGACAATGTGCGCTGGACTTGCTAAGTCTGGATACAAGCCATATTTTTTTGTATATTCTACTTTTGCTCAGCGATCATTTGATCAAATTATAAATGATGTTTATCTTCAGAACTTGCCAGTTGTATTTTGTATTGATAGATGCAATTTATCTGGAGCAGATGGAGTTACTCACCATGGAATATATGATTTGGGAATATTTAATACACTCCCAGGATTTTCAGTATATACGGCATATAGTAAGTTTGAATTAGAGAATTTTATAGATAGTAGTACAAAAATAACTACACCATTAGCAATTAGATATGGTAAGGATGTCATAGATTTAGAATCTAACCAAAAATTAATTGAAGGAAAATGGAATAAAATAATTGATGGATCAGATTTTGTTATAATATCATATGGCTATATTTTATCATCGGTTATAGATGCATGTTATTTATTAAAATGCAATGATTACTTACCATGCCTTTATAATGCTTACACTTTAGAGCCAATTGATTATCAGCTGCTTGAAACTTTATCAAAATTAGAGAAAACAGTTATTATTATTGAAGAGCATATTGTTAACAATGGCTTTGGAAGCAAGATCGCATTGCTTAAAGCTTTAAATAACTATAGTTTTAAATTGAGTATTATTGGTATTCAATCTAGAAATATACAACACGGAGATAGAAAAGAACTTCTTAGGGATGCGGGTCTAGATCCAGAAAGTCTCTATAATTCAATAATTAATATTGTAGGAAAGAAAGATGGACAAAAATAGAATTGACACTGAGCTTGTACGCCGAGGTCTATGCAAAAGCAGACACAAAGCTCAAGCTTTGATTATGGCTGGCGAAGTTTATATAGATGAAGTAAAAATAATTAAACCATCCGAGCAAATTTCTGAAAATGCTAATATAATTATTCGTAATAAAAATGATGATTTCGTTGGTAGGGGAGCATATAAACTTGATAAAGCTATTAAAGCTTTTAATGCTGAAGTTAGTGGAAAAATATGCATGGATATTGGCGCAGCTACTGGTGGATTTACAGATGTACTTTTGAAAAATGGTGCAAAAAAAGTATATGCTATTGATGTAGGATATGGACAATTTGACTGGAAACTAAGAAATGATACACGCGTTGTTCTATACGAAAGAACTAATGCTAGATATCTTAATAAAGAAATGTTCTCAGATACACCTGAGATTGTAGTTATGGATGTTTCGTTTATTTCAATTAAACTTATAATACCTGAATTATTAAAAGTTCTTGCTGATGATCCAACAATGTATGTATTAATCAAGCCACAATTTGAAGCAGGAAAAGAAAGTGTCGGTAAAAATGGAGTAATTAAAGATCCTAAAGTTCATATAGAAGTTATAAAAAACATATCAGAGTTTTTAGAAGGCATAAACCTATGCATTTCAAAATTAGATTATTCTCCAATTAAAGGGCCAAAAGGTAATATTGAATATATTTGTGAAATAAAAAAATCATTATTTAATTATAAAACTATTGATATTGATCATGTTGTATATGATGCACACAATGATCTAAACATAAAAAATGAGCAGTAACAACTGCCCATTTTTTATAGATTGTTTATTTATTAATTAAATCAATTGTAGATCTTATTTTTGAAAAGACTCCAATAAAATCATCATTGTAATCAGCTGGATGAACAATCAGAATTGAATATAGTACATTATTTTTTACAGACATATGTATTCTACCACGAACAACCTGTCCTGTAACAAGGGTACCCCTAAAGTTTGCATAAACCCCGGGACTATTCAGTAATGTTCTTTTTGCAGTTTTGGAAGGAGACCATCTCGTATAGTTTCTGGCGCCTAATTGTTCAAGCTGTTGTTTTATCTCTCTATTTAAATCAGAAGCAGTATATTCTTTTGACAATGGAATTGCACTTATAGTTATTTCAGCACAAAAATCATCTTTTTTATTGGCTTCTGGTTCTCTTAATATAAAAGCTTCATGAATAGATTCATCAACTTGCCATCCACTTGGCGCTTGAAATTTTAAATTTAAATCATTTGCAGAATATTCTGAATAGTTAAACTCAAGTGCTTTGCGTGGGGTAGGCGTTGGCATATCAATAGGTAAAATTGCTATTGGTGTTGAACCAGCGTATTTTATTTCTCCAGTATAATCATCCATGGAAGATGCTTTATACATGTCACTTATTTCATTTTCAAAATCTATGTTATCATTAGGGGTAATTTCTGGTTCGTTATTCATAGAATCACCAAAATTGATTGGTATACCAGGATCTTCTTCATCAAGGGGATTAAACTCATCTGTGTTTATCTCCGGAATTTGGGAGTCTGATTCCATTGGTGCTGATTCATTGTTTGGCATATCGCTTATTGATGGAGTAGCGGGATTAACCTGATCAAAATTCTCTTCTTTTTTTGAACATGAACTGATTAATACTACAGAAGTAATTAATATTATTAATAAAGTCAAATACTTATAATTTTTATTTTTATTTAGCATACTCCCACCTCTTTACTAATGTTTTAATAATTATAAAATAATATTAACTATTTTGCAACAATTATTTTAACTCATCATAAATTGGTTTATAAAGACGTCTCTCTAATGATCTAACATATCCTGTGAAGGACCCACTATCTGTTAGCTCTAGCTCTGATTTAAACTGATATAATTTTGCATCTAAATCATCAATAAAATGCAGAATTAATGCTTCTGGGAACATAGGTGGTCTTGGGCTTCCATATTCTGCAATTCCATGATGACTTATTATCATATGTTGCAGAAGTTCAATTGCTTCACCACTTATTTTTAATCTATCGGCAACTTGTTGGATTTTAACTACACCCCTAACTAAATGACCAACTAAATTGCCATCTTTAGTATAATCTTTTACTATTCCATTAAAGTCACTGTCCATTTCAGTAATCTTAGCTAAATCGTGCATTATTATTCCTGCGTTTACTAGATCCCAGTTTATCCAAGGATAAACTTCTTTTAATGATGATGCAACATATAGCATGCTATATATATGATGTAACAATCCTGATTTTTCAGCATGATGCATCTCTTTAGCTGCTGGATAAAATAGAAGTTCATCTGCAAATTCATCAAGCATTGCATTGCAAATAGCTTTTAGATCGTTAGATTTCATAGAATTGGCTACTTCACGAACTTTGTCGAGCATTCCTTTAGGGTCATAAGGGGCACACTTTATTAAGATTGACAGATCTATGTTTTTTAATTCTTCACTACCAATTGATGACATACTTTCTACCTTTAACTGAGATCTTCCTCTATAATCTATAAGTGTACCCTTTATCTTAATTATGTCTCCAACATTGGGAGCACTTGCATTAGTATCCCAATTTTTTGCATTAATTTCACCTGATTTATCAGCAAGATTCATATCAACATAAGTTTTTTCTTCTTTGGTTGTCCTTTGCTCTGCTGATTTTACCATCAAATATCCTTCAAACTTTTCTTTTTCGTTCAAATCTTTTAAGAATTTTTGCTGCAATTTTATTCTCCTTGCTTAAACTCTGCTACTTTTGTGCCAGGTTTATTTGCATATCGTACAAACTCTGGTTGCCATTCAACTAAAACAGTACCAATTGGACCATTTCTTTGCTTCGCAACAATAAGTTCGCCTTCATTATCGTTGATCTGTATATCATCTGACATTCCTTCATTTTCTTTTTTTCTGTAATAGTTTTCTCTATGTACAAATATAACAACGTCAGCATCCTGCTCTATTGCACCAGATTCTCTTAAATCAGAAAGTACAGGTCTATTATTTTCTCCAGCTTTTGCAGCTCTTCTTGATAATTGTGAACAGGCGATTAAAGGAACATTTAACTCCATGGCTATGGCCTTTAGCTGACGAGATATCTCGCTTACTTCATTTTGTCTATTTTCTGAACGTTTATCTGTTTGCATTAACTGCAGATAATCTAAAACTATTAAGTCTAGTCCTTTTTCCATCTTTAATCTACGACATCTGCTTCTTAACTGAGTTGTACTTATTGCTGCCGTATCATCAATATACATAGGAGATTTAGATAATTTACTGAGGCTATTTGCTATTTTCTCAAATTCAATATCAGAAAGACTTCCGTCACGAACCCTTTGCATATTTACACCAGCGTCACTACAAATCAATCTCATACCAATTTGTACTCTAGGCATTTCAAGACTAAATATTGCAGTTGACTTATTTCCATCCATAGATGCATATTTGGCAATTGAAACAGCCACTGATGTTTTACCCATGCTGGGACGAGCTCCAACTAAAACAAATTCACCTCCATGTAAACCTGTCAACATTCTATCAAGATCATAAAAACCAGTAGGTACTCCATATAATTTACCATTTAAATTTGATAGTAGAGCTATATGATTAAATGTTTCTTTAAGAATTTCAGTGATGTGTTTCAAATTACTATCACTATATTTTTTCATTACAATATCATATATTATTTTTTCTGACTTAGACAGTATTTGAGAAACATCTTCTTCCTGAGCATAGCACATTTTACTAATATCGTTTGATCCATTGATCAACTGTCTTAATGTTGATTTATCAAGCACAATTTGTATATAGTACTTTACATTTACAGTAACCGGTACATATTCTATTAATGAAACAAGATATATTTCTCCACCGATTAAATTGAGATAATTTCTTTTCTTTAGATCTTCAGAAACTGTTCTAATATCAATTGGCATTCCTAGAAGCTGAAGATCTTTCATGCACTCAAAAATTTTTTGGTGCTCTCCAAGATAAAAGTCTTTATCATTCATCATTTCCATTGCGAGAGAAACAGAACCTGCATCTTGAAGCATTGCTCCAAGTACAGATCTTTCTGATTCTATACTATATGGTAATTGTCTAATTGTTTCTTCTTGATTTTGCATTTTATTCGTCAGCTTTTACAAAAAGTGTCATAACAGTAGATATATTGGGATAAAGCTTTATTTCAACATTATACTCTCCAATTTGCCTAACTGAATCCTTAAGATATATTTTACGTTTATCAATGTCTACATTATATTGTTCTAGTAAAGCATTAGCTATTTCTTGAGCTGTTATTGCACCATAAAGTTTTCCAGCGGAACCAGATTTAGCTACAATAATAATGCTTTTATTTCTAAGCTCATTTGCCTTATTTAATGCTTCTGCTCTATTTTCAGCTTCAAGCTTATCGGCTGCTGCCTTTTTTCTCTTCACTTCACTAATAGAAGCAGCTGTAGCCTCTTTAGCAAGCTTTTGTGGGAAAAGAAAATTCCTTGCATAGCCATCGCTTACGTTTACAATTTCATTTGCCTTTCCAGTACCTTTTATATCTTTTAATAATATGACTTTCATATTTTCCTCCATTAATAAATGATAATACTGTATTTATTTTACTTTATTGTATAGAACTAGTCAATCTTGTTATTTAAGTTAGTTTTTTGCTATAATACATAAGAGGAGTGATAAAATGCAAGAAAAAAATAAACTAAATAATAAAATAAAAAAAGTTGTTGGCATTGTTAGTGGCAAAGGTGGAGTAGGTAAGTCAATGGTTAGCTCGTTGCTTGCAGTTATAGCTAATCAAAAAGGTCTAAAGACAGCCATATTAGACTCTGACGCAACTGGTCCTTCAATACCAAAAGCTTTTGGCATTACTGAGAAAGCTCATGGAACAGATAAATATTTATTGCCAAGCTATTCTAAGAATGGAATCGCTGTTATGAGTGTTAACCTTTTGCTTGAAAATGATAATGATCCTGTGATTTGGAGAGGTCCAATGATTAGTGGAACAATTAAACAGTTTTGGAGCGATGTACTGTGGGGCGATATTGATATAATGTTTATTGATATGCCCCCAGGAACAGGTGATATTGCTTTAACTGTTTTTCAGTCAATTCCTCTTGATGCAATAGTAATAGTAACAACTCCACAGGAACTGGTAGAGATGATTGTCGAGAAAGCTGTTAAAATGGCAAAACTTATGAACATTCCAGTTCTCGCTCTTGTTGAAAATATGAGCTATATAAAATGCCCGAATTGTGATGAAATTATTTATCCTTTTGGTGAAAGCAATGTGAATTCTATAGCGAAAAGAAATAACATTCCAAACATATCACAAATGCCGATAGATCCTGCTCTTGCAAAGCTTGTTGATAACGGACAAATAGAAGAATATAGTGGTCATTATTTAGATAATGTTATTGAAGAAATAATAAATATAAAAAAATATTCCGGTAAGGTATTTAAGCTTTGATGTTAAATGATTTTCATATTAAAGATGACGAAACAATCGAAGATTTACAATACAACAATTTACATATTCTACAGAAAAAACATGGATTTCGTTTTGGGATGGATCCCGTTTTATTAAGCTATTTTGTAATAGCAAAAAAGAATTACAATATAGTAGATATTGGAACAGGCAGTGGAATAATACCAATTCTTATTTCTCAACAGGCAGAAAATTTGAAAATAACAGCTATAGAGCTTCAGTCAGAAATTGCTGAAATGGCTAATAGAAGTGTTGAACTTAACAACCTTTCAAATATAATTAGTGTATATAATGATAGTTTTGAAAATATCAACAAATATGTTTCAAATAATAGTCAAGATATAGTTATTTCAAACCCACCATATAGTAAATCTCAATCTGCAGTTGTATCAAGTACTAAAAACAAACTGTTATCTAGGCATGAGCAAGAAATGAGTTTTGATAATCTTGTTAAGACTGCTTATAAGATTCTAAAGTTAAATGGTAAATTTGTATTTTGCTTTCCAACAACAAGATTAATTGAAGCCATATCAACTCTCCGAGAAAATAGAATGGAGCCAAAAAGATTAAGGCTAATACATTCGCATATTGATAAGGCACCATATATCTTTTTAATGGAAGCAAGTAAGTGCGGTAAACCTTTTTTAAAAGTTATGCCTCCATTAGTGTGTTATACTAATGGAAGTAATATGACAGAGGAACTTAAAAAAATATACCATATAAAAAAGAGCTACTAAGCTCTTTTTTCATGCCAATTTATTATTGACGGTGTGCTTTAAAACAATCGTTGCAGTAAACTGGGCTATCGTTACGTGGTACAAAAGGCAATGTAAAAGTTGCTCCACAGTCAGCACATACGGCTTCAAATGTTTCTTTGTGTGTGTTCTTTGTTCTCTGCTGCTTGCGTGCCTTACGGCAATCTGGGCAACGTTGTGGTTCGTTTTCAAACCCTTTTTCTGCATAAAACTCTTGTTCACCGGCTGTAAATACAAATTCAGCTCCACAATCTTTGCAGGTTAATGTTTTGTCTTGGTACATAATATACCCTCCTAAAGAAATAAATTGATAGGCTGACCTGATTTTTGACCCCACACTCGCCAGCTGGATAGCTTGCTCAACTCATTCGTCCTACTTACTATCTCTCAACAAAATAAATATGTTGGCTGGACTTACATCTAGACCGCACCATGCTCACAAATATCTATATTTGCTTACGTGGACCGTTTTGCCTGCGGCTGGCATCGGCTTGCAATCACAGACCCAAATCAATCAAAGAAATTATATTCTAAAATCCATATAAATACAAGGGTAAAATAATTATTTTGTTTAATTTTTAGACAATTAGTTTTAATTTAAAATTAAAATATCGTCTTACTATATTATATAATCATATAAATCTATTGTCTTTACTATTTATTGATTTTAATGTCCTATTATGATACAATAAATACATCGTTGTTATATCAACAAAAATATATAGGAGGAATAATAATGAAGAAAATTATTTCATTGCTGTTAGCAGTAGCAATGCTTATCAGCATACAAGTAGTGTCTTTAGCTGAGAATGATACTCTAGTTATCGCTTCAGACGCAATGAGTGAGAAGTTCTCACCATTCTTCGCTGAATCTCAGTATGACAGAGATGCTTGTGATTGGACTCAGGTTGGTCTTATGACAACCGATCGTATGGGTGGAATCGTTTTTAATGGTATTGAAGGCGAGACTATTCCTTATAACGGTGTAGATTATTTTTATCATGGTCCTGCAGATTTGTCTGTAAAATATGATGAAGCATCTGATACAACAAAGTATACAGCAAAGATCAAGAAAGGCATTCTTTTTAGTGATGGAAAGGAAGCTACAGCTGACGACCTAATCTTTACATACTATGTATTGCTTGACCCAGATTATGAAGGATCAACAACTCTATATTCCTATCCAATCGTAGGATTACAGGATTATAGAACTCAGACATCTAGTGAAGTATATACAAAATATGATGAAATAATTAAATCAATTAAAGAAAAGGGCGAAGAATACAAGGTAACAGCCGATGATGGTTTTGCTCAAGAATTAGTTGATGATTATTGGAAAAAAATAGAAGACGCATGGACAGCTGGCGCTCAAGAGGTTGTTGAAACTGTTAACTCCAAGTATCCAGAGGATGCTGCAAAATTAATAGGTGTTGAACAAGTTTCTGAAGATCAAAAAGTATTTGTTACAGCTCCTATGTGGAACTTAGGCACATACGATGCAGAGTCTGGCGTATTAACAATGGCTGGTACAAAAGCTGAATTTAAAAAAGACGGCACAATGCCTACAATTGAAGATTTGGTTGCCAATGTAAAAGCAATGTACGAGAATAATCTTGGTGCATTTACAGATGCTGAAATAGGCAAAAATCTAGAAGAAAAACTAAACGGTGAATTTATTAGCTATTGGGGTCCTAAGGACGAAGAAATGGCTGGTAAGGGTGTAAAGAGTATAGCTGGTATTAAAAAGTTAGATGACTATACAGTAGAAATTACCTTAGAAGGATTCTCTGCTCCAGCAGTTTATCAAGTATTAGGCGCATATATTACACCAATGCACTATTATGGTGATCCTGATCAGTATAAGCCAGAAGAAGGACTATATGGTCATCCGTTTGGCGATCTTTCATTAATCCGTTCTAAGACAACAAAACCTATGGGCGCTGGTCCATACAAATTTATTGAATATAAGAACAAAGTTGTTTATTATGAAGCAAATGAGAACTATTACAAGGGTGAGCCTAAGATTAAGTATCTGCAAATCAAAGAAACACAGACCTCAGAGTTGGTAGCTGGTGTTTTATCTGGCTCTGTTGATACTGGTAATTTGTCTGGTTCAAAGCGTAATTTTGAGCAGGTTAGAGGCGAAAATAGCAACGGCGAGCTTTCTGGTGATAAGATTACAACTACATTAGTAGATAATCTAGGCTATGGTTATATTGGTCTTAATGCAGAAACAATTAACGTTGGTGGTAAAGAAAACAAGGGCTCTGATGAGTCAAAGGCTCTTCGTCGTGGATTAGCTACTGTTTTAGCAGCATTCCGTGATATTTCTTACGAGAGTTACTATGGCGACGCAGCAGCAGTAATTGAATATCCTATTTCAGCTACAAGCTGGGCTGCTCCTCAGAAAACTGATGCAGACTATAGAACTGCTTTCTCAGTTGATGCAGATGGCAATGATCTTTACACTGCTGATATGACTCACGAGCAGAAAATAGCAGCTGCTCTTGAAGGAGCTAAGTCATGGTTTAAAGCTGCTGGATATACATACGATGAGGCTTCAGGCAAGTTTACAACTGCACCAGAAGGCGCAAGAATGTCATATGAAATTATAATTCCTGCAGGTGGCACTGGCGACCATCCTAACTACACTGTTCTTACAAGTGCTAAAGAAGAATTGGCTAAGATTGGTATAGAGTTAAAAATAAATGACCCTGCTGATCCTAATATTTTATGGGATCAACTAAATGCAGGCACACAAGATATGTGGACAGCTGCTTGGCAGACAACCATAGATCCCGATATGTATCAGATTTATCATTCTTCTAGTATTGCTGGCAGAGGCGGCTCTGGTTCAAACCATTATCGTATAGAGGATCCTGAACTTGATAATCTAATTGTTGATGCTCGTAAATCCGATGATCAACAGTACAGAAAAGAAATTTACAAGCAGGCTCTTGATCTTATTGTTGATTGGGCAGTTGAAATTCCTGCATATCAGCGTAAGAATAGTAACATTTTCTCAACCGAAAGAATCAATGTAGATACTCTTGCAAAAGATGTAACAACATTCTATAACTGGGGTGCTGAGATTGAAACTCTCGAGATGAGATAATAATTAGAAAGGTGTCTAGCAATAGGCACCTTTTTTATTGTTATTTTTTCTAGCTTATGTTATAATAATTTAAGTTATAACAATTTTCTTTTAGAGAGGGATTTTAATGTCAAAGTTTATTATTAGACGTTTAGTTTTTGCAATAGTGATTATTGTTCTAGGATCACTATGTGTATATGCTGTAATCAGATCTCTGCCTACATCATATGTAGAAACTGTTGCACGTCAAAATGCTACACTTCCTGGCGCCAAAAGCTATGAAGAAATTTTAGCAACACTTAATGCAAGGTACAATTTGGACACTGATATCTTTACAGGTTTTGGGTATTGGATTAAAGATGCTATAAAAGGCGATTTTGGTGATTCATGGCTATTTACCAAACCCGTAACTGAAAAATTTGCCGATGTAATTTGGTACTCTGTATCGCTTAACATTGTTACATTCATTTTGCAAGTGCTCATTGCAATTCCACTTGGCATTACTGCTGCTACTAAGCAATATAGCGGAACAGACTATGCTATTTCTGTTTTCGCTTTATTGGGTATTTCTTTACCGACTTTTTTCCTAGCTACATTATTAAAATATGTTTTTGCTATTAAGCTAAATTGGTTTGAGTTATATGGAATTGTTAGTAGAGATTTTCCTCGACTATCTACTTGGGGGAAAATTTTGGATATGGCACAACATTTAGTTCTTCCTACTTTAACACTAACTATGCTAAGTATAGGTGGCTTAATGCGTTTTACACGTACAAATATGTTGGAAGTTCTAAACGCTGATTACATTAGAACTGCAAGAGCAAAAGGATTGCCAGAGAAAGAAGTTATAAATAAACATGCTTATAAGAACACATTAATTCCTCTTGTTACTTATCTTAGTTACTTATTGCCTTCTATGTTTACTGGTGCTCTTATTACGGAAACAATGTATCAGATACCTGGTATTGGTTATGTTTCTTACCAATCAATGATAAGAGGAGATATACCTTTTACAATGTTTTACTCAGTATTTAGCATCGCTCTTACTCAGCTTAGTCTATTTTTAGCAGATATTACCTATGCAATAGTAGACCCCCGCGTGAGAATTAACTGATAGGAGGCTATTATGAATAAAGATATAAATAAAAATTCTAAGCAGAATATTTCTGCTTTAGATAGAGTTAAACAAGCTACTGAAGAGATGGTGGATAATCGCAAAGATGCTCTAGATAATGAGAGCAGGGTTAAAGTTCTTTCACCAGGAATGTTGGTTTTTAAGCGCTTTGTAAGAAATAAACTTGCTGTTGTTGGTTTTACAATGCTTGCTGTTATGTTTTTATTTTCTTTTGTTGGCCCTATTTTTTCTCCTTACACACAAACTCAGCTTTTTACTCGTGAAGAGCTTGTATATAAAGACTATGCAAATGCAAAGTATAATTCAGATTTACTTCCAGTACTAAGATCAGATGTTAAGCCAAATGATTTTAAAAAGATAAAAAGTAAATTTATATTGGCAAAAAATAAAGGAGCTTCTGAATTTGAAGTCTCAAAAGATAAATATTCAATTACAAAACTCTCCGATGATGCTTATATTATAAATGATTCTAAGGAAGCTGGAAAATTTGTAATAAAAGGATCAATGGCATTGCTTCCTAAAAATCCTCTATATACTGATGGTTTTAAAGAGGCATTTGATAAGGCATTTAAAGCAGACGAGGATAAATTTACATATAAAGATACAGAATATACTATTTTTAGAAATAAAATGGATAGCAAGATTTTAATTCAAAATCCCTATGCTTTGATTTCAAAAAATGTTGTATATCCTTTTGCTGAGATTAATAATGATACTGTTAACAATTTACAATATAGAATTACAGCTGAAAAAGCTATAATAGATAAGCAAAGCGAATTTACTTTTCAGAATAGAAAATTCTTGTTAAATAATGTTGATGATCATTCTATAGGAATAACAGAAGAATATAACGGCGAAGTTAAAAAAATCGCACTTATTACAGATCTAATAGTTACCCCTAATGATAAGTCTGAATTTTTGTCGATGGACTATTTATTAGCGACAATGGATGCGATTAGAAACAAGGATGATTCATTTATCTATACTCATAAAGATTCTGATGGTAATGAAAAAGAAGAAGAGTTTAAAATTTCTCTTGCAAACGGTAGATTTACAATCAAGAATCAACGTACAATGCTTTTGTTTGATACAAATAGTGCTCCAAGCAGAGAACATTTATGTGGTACTGATGCACAAGGCATGGATGTATTAACAAGGCTAATGTATGGCGGAAGAATTTCGTTGATGGTTGGTTTTGTAGTTGTTTTTCTAGAAATTTTTATTGGAATTTTATTTGGTGGTATTTCTGGATATTTCGGAGGATGGGTTGATAATATTATCATGAGATTTATCGATTTATTTAACAGTATTCCTTCTTTTCCACTTATGATAATAATCGGTTCCGTTATGGATACAATGGAAGTTCCTTCTACTAAAAGAATATTCTTGCTAATGTTATTACTAGGCTTATTAGGATGGACAGGTATAGCAAGAGTTGTACGTGGTCAGATATTGTCATTGAGGGAGCAAGACTTTATGATTGCTACTGAAGCAACTGGTCTGAGTATAAATAAAAGAATATTCAGACACTTGGTGCCAAACGTTATGCCACTACTTATTGTTCAGGCTACTATGAGTTTGGGTGGTATAATTATTTATGAAGCAACACTTTCTTTCTTAGGATTAGGTGTTAAGCCACCACTTGCCTCCTGGGGAAGTATAGTAAATGCTGCAAATGACTTGTACATTATGAAAACTTGTTGGTGGATTTGGATCCCTACTGGATTGTTAATTGTATTAACGGTTTTAGGCTTTAACTTTGTAGGCGATGGCTTACGTGATGCATATGATCCAAAGATGAAGAGGTAAGCAAATGTCAAATAAAAAGAGTAATTATATTTCTGCTCGAGAATCAAGAGCCATTAGCAAAAGAAATAGAAAAATTACAAAAGAATATGAAAAGAAAAGAGAACGTAAAAATGTTCCTGAGAGTGAGTATCTCTCAAAAATGCATAATCCAAACAACGTAGTTGAGTTTGATAATTTGCATACATATTTCTTTACCGATATTGGAACTGTAAAGGCAGTTGATGGAGTTAGTTTTGATATTCCTATAGGCTCCACCGTAGGTGTTGTAGGAGAATCTGGTTGTGGTAAGTCTGTTACAAGTCTTTCACTAATGCATCTTGTACAAAGGCCAACTGGACAAATTACTGAGGGCGCAATTCGTTTAAATCTTGGTGACCGAGTTATTGATGTTGCAAAGGCTCCTACATATGTTATGGAAGGAATTCGTGGCAACGATGTTTCTATGATCTTCCAGGAACCAATGACTAGTCTTAATCCTGTTTTTAGAATTGGAGAACAAATTAATGAGGTAATACAGCTTCATAATAAAGACATGTCTGAAGAAGCAATCAAAGCAAGAACTATTGAAATGCTCAATTTAGTTGGAATAGCAAATAGTGACGGCGTTTATATGATGTATCCTCATGAGCTTTCAGGTGGAATGCGTCAGCGCGTTATGATTGCAATGGCTTTAGCTTGTAATCCAAAACTGATTATAGCAGACGAACCAACAACTGCTCTTGATGTAACAATACAAGCTCAAATACTTGAACTTTTACGTAATATTAAAGATAAAATCAATGGTAGTATTATGTTGATTACTCATGATTTGGGCGTAATAGCTGAAATGGCTGACTATGTTGTTGTTATGTATGCTGGAAGAATTGTCGAAAAAGGTACTGCTCTTGAAATATTTAAGAACCCTTGTCATCCATATACTATAGGATTGATGGCTTCAAAGCCTGTAGTCAATCAAAATGTTGAAAGGCTATATAGCATACCTGGCAACGTTCCAAACCCAATAAATATGCCAAATTATTGCTATTTTAGAGATAGGTGCAACAAACAAGTTAAAGAATGTGATGGCGCTTATCCTTGCGAATTCATGGTAAGTCCAACTCACTTTGTAAGTTGCTATCGTTATATGGAGGAAAAATAATGGAAAATAGAAATGATGATTTACTTGTTGTAAAGAACCTAAAAAAATATTTTCCCATTAAAGCAGGTCTTTTTAATCGAGTTGTAGGCCATGTTAAGGCTGTAGATGATGTATCATTTACAATTAAACGTGGAACAACTTTGGGTTTAGTTGGGGAATCTGGTTGTGGCAAAACTACAACTGGTAAAACAATTTTACATTTAGATGATCCTACTTCCGGAGAAGTTTACTTTGATGGAGTTGATATAAGAAAGCTTAGCAAACGAGAGATGATTAAATTTAGACCTCGTATGCAAATCATTTTCCAAGATCCTTATTCTAGTTTATCTCCAAGACTACCAGTAGGAACAATTATAGGTGAGGGCGTTAAAGAGCATAATATTGTAGACAATAAAGATTATGTTGAATATGTTGATCTTATTATGAAAGCTTGTGGGTTACAGCCATATCACAAAGATAGATATCCTCATGAGTTTTCTGGTGGACAAAGACAAAGAATTTGTATTGCAAGAGCTATTGCTTTAAATCCTGAGTTCATTGTATGCGACGAACCAGTTTCCGCGCTAGATGTTTCTATTCAAGCACAAATTATTAATCTATTAATGGATTTGCAAGAGAAGTTTGGTCTTACATATCTTTTTATATCACATGATTTATCCGTAGTAGAGCATATTTCTGACAATGTTGGTGTTATGTATTTAGGATCACTAGTTGAGATTGGATCAAAAGAATCTATATTCAAAAATCCTTTGCATCCTTATACTCAGGCTTTGTTTAGTGCTATTCCTATGCCAGATCCAACACATAAAATGAACAGAATTATTCTGGAAGGAAGCATACCTTCACCTGCTAATCCTCCAAAAGGCTGTAAGTTCCACACAAGATGTGCTAAGTGTATGGAAATATGTAAATCTGAAATTCCTATACCACGTAATGTTGGTGGTCATATGGTTGCGTGTCATCTGTATGATAAAGAATAATAAAAAAGATATACAAGATGATGGTAGAGTCATTGTAAATATGAATGTTGAGGGAATGCCCTGGTATAATCCCAAAAAATTATCTGCAAAAAGTGATGGACATGATACTTTAACTAAAAGTCAAATTCGTTCTTTTATCTGGGGTGCCCTAAAAGCAGGTTTGCTTATTTCATTTGGTTTCTCTATTGCGTTTATATTGTTTATATTATTCTGTTTAAAAGTTTGGTTTAAAGTTTAAAAAACCGGCATTAGCCGGTTTTTTTGTACTATTTTATTTCCAAGTAGCACAGAATCCAAATACACTCCAATATCCCGTATGTTCTTTATATTGAATCAATTGATTGGTTTGCTCACTTTTTGGTAACTCTGATATATTTTTCTTTGGATGTTTAATTTTACTATCATATAAATATGAATAGCATTTAACAGTATTTGACATATTGCCCTCAACTGTAGTTATTTTGTAAATCCCATCTCCTTTATTGACAACATCTACAACAAGACCAATATGCGTAAATTTATATGCATTCTTGGTATTGCCATATATTACAAAATATCCTGGCTTTGGTATATCTACAAATCTATTTACTGATGAATATCCATCCCATTGATGGCCAACTTGACCTTCAAGCAATCCAAATACATAGTCTTTATTTGCAGAATCTTTATTGATTGTATCGTATTTAAATGTATTTAATCCTGCAGCATTTACACAGTAAGAAGCAAATACGCTACACCATCCAACTTCTTTCTTTTTTTTATAGTACCACTTAGCATATTGATTATATTTTGGAAGTCTGTGCATTTGATTGCTTAAGAATTCTCTTTTTCCTATGTATACTAAATTTTGAATTGATAGGGGAGCATGGTCAGTACCAACTTCTACTACAAAATCTGTAGTTTTATTGTTTTCTTCGATTTGTATTTTGGACATGCCAATTTTTAATGCTTTTACCAATCCGAATGCATTTACGCTTACTACTTCAGGATTAGAATTATTTATTTTTAATTTTTTATTAAAAGAATAAGTTTCCCTTTCATCGGTTGGTATTATTTCTATATTTGCATATGGAAGAATAAACTCATCGCCAACACGAACTTTTGCAAACCCATTCTCAATCATTAGATCTTTTGGCGATTTTAATTGACTAAGTTGTCTTTCAAACTCATCTTCTCGTTCTCCTGCATAAGATGTTACTATAAATATTAAAGATAATAAAATGAGAATAATTTTTTTCATAAAATCCTCCTATTTTTATTATATTTGTTTACTTGTTATATATCAAGTAAATCAACAATAAGTTTATTAATTTAGCTAATTATGCTATAATAATATAATCTTTTTTAAGGAGATTTTATGATTTTATCAAGATTAGAAGGATTTTATAATTTTTTAAAAGCAGATCCAATTGGATTCTTAATTTTTGTTTTATATTTTTCAGTGGCTCTTATCATTTCTTTAGTTATTCATGAATATGCTCATGGCTATGTAGCTTATAAATGTGGAGATAACACTGCAAAAATTCTGGGTAGGCTTACGCTTAATCCATTAAAGCATTTAGACCCTTTAGGAACAATCTTTATGGTATTGTTCGGTTTTGGATGGGCAAAGCCAGTTCCAATTAACTCCAGAAATTTTAATAATAGAGTTAAAGATGATTTTTATGTTTCAATTGCAGGTATTATTTGCAATCTTACACTTTATTTGATTTCTACATCTATTATGATTGCAATTAATAGATTTGTATGGAAACCAGAAGTTTTAGAAAATATATCATATTTTAATCTTTTATACTCAGAATCGTATGGTGCTTCATACATATTATCAAGTGCTTATATCGGGAATGATTTACTTATTGCAAATATGACTATGGCACATATTTTAAGATTTTTTATGCTTTTGTCGCAGTTTAACTTAATATTAGCTATTTTCAATGCTATGCCAATTCCTCCATTGGATGGTTTTCATATTATGAACAACTTGATATTTAAAGGCAAAATTTCCATGAATGCTAAGTTGATGAAAAGCATGCAGATTATTTTGTTTATTCTGATACTTTACGGTGCTTTTAATAAAATTCTTTTATATCTTACTAATTCGATTGAAATAGGAGTACTTAGAACATTTTTACAGATAGTAGGACGTGTATGAGTAAATTTAATGTAAGCCTTGAAAATTTTACTGGTCCACTAGACCTTCTTCTTCATTTGATTTCAAAATCAAAAATTGACATTAAAGATATATTTCTATCTGAAATAACAGATCAGTATATTAGCATTGTATATTCAAGTGAAAATGTTGATATGGAGTCGATGGGTGAGTTTCTTGCTATGGCTGCACGACTTTTAGAAATAAAAAGCAAAGCATTGCTTCCAACGGAAAATGTAGATACCGATCTTGAGGAAGACAAGCAACTACTAATCATGCAGATAGAAGAGTACCGAAAAATTAAGTCTATTATTCCAGCATTAGAACAATTAGAAAGCAAAAGCTTACTTTTCTATACTAAGTTTCCTGAAGAAGCAGTAGTAATTGAACCCATTGTTGAACTAAAAGAAAATACTGTTTCATCGTTGACTAACTCAATATTTAGGTTGCTTGAACGAAAGCTTTTACAAGAAGAAAAGATACGTTATAAAGGTAAGATAAATTCATTAAGAGCTGAACAAATTACTATAAAACAAAGCATTATAAATATATTGAAAAATCTTACATCTAGTCCTGTGCTTTTTAATACTTTTATTAATAAAAATGATCCAGAATATTACGCCACATATTTTATTGCGCTGCTTGAATTAATCAAGAGAGGTAGGGTATCAGCAAAGCAAAAAAATACTTTTGATTCTATCTATGTTAAAAAGGAATCCACTATATGAACCAAAGAATAATAAATTTTTCAAAAATAGTTGAAGCAATCTTATTTGTATCAGGAGAGTCTGTTTCTTTTGAAGCATTGTCAAAAGGGATTGGAATAAGTCTAGTTGAGCTAAACGAAGTTATAAATTATCTAATTGATATATATAACGAAGATAATCGTGGTATTTATGTTAAAGTATTTAATAATAATGTTCAGTTTTCAACAAATGCAGAATATGCAGAATATATTTCTAAAGTACTTGGAAATATAAAGACACAGTCTCTTAGTTCAAAGGCAATGGAGACATTAGCAATAATCGCATATAAACAACCTATTACAAAAAATGAAATTGATCAAATAAGAGGAGTCAATTCAGAATATTCATTATCTTCTTTATTAGATAAGGAACTCATAACAATATCTGGAAAAAAGGATGTAATTGGTAATCCAAATTTATACATTACTACTGATAAATTTTTGAGCCATTTTGGAATTTCAGGTTTAAATGAATTACCTGCGATTCTTCCAATTGACGAAATGATTAATGATGATATGGGAGATCAATATGAGAAATTTGAAGATTGATGATTTTACAAGATTTAATTTTTTATCAAATGGAAAATTTAACTCTAACGGAGATACTTATGCATATATTGTAAAAAAGGCAAACCTTGATACAAATGGATATGACTCCAATTTATTCATATATGATTTAAAAAATGGAGTAAATAAGCAGCTAACATTTTCCAATAAAGTTGGATTTTATCAATGGCTTAACGATCAAGAAATTATCTTTGTTTTTGATGATAATTCAAAAGAATCAAGCTCAATTTATTTAATAAACATTAATGGTGGAGAGTCTCGTCCATACTTAAAAATAGATAAAAATATTAATGATTTTAAAATAATTAATAATGATTTAATTGCCTTTACTGCCTTAAATAAAATAAACATAGATGATGAAAATGATGATAACAAAGACTATCAAATAATTGATGAAATTCCATTTTGGCAAAACGGTAAAGGTTTTACAAATAAAAATAGAAATACTTTGTATATTATTAACAAAAGCAATAATGAAATTAGAATTATTTCAGGACTATATTCAGATGTAATGCAATATGAAGTAATAGATAATCTAATATTTTTTTCTGCAAATACATTTAGCAATCGACAAGAATTATTTTCTGAACTTTACAAGTATGAATTAGATCAAAATAAGACTTATGATTTATTAGAAGAAAAAAATCATGAACTATATAAATTTTTTATTATTAATGATCAAATCTATATTTTTGCTGTAGATACTAATAAATATGGCATAAATGAGAATTCTTCACTGTATAAAATTAAAGACAGTGCTCTTAGTTTGGTTTGGTCAAAAGATGAAGAAGCTTCTAGCAATGTCGGATCCGATTCAAAACTTGGTTCAGGAATAGAGTGTAAAGTATGCGATAATTACATATATTATACCGTTCTTAATAGAGACAAAACTATTATTAAAAAAATAGATTTATTGGGTAACGAAAAAGCAATAGTTGAAAATTATTGTTCAATTGATTTTTTTGATATTATAAATGATAAGATAATTTTCTGTGCAACTGAAGATTTGTCTTTACAAGAGCTTTATTTACTATCTAGTAATGAAATATCTAAGCTTACATCAATAAATGAAAATATAATTTCAGATGTATATTTATCTCCAATAGAACATTTTATTTTCAAAAATGATGGAATTGATTTGGATGGTTATTTAATAAAGCCAGTCAATTTTGATTACAATAAAAAATATCCGTGCATATTAGATATTCATGGTGGACCAAAAACAGCATATGGCAGGAATTACTACCACGAGATGCAACTTTTTGCGAATAAAGGGTACTATGTAGTATTTTGTAATCCTCGTGGAAGCGATGGTAGAGGGAATGAATTTGCTGATATTAGAGGAAAATACGGAACTATTGATTATGAGGATCTTATGAAGTGCCTCGATAAAGCGATTATAAACAATAACAATATCGACACAGAACGATTGGGTGTTACTGGTGGTTCATATGGTGGTTTTATGACAAACTGGATAATTGGCCATACAAATCGATTTAAAGCTGCAGTATCTCAAAGATCTATATCTAATTGGATATCAATGTTTAGTACAACCGATATTGGATATTATTTTGCTGATGATCAAAATTTAGCTACTCCGTGGAGTGGTTATGAAAAGCTTTGGTGGCATTCTCCACTTAAATACGCTGATAATGTACATACTCCAACATTATTTATTCATTCTGATGAAGACTATAGATGCTGGATTGCAGAAGGAATTCAAATGTTTACAGCACTTAAATATCATGGTGTTGATACAAGAATGTGTATTTTCAAAGGCGAAAATCACGAGCTATCTAGAAGTGGAAAGCCATTGCATCGAATTAAAAGATTGCAAGAAATCTTAAACTGGTTTGATAAATATTTAAAGTAGGGGAATATGAAAAAAGAACACTTAAAAAACTATACTATTGATAAAGAAAATGGTACATATACATATTCTGGCCAAACGTATACTATTGTCAACTGCGATCAAGAAATAAAAAAGATAAAACTTTATTTTTGCATAATCTGCATAATAAATATTATATTTGTTTTTGCTTTAGGATTTAAAAATAGCAAGTTGTCAAATATTATTTTTTATACTCTTCCGTTTGTTCTTCAGCTTTTTCCACTTGTCCTTATAATTTCAGATATTTATTATATGTTTAAATTTAATAATAAACTTACAAAAGGACAATTTAATAAGTCTTATTTGCAATTTAGAAATTCAACTAAAACTTTTATGTTTTTTTCAATAGTTACTATTATTGGATTGATTTATATAGCAATAACTTATCATAATTTAAACATGGTAATTTTTGAACTCTCTTTTGAGTTTGTTATTTTGTTTTTAAATATCATGTCTATCAATTTTTATAATAAGATTAAATTCATTATAAAAAACGAAACTTTTACAGAGAAGCTTTAATATGAGTTGTTTATTTGATACAATTTTAAAACGACATAATTTGGTAGATATAAACATATCTGAATCAAAATCAGCGCCAATTATAAATGTTTATGAAAATGGAAAGCCTTATGAATCAATTAAAGCTTCAAATAAAGAATTTGGTGTTGACAATATATATATTGCTAAAGTAGAAAAAATTATTAAAAATTTAAACTATTCATTTATAGATATAGGATATTCAAGATCTGCTTTTCTTCCTATTATTGAAAAGAATTCCTATGAGAATTTTAATAATTTAGATTTAAAACAAGGCGATAAAATTTTAGTTCAGATAAAAAAAGAAGCATATTCAAATAAAGGACCTGTTCTAACAAGAGATATTAAGATTCCAGGCCAATTAGTAATGTTTATGCCATACAATAACTACATAGCTATTTCTTCTAGAATACTTGATATTAAAAAAATTAACAGACTTAAGGGCATAGGAAAAGATCTTAGTAAAAATCAATTTGGAATAGTATTTAGAAAAAATTCTGAAAATGCGTCAATAAATGGAATCAAAAAAGAACTCGATGAACAAATTGAAATATTTAATTCATTTAAAGATACATTTATGAATATTAAAGCACCATATTGTATATATAAGAACAACATTTCTGTAAATGATATAATATATGAATATGTTAAATTAGAAAAAAAAATAAATGTCAACTGTAATGAAAATATAGATATTTATGAAGAGTTTTCTAGAACTTATAAAAATAAAATTAATATTCAAAGAAGGAATGGTATTAACGAAACTTTTGTATCTAATGAAAAGAAAAACAATGTTTTTGTTTTGGATAATGGTTCAAATATTGTAGTAAATTTTTGTGAAGCACTTACAGTTTTTGATGTTAACTCGAACGATACAAGTAATTTTTCAAATAAAACATTCCTAGAAATTAACTTACTAGCAGCAGAAGAGGTTGCAAGGCTAATTAGATTATATAATATTTCAGGCATTATTCTAATTGATTTTATAAATATGGAGTCAACAGATATGGAAACATTACAAGCTTTATGTATACAACTTTTTAAGGGTGATCCAGTTCCAATAATTTTACATGGATTTACTCATACTGGATTAATGGAAATTACAAGAAAGAGAACTAA
>JAXFOG010000001.1:0-15868 GCA_034180455.1 Eubacteriales bacterium
CGTATTTATCTAACACATACTTTTTAATTTCTCCATAAGTTGCGTCTTTTGAAAAGTCAATTTCAGATAATTCATCTTCCCCTATTTCTATATCTAAATGATGTTCTGTATTTAGTTTGGACAACAGAGCTACCGTCTCAACGTGTATTGTCTATAGAAAGATATTTATATAATAAATTCAACCTTTATTCATAAATCAAACCATTACTTAAAAAGCAAACATTAATAGACAAAGCAAACCTTTGCTTTTAGGGCTTACGATTAAATATAGTATAACATACAAACTTTCGTACTGTAAACTTATTAAAGACGAGGTTTTTGTTTGCAATTACGCTAAAAACCTCTAGAATTAAAGCTTTTTTGAGCAAAAGAAAAAGGTGCCATATTATTTCCTAATACAATATCTTAATTGTGATTTATGGCAAAAAATGATAAAATATTATAAAAATCAATGCGTATACTATATAATTAAAACAAAAAAGGGAGTAAATAAATGAAAAAAATTTTATCTTTGGCTCTGGTACTTATAATTTTTTGCACAAGTAGTGCTTTTGCTGCAAGACAGTATATTATTCCAGACAGTGATTCACGTTTGCTTAGTCGGGAAGAAATTGAGGAATGGGATTTTGTATCTATAAAATTCATATTCAATGAGATATTTGCTCGTCACGGCTTTGTGTTCAAACAAGACGGACTTTTTTATCCGTATTTCAATACAAGACCATGGTATAAAGCGAATGAAAACCCCAACAACAGTAAATACTGTTATCCTAAACTAAACGAGATAGAGTGGCAGAACGAAAGACTGTGCAAAGATATTTTAAACGATATACGTGCAGATAAGTATTATAGCGATAAGGGCAAGAAAAACTTTTTGGACTATGTAGAGTGGGGATTTGATGTACTAAGTGGTTTTAAGTTTATTCAGCTCAAGGCAAATCAAAGGCTAAACATATATTCTTGCCCAGACACAGATTCATTTAGAGGAGCGAATGGCAAGGCAAAGCTCAGTACAAATGGAGCTGTATACATCGCTGGAAGAGAAGATGGATATATACTTGCTATGTATGAAACAAACGATAGGGCTGTAAGAGTTGGCTATTTTAAAGAAAGCGACGCAAAGGATAAAATCAAAACATCCAATATGGAGTTTTATTACTATGATGCAGAAATTTCAAAGAGCTGTTCGCTTACAGATGATCCTGCTACTTTAAGCACTGATTTGATGACTCTAAATCCAGGAGACAATGTAATATATCTTTCTAGCTTCTATAACACACGTGGTAGCTTTGCCTATGTGGAAACGGAGCTAAACGGCCAGCCGATAAGGGGATTTGTAAAGGATAGCGATATTATTATAAATGATAAGTAGGCTTGAAATGCTAGTTTTTGGTGTTATAATATATACAAATATTGTGTATGAGAGGTAAATATGAATAATAAGTATCGTCTAGAGCATGACAGTATAGGAGAAAAAGAAGTGCCAATAGACGCCTATTATGGAGTGCAGACACTTAGAAGCAAGGAAAACTTTGATATTACTCACAGGAATATGCATCCTGAAATGATAAAGGCGCTCGCTTATATCAAAAAGGCTTGTGCCATTACTAATTCCAGAGCTGGTTTGCTAGAGAAAGAAAAGGAACACGCAATTGTGCAGGCTTGCGATGAGATCTTGGAAGGAAAATTCTGGGATCAATTTATATCGGATCCTATACAGGGTGGCGCAGGCACATCAGCCAACATGAACGCTAACGAAGTAATTGCAAATAGAGCCAATCAGATACTTGGTGGCGAGCTTGGCAAATATGATAAAGTTCATCCAAATGATGATGTAAACATGGGTCAAAGCACAAATGACGTATATCCTAGTGCAGGTAAAATAGGAGCGCTTAATATTCTTCCAAAACTGGAAAGCGAGATAAGCGAGCTGGTATCTTCTTTATTCAGCAAGGCAAGTGAATTTGACGATGTAATAAAGATGGGCAGAACTCAGCTGCAAGATGCAGTGCCTATTAGACTTGGTCAGGAGTTTCATGCTTATGCAAGCCTACTAAAGAGGGATCTTGGCCGTATTGAGAAAGCCAAGATAAGCCTTGAAAATCTTAATATGGGCGCATCTGCCATAGGAACAGGTATCAATGTAGATCTTATGTATTTTATGGAAATAGTGCCAGAGATAAGCAGAGCAACTGGCTTGCCTCTAAGACAGGCTTCGGATCTTGTAGATGCTACAAGCAACCTAGATGGCGTTATGGAGATGAGCAGCGCACTTAAGATATTAGCAATAGACCTTAATAAGATTTGCAACGATCTAAGACTTATGAGCTCAGGTCCACGTACAATGATAAGTGATATAGTTCTTCCTCCAAGGCAAAATGGTTCAAGCATAATGCCAGGTAAGGTAAATCCTGTAATACCTGAAGTTGTGAATCAAGTAGGCTTTAGAGTAATTGGTAATGATGTTACTGCAGTAATGTGCGCCGAGGCTGGCCAGATGGAATTAAATGCATTTGAACCAGTACTATTCCATACTCTGTATGAGAGCATAGATATGATGACAAATGCAGTAAATACATTTAGAATCAACTGCATAAATGGTATAAAGGCAAATAGAGAAAAGCTGAAGAATGACCTTGAAAAGAGCGTTGGTATGGTAACTGCTCTTGTGCCTCATATTGGATATGAGAAGAGCGCAGAGATAGTAAAAATCGCTGAAAAGACCAACAAGACTATTCGTAGCATAGTGCTTGAGCTTGGATATCTTACAGAGGCAGAGCTAAATGAGATACTTGATCCATGGGCAATGACAAGACCAGGTATTGCTGCAAAGCACCTACTTAAAGAAAAAAAGCATGAGTAAATTCTATGCTGTTCGCAAGGGTAGATCTCAGGGAATATTTTATTCATGGGCTGAATGTGAAAAACAGGTAAAGAGTTTTGCTGGCGCTGAATACAAAAGCTTTAAAACTATGGCAGAGGCCGAAAAATATATGCTATCTGGCAAAAGTAGTGAATGCGATAGCAACGACCAAATAGCTCTTGCCATATCAAACATAGATAAAGATAGTGCTATAGCTTTTGTAGACGGTAGCTTTAGCAATGGAATATATAGCTTTGGCGCAGTTATATTTACAAAAAATTGCGAAAAAGAGCTTTCTTGTTCATACAAAAATGAGGCAAACGCATCATCAAGGAATGTGGCTGGAGAAATAATGGGCGCAAAGGCTGCCATATCCTATGCAATTGCAGAGCAAAAGAAAAACATAACCCTATACTATGACTATAAGGGGATAGAGCTTTGGGCAAATAAGGATTGGAAAGCAAATTTACCACTTACACGCGAATATGCAAAATTTATTGAGGAAGCTAGGAAAAAAATAAATATTAACTTTGTGCATGTAAACGCGCATACCGGAATAGAATATAATGAACGGGTAGATAGACTTGCAAAGAATGCTCTATTAAAAGAGCCAGTTGAAGAATAATTTAGTAAATAAAGACTTATGCAATTGCATAAGTCTTTATTTATAGCGATATTTGTTATGCTTTTTATAATTACTCCACCCAAACAACTCTGCCGTCTTTGCGTAGCGCGGGAGCAGGAATTTCACCATCTATGTAGCCTATTGCGCAATGACCTATGCCCTCCCATTCGCCATTTACGCCAAGATCTTTCAGAAGTTGCTTATACTCAGGCATTTCAAATTCTTCTCTGGCTCTATGTATCCAAATACTACCAAGACCTAATGAATGTGCAGCGAGCATCATATTGCCAATACACAAACTTCCATCATAAATATGAGTAGAAACTTCCTTGTTTGCAAGAACTATCAAAATAACTGGAGCACCATAAAAAGGATCAAAGTCCTCCGACTTACCCATAATGGCTCCGTTTATTTTAGAAAGCTTATCCCTTAATTGCTTATTGCTAATTGCCAATACCATTGCAGACTGCTTTCCTGTGCCACTTGCAGCATATAGCCCTGCTTCAATTATCTGCTCAATGTCTTTTTTTTCAGGCATATCTTGTTTAAAGCTACGTATGCTTCTACGCTCCTTCATAGCTTTTATCACTTCGTTCATTATTGTATCCTCCATTTCTTCATTAAATCCATTATTAATCTAATATATATAAATATTGCAGCGCTTTATTCGCTGCAAAAATTATTTTATTTCATACCCAAAAATCCAAATATCTTTAGAAGATCCGAGAATACCCATGCCACCATATTATATACCACAGACAGTAGTAAAAATATAAGTAGCAGTCCAAATATAGCACCACATAAGTTTATGAAAAAGTAGACTAGCTTCCATCTATCGCGCCTTAATTCCTCTTGATATTCTTCATCTTCTTCTGGATCATAGTCGTCATAATAATCATTATATGAAGAATATTCATCATCTGTCTGGTGATAATCTGCAAGGGGAGCATCATTTGTTTGAGCATAGTCTATTGAGTCGTCTATCTTATTATATTCGGGATAATATTCTTGAGAATTATTGACTTGATCAGATTTCCAAACCTTTGTCCCTTCCTGATCATCTGGATTTATTTCAATTGGATAGTCTTGTGGAGAGCTATCATCAGTATTATTATCATAAACAAAAGAACCCTGATAGTTTTGAATGGGTTTTTGAATATTCTGCTGTCCACGGCGTCTTCTTTGCATAGCTCCTCCTAAAGCTAAGTTTAGCAAAAAGCACCATACTCGTCAACAGATGGTTGAACAAATAAGCTATTACATATATAATTGTTTTATATACAATTTGTACAAAAAGATTGGAGAAAATATGCTGGAAGTATCTTTGGCAAAAAACCTTATTGAGCATTTGTCGGATTATACAAATTACAATATCAATATCATGAATGAGGAAGGCATAATAATCGCAAGCCGAGATCGCAATAGAATAGGCACATTTCACGAGGTAGCCTATAAGCTGATGCGTGGAGATGAAGATATAGCCTATACTAATAGTGATAAAGAATTTGTGGGCGTGCTTTCTGGCGTCAATATGGTGCTGCATGTAGATGGCAAGGCAGTAGGTGTGCTTGGAATTACTGGAAAGCCTGAGGATGTAAAGCCTGTGGCTTTGGTAGTAAAAATGGCAGTTGAAACCCTTATCAAATATGAGTCACTTAAAATGCAGGCATTTCGTAGACAGACCAGCAAGGAAAGATTTTTATATATGCTTACTGAGCAAGAGGGAGCAGATTACAAGGATATAAGCCGACTTGCTATAGAACTTTCTTATAACGAAGCTATTGCAAGAATTCCTATAATATGCACATTTTCTTCTAATGCACAGAGAGATACAGCAATTACAGTTATAAAGAACACTGATCTGCATAGTAGCGAAGATATAAGCTATGTTCTTGATGATAATAGCATTATAATATTTAAAACTCTTCCAAAAGAAAATATGCTTGCTACATATAAATCAGTAGTAGAAGAATATACCAAACGAGCCTTTGCAAGCTTAAACATAAAACATCACATATATGTAGGTACTATACAGAAAAGCTTTTTGCAATATCATAAAGCCTATAAGCATGCGATTTGGCTGAAAAAGAATGTAAAAGCCGAAGACGAACCAATATATTTTTATGACTATCTATCTAGGTATATTATAGATACTCTGCCACATGATGAAGTAGATAGCATATTCAAAATATTTGACGAGAGTTTTGATGGCAATCTTAAAAAGAATTTTGTCGAGATTATAGACGCTCTTGTAAATACAGATTTTAATTTGGTAAAAGCTGCTCAAAAGAGCTTTATGCATAGAAATACATTTTTATATAGATACAAAAAAATTCAAGAAGCATTGGACAAGGGAAATAACAGCAACGATTCAAAATGCCTTTATATATGGATAAATGAATATTTTAAGATAAATATGTAATTTATTTGTATAAATAGTACAACAATACTTGTTATATTTGTATTTTGTGTGCTTTATTTTTCCATAAAAATGTTGTACAATAAGTGAAATAAAATTCCATAGGAGGCAAATATGACAGGTATTTCATTAATAATTGCTTTTATTATTGCAATAATCGTCATGATAGTGGCTATATCCAAGTTTAAGGTTCATCCTTTCCTTGCTATTATGGCCGTATCACTAATCTTAGGTTTACTAGCAGGTATTCCTCTGGTAGACAAAGAGATTGATGGTGTAAAGCGCATGGGGCTTGCAAATGTTATAGGTGCAGGCTTCTCTGGCACATTTACAAGTATAGGTATAGTTATCATACTTGGTGCCCTAATCGGTAGCATACTTGAGAAAACAGGTGCTGCTCTTAAACTAGCAGACATGGTAATTAAACTCGTAGGCAAGAACCATCCAGAGCTAGCAATGGAGCTCATGGGCTGGGTAGTATCTATTCCAGTATTCTGCGATTCTGGCTTTGTTATTCTTAACCCTATAAGAAAAGCTCTTGTTCAAAGATCTGGCGTAAGCTCTGTTGCTATGTCAGTAGCTTTGTCTTGTGGCTTGTACATAAGCCATGTATTTATTCCACCAACACCAGGTCCTATCGCTGCAGCTAACACATTGGGAGTTGGCGAAAACTTGCTACTCGTAATGGGCATGGGCGCACTTTGCTCCATACTTCCTCTTTGTGCAGGTATTTTGTATGCTTTATTCATAGGCAAGCGTGTTAAGGCAGCTGACGAAGCAGATAAGTCTGAGCTAAGCAAAACTTATGATGAACTTATTAAAGAATATGGCAAACTTCCAAGTGGATTTATGGCAATCGCTCCTATTATTGTTCCAATAATACTCATGGCATTAAGCTCCATAGTTTCCATGGCAAAGGGCACAGGCTTTATTGCTGAATTGATCAAATTCTTAGGAACTCCTATTATTGCTCTTGCAGTAGGTACAATATTTGGCATATTCCAGCTTGCTGGTGCAGAAAAAATGCCTGAGTTCAACGCAATTACAGAAAATACTCTAAAGACCGTTGGCCCAATTCTGTTTATCACAGCTGCAGGTGGCGTTCTAGGTAAAGTAATTGCAAGCTCTGATATGATCAACTATATCAAGCTCCATGCAGAAACAATGAAAACCATAGGAATATTCTTCCCGTTCTTGCTAGCAGCAATACTAAAGACTGCACAAGGATCTTCCACAGTAGCTATTACAACTACAGCTGGTATGGTAGCTCCATTACTCGCAACCCTTGGCTTTGTAACTCCAGTACAGGTAAGCTTGGTAGTTATGGCTATTGGTGCAGGTGCTATGACAGTATCTCATGCAAATGATAGTTACTTCTGGGTTGTAAGCAACTTTGGTGCAATGACTGCAGAGCAAGGATATAAAACTCAAACAGTTGCAACACTTATATTAGGTATAGCAGGTATTATTGAAATATTCTTACTGTCATTGATATTCTAAATTTTTGGAGGTCAATGTGAAATTTTTATTCGCATCAGACTCTTTTAAAGGCTCCCTAAGTTCTGTCAAATGTGCAGAACTTTTGGAGCAAGTTATGAAAGAAATTTTTCCAAACGCCACATCTGACAGCATAGAGATAGCCGATGGAGGAGAAGGCACTTGCGAAGCCGTATTGAACTCCGTTGGAGGAGAATCAATAGAGCTAGAGGTGCTGGATCCTTTGCTAAGGCCAATAAAAGCACATTATGCAAGACTTAAAGATGGCAGAACACTTATGGAGATGGCAAGCGCCTCGGGGCTTACATTGCTAGAGCCTGGTGAGCGTAATCCTTTGGAAACAAGCTCGTATGGAACTGGTCAAATGATAAAGCATGCTCTTGATATGGGTAGCCGCGACATAAGCATTGCCATAGGAGGTTCAGCCACAAATGATGGTGGTACTGGTGCAATAAGAGCGCTTGGAGCAAGGTTCCTGGATTCTTTAGGAAACGAGCTCCAGGGTTGTGGAAAAGATTTAGAAAAAATTGCTGAAATTGACTTGTCGGGTTTGGATAAACGCATAGCAGAGTGCAAATTTACAGTAATGTGTGATGTAACCAATGTGCTTTGTGGTGAGCATGGCGCAACATATACATTTGGTATGCAGAAGGGTGCCGATGATGAAAAACTAGCCCAGCTAGAAAAAGGTATGAAAAATTACAGAGATCACCTTAAAAAGTTATTTAATGTGGACTGTGATTCAATACAGGGTGCTGGCGCTGCAGGTGGACTTGGTGCTGCCTTGATGCTGTTTTTGAAGGCTCAACCACGCAGAGGAATAGAGTCAGTGCTAGAGTTAGTGCGCTTTGATGAAAGAATTGCCGATGTTGACTATGTTATCACAGGTGAAGGTGCCACAGACTGGCAGAGCTGCTATGGTAAAGTGCTTCATGGCATAGGTACACACTGCAAGGCAAAGGGTATTCCAGCCTTTGCAATAGTTGGCTCTATGGGTAAAGGTGCAGAAGATATCTTTGAACATGGAATAGAGAGCATTGTTACTACTGTAAATGCGCCTATGTCTTTGGATTGTGCTATGCAAAATGCTGAAGCTCTATATAAGAGCGCAGCAAATAGACTATTTAGAATAATTAAATTTGCCTGCAAATAATTATTATGCAATATTAAAAGCCAGCGTATTTTACGCTGGCTTTTATGTATAAGAAAAATCAAATTATTTACTTAAAATCATTATAAAAAACTCAAAATTTCTTTTTTTCTGGTTCTATATTTTTGGAATTGTGTGGATTAAAAATAATCGAGCGCTCATATTCCCAATCAAGTGGAGGATATTCCTTTAATCTATTCCATAGCCTTGTTCTTTCATATTCTATATCAATATTGGCACGTTTATATATTCCTTGAGATTCCCATTGTAACCAGCGTTCAGTAGCCATAATATCTCGCAAGTTGTTTATTGCAGATATCCTATCTTCAAAATTATCATGCATTGTAGCGCCATAACGGATATTAACAGTTTTTTTATTATCATCATATTCCATAAGCATGGGAATGATCTGAGCACCAGTTTTGAAAGCTGTATTAACAACTCCCCATTTCATAGGCAACATAAGTAGATTTTCACTTAAATTCCATGTGCCCTCTGGAAACCATAGTATTTCTTGGTTGCTTTTTAGATTATCTTCAATTATAGCTACTGCTTTTCTAGAGTCTGCTTTGTCCTTTCTATCTATCCATATAACTTTCATGGCATCAAACCATAATCTGTCAATAAAATATAGGTTTTGTCTACCAGAAACTGTCTTTACTGGATGTCCTATTGCTCTAAGTGCAATAGGAAAATCAAAAAAGCGTTGATGATTTAGCACCCAAATTATTGGAGCGTCCTTATAGATTTTTGGGTGATTAACAAAGTTTATTTTATATGGTGCTTTTATAGTTGATAGCTTTACCAACAATTTCCATAAAAGAGAAATTTTTTTAGACAATGCTCTATCCTTTTTTGTTTTGATCATTACTTGCCTAAAAGGCAATATTTATAATAATTCAAATAGAAACAATAATCAAATAAAAAAGACAGCGTAGGTACGCTGTCTATTTAATAAGTAATTTTATTTAGCCGTTAAAGCAGCCATTGTAATATAGTTGTATGGTTGATTGAAGTGAGGCAGGAAGAATATATCAAGCAAGGATAGCTTGTCTATTGTTATCTTCTCCTGTATTGCCAGTGAGAACATGTGGTTTAGCATACTCATATCATAGTTACTAGCACATTGCATACCAAGTACGCGTCTTGTCTTTGCATCATATACTATCTTTATCTTTACCTTGTCATTTTCACGCATAAATGCAGGTCTTTGTAGATCTTCCCATGTAGTTGATTTTACTTCAAAGCCAAGTTTTTTTGCTCTAGCTTCATTAAGGCCTGTGCTTATCATTTTAAGATCCCAAATATTTATACCATTTGAGCCCTGTACACCAATACCCTCAAGATCTGTACCACAAACATTATGCGCAGCAATAATACCAGTTCTTACAGCATTTGTTGCAAGAGCAATGTAGCTTGTATCTTGTAGAGCATTATCATATACAGTTGCACAGTCGCCAATTGCATATACGTCTTTATCACTTGTTTGTTGATGCTTGTCTACCAAATATGCACCATTTTTGAAAAGCTCCAAGTGATTTTTGCCAAGCTCACTATTTGGTCTAAAGCCTATGCAAAGTATTAGCATATCTGTTTTGAATTCGCCCTTTGTTGTGCGTACACCATTTACACGCTTATCGCCTAGAACTTCTACTAGTGTTTCGCCAAAATGTAAGTCTACGCCATGCTTTTTAAGGTTATCTTCCATAAGGGTAGTAAATTCTTCATCATAATATGTGCTTAGGCAATGATCCATATTATCTACCAAACTTACTTCCTTGCCACGACGCTTAAAGGCTTCTGCAACTTCTACACCTATGTATCCAGCACCTACTACTGTTACATGATGAATGTCAGGGTTTGCAAGCTCCTTATCAATTTCAAGTGCATTTTGGAATAGCTTTACCAAATGAACACCGTCTTTATCAAGACCATTTATCTTTGGCTGAATTGGCAGTGAGCCAGTTGCAAGAATAAGTTTGTCATAGCTATCTTGACCTTCGCCCTCTGCATTTTTGTAATATACTATCTTGTTCTCAAAGTCAATGTGTGTAACATCTGTCTTAACGTTTATTTTTGCGCCTTGAGCCTTTAGTGTATCTGGATTGGTGTAGAATAATCCTTCATAGCCATCTATCTGACCACCAAGCCATAGGGCTGTGCCACAACCCAAGAAGCTTATGTTGTCATTGCGCTCGTACATTGTTACTTGATTCTCTGGATAATGAGACAGTATTGTGGTAATTGCAGCATTACCAGCGTGATTTGATCCAATAACTATAATTTTTGCCATAATACTCTCCTTTGAATTATAACTTTATATATATCTATACCCAATTTAACATATAATAAAACAAAAATCTTAAAAATTTATTAAAACATTACGAAAAAACCCTATTTTATTAGTAAATTAAAAGTTAATGTGATATAATTACTTGATAATAAATACTAGTCAATTTTGCTAGGGGGATTTATGAAAAAATTAAGATTTTTATTATTGGCTATAATATGCGTTGTAGCAATTTTGCCACAGGCCTATTCAGCAACATTATATCCAGAAAGCATTGATGAGATGCTTGTTATGGTTGAGTCTGCTTCTGATGGCGATGTTGTAGACCTTGTAAAGCTTTATAGCAAAGAGGGCTACAAAAACTATACAATAAAGAATGCAAAAGTTATTAATGTAAATAACAATATTAAAATTACATCTAGTGACCCTATAAACAAAGATCTTGCAGAACCAGTGGGCGATTTTATAGAATCAAAAAAATATTTTTCTAAGTCCAGAGGGGTAGCTATATCTAATGTTTCATTTAATGTTGCCTCAGGGAAAACGCTTACAATAGAAGGCTTTTCACATTTTAGAGGTGGTTCAGATGCACCTGTAATACAGGGTAATGGCAATCTTGTAATAAATAATAGAGTTAGTATAGAAGCAAAAAATGGCAATGCTGCAATATCCCTACCAAATGGCGAAGTAAGTATAAACAATGTAATGTCTTATGCTGGCGAAGAAAATACTGGCAAATATTACACTTCATACGGTCAGCGACTGCAATATCTAGTATCACTAAACTATAGGAGCAGCATAAGAGGCGGAAATTCTACCAATGGTAATGGTGGAGAAGCTATTTTAGCACGCTCGGTTATAATAAATCAGAGCGATCTAGATTTTAGTAAATCAGGGTCCTATGTAGCACGTGGCTTATTTATAAGAGGTGGCAACAGCACTAAAGAAAACGGCTTAGGTGGTATTGCAATATCAGCTGAAAATGTAAAAGTAGACCTTAGCGCCGAAAGAAAAGACAATGGGTCTAGTCCCGTAATAGTTGGTGGAAGTGGAGGCTACCCAGCCCAAGCAATTAAAGGAAAAAATATTGATATACTATGTGCAAACAACAATAAGATATATGGTGGTACAGGCGTTAATATAAAGTTAGGAGATAGTCTAAAAATACCTGAGGAGTATTATTGTGGTGCCATAGACGTACAAGATGGTGGTAAACTAGACTATGGTTCAAAACCCATTACAGCAAATCAAGATACATCATTAAATTCCGTAACAGGATTTGATTCTAAAGGCGTTGATTGTGGAAGTGATGAAGATGTTGTTGAATATTTCAGAGAAAAAAGGTGGACTAATTTCTATGGTCCAACGATACTTGCAAGAGGCAATGCAAATGTGAATATTCACAGAGGAAAGATATTTGGTATAGGCTCAAGTTACTTTATGCCACCGTCTGCTGCCGATAAAGATTTATTAGAAAAACTGCCAATTTCACCTGTTATAGAGATGGGTACAGGCCTACTAAATATAGGTATCCCATCTCAAAAAGATGAAATAAGTATATCGGGGCCCATGCATAGATGCAATACATTTGAAGCTGCTGTGCTATCAAGAGGTGATGTAAATATGTATGGCAAGAACACTTCTATTGAACATACTGTTTTTGTTGGTATAAACGATCAAAAAGGATATTCTGAGAACAAGATTGCTCCTAAGGTTGGAGGAGCTGGAATAAAGACTCCTGGAGAAGTGCTTATAGATGGTGCACATGTAAGTGGAAGCTATATAGATAATATCCAATCTGATGGTGGAGCTCGCAAAAATGAATATAGATTTGGATCGGGTATAGCTGATGCCAAAAAAGTTACTATCCGTAATGGATCTGTGGTAGAGGGAGCTGGATATATAAATTATAATAAATATGAGAGAGTATATATGTATAGTGAATCCAACACTTCAACAGGCTATGGCCTTGAAAATGTAGGAGAGGTAAACATAATAAATTCTAGAGTACATGGAGGAGACATGCTTACCTATCCTGAACGTTGTGGAGGAGTGTCTTGTCAGGGTAAGGGCGTAGCAGCTGCTGCCATAAGTGGAGCAACAAAAGTAAACGTTGAGGGTGATTCTATTATAATGGGAGGTAGCTCTGTTGGTATTAATAGACAGGGATTGGTATTCTCGGGACATCTGCAAGCTGGAAATGGAATAGAAAAAATCAGCGATAGCATAGTTGTAAAAGGTGATGCAAAGATATACGGAGGTGGTAGCTCAACCAAAGCTGGCAATGGAATTGCAGATAGCAAGAATGTTTATTTGCAAGGTGATGCTGGAAAGACACCCACTGTATTTGGAGGAGGCTGTAGATATACTACTGACACTAAGACAGAAAAGGCAGGGTCTGGCATATATAATATTGAAAATGCTGTGATCACTGCAGGTAATATACAGTCGGGAAACATGTTAAATGAAGTTTACTTGCCCGAGCTTAAAAAAATGATGCATCCAAGAACTGTAAGCTCAGGATTTGTAGGTACATCACCTGATGAACCAGCTATATTTGCTACTGGTAAGGTGATTATTGATGGAGATGAGCAGTATACTCCGCATGTGATGTCTTATTATAATATAGTGAGCCTTATTACAAGGAAACCTATATGCTCTGTAAAACTTTCGGAATCGGGATCGCTGTATATAGGTAAAGCTAATGTCTATTCTGGAGGAAACAATAGATATCGCAGATCGAATGTATTATTAGAAGGTGGAAAGTATCACGTTGATGTACTGAAAGAGAACAATATTAATTCTTATATACCTGATAACGATACCATTAGATATAACTCTCAAAACTCCGTTGCACTTTACAGAATTTTATGTAAAGATGAAGATGGAACATATAAAGATGCAAATAATTTAACAAGCTCTAGTGCGTACGATGATTGCTTTAAAAACGATAAAGGAATACATCTGTACAAGGAAGATGTTGCTCTTTCCACAGAGGTTAATAAGAAAGCTTTGCTTAGAAAGCTTGATTCTCAGGGCATGAACCACATAGAGATAAATATGCAAGGCAAGATTGGATTCATGGCAAACGATAATATCATAGTAGATGAGCCTCAGGCTGATACAGATAATGTCAATCTTAAATATCCCCAGACTGGAGATAATATAGATGTATGGATTATGCTCTTGATGCTTAGCATGATAACTATGATAGGTTTAAAGAAAAGATTTTCATAAATAAACAAAGCCTTGTGTAAATACACAAGGCTTTTAATATAGTATTAATAATTGTTTTTCGTTGCTTTATATAAAACATCCATATTCAATAAAAAAATATGATTTAATAAAAAAAGTGTTATAATTAAAAAAATTATTTGGAGAACTTATGATAAATAAAACGCTTTGGACAAGAAATTTCAAGCTAATAGTATTATCCTGCGTTATTGGAGCTATAGTGGGCGAAGCTACTATGCTGCCTATAAGCTACTCTGCATACGAGCAGACCAAATCTCCGTTTCTTAGTATGATGGTTACTGTAGTTAGTTTTGCGCCCGATGTATTTGTGAGCATATTTGCAGGCACTCTTATAGACAGAAGCAACAAAAAGAATGTTGTGTTATGGCTTAATACGGCATTTGCCATTGCTTTTTTAGCTGCGGGTATATATTTGAACACTTATTCTTTCAATTATAATATGTTGCTTTTGTTTACATTTATTATAAGCGTAATTTCTGCATTTGAAAATCTTGCATTTATGTCCATTTTCCCAGAAATTATAACAAAGGGAATGGAGTCAAAGGCCTTTTCTGTTACAAATATGATATATCCATTGATGACGATTGTACTTGCTCCTTTAAGCTCATACATATACAAAGTAATAGGACTTGGCAATATGATGTATATTGCTTTTGTACTTACTATTATAGGAAATATAAATATAGCGCTAATTCAATATGAACGACCGGAATACAGCAAGTCAACAAATAAATTTATAGATGATTTTAAATCGGGCATAAACTATTTAAAGAATGATCCTGCTCTAATGAAGCTGTATCTATTTTTGGCAGTATATGGTGCCATAGGCATACCGTCAAGTGAGATAATGCGTATGCTTTTCCAATCGACACCAGGCTTGGGTGTTGTGCTATATGGCGTAGCAAGCTCTGTTGAAATGGCAAGCAGGGTAATATTTGGAAGCCTATATTATAAGAAGGGATTACAAAAGAATAAGAGAATAAAAATTTCTGCAGCTGTACATTTACTATATGCACCCACTACACTTATAGCCTTTATGCTAGGGTATCCAGTATATTTAGTACAGGGCTTTGTAATGAGAGGCTTAGGTCAAATAACATATACAATGCGCAGTGCCTGTGTTGCAAAATATTTAAAACCAGAAATGAAAGGTAGAGCATATTCTGTGAGCACTCTCTTGACTTCGCTTATCTCAATACCAGTAACGATACTAGTAGGATTTATTGCTGAAGGAATGCCACTTATGTATATGCTTGTAGCAGTAACAATATTAGAGACAATGATTGTATATTTTATGTTTGTAAAAAATATGAAGCTTTTTAATCCTATATACATGATGGATATAGATGTTAATGATAAAAGTGATAATGAAATGGAATAAAAATAAATATCATAAAACAAAAACCGAAATATATAGAAAAATATTAGAGAATATTCGTATAAAAACGAACAAAAAAGTTATAAGAAATACAAAGATTATGCAAAATAAAAATTAGTAAAAAAACCTCAAAAAAAAGTAAAAAAAGATGTTGACAATGGGAATGGGATATGATAGTATATACCTTGTCGCCGCGAGAGCGACGTGGAACTTGAAAACGATACAGAAGAAGATAGCGAAAAAGCTAAATAAAAATTTAGCGAACGACAGTCAAGAGTATTTGAGCAAACCGAAAGGTTAAAAGAATTAAAACACAAGAGTTTGATTCTGGCTCAGGACGAACGCTGGCGGCGTGCCTAATACATGCAAGTCGAGCGGAGGTATATCGTAG
>JAXFOG010000006.1:0-166040 GCA_034180455.1 Eubacteriales bacterium
TCGTGGAGAAAAGGTCAGATATATGATGAAAAATCACCACGAACCTATTATTAGCCATGAGGATTTTGAACTGGTAAAAACTGTAGTAGGTCAGAGAAGAAAAGAAAAAAATATAGATGGTTCAGATAACAAATATCAAAACAGATATGTTTTTTCAGGGAGAATTTACTGCGGTGAGTGTGGTTCAAAATTTAAACGCTGTACTCGCTATGCTCAAAGCGGAGATTATGTTGCGTGGACTTGTGCCGGACATATCGAAGATAAGGAAAACTGCAGAATGAAATCTATAAGGGAAGAACATATTCATGTAGCTTTTGTTCAGATGATAAATAAACTTGGTGCAGGAAAAGACATCATGCTTAAGCCTTTTGTAGACAGTCTAAGAGGAGAAAACAATAAGAATAGGCTAAGGAAGATTATAGAGCTTGATGAAAGAATGAAAAAACTTCGCGAACAGGAGCAAGTATTAGCCAAAATTTTAAATAGTGGTTATGTAGAACTGGATGTCTTTTATGCAGAAGATAACAATATCTTAGGAGAACTTGCTGAACTTGAAAAAGAAAAATCAAGTCTTTCTGCCATAGTAAGTGGGGATTTAACAAATCTAAGTGAAGCTCAAAAGCTATTAAAGTTTGTAAATAAAAATGATGGCATCGAGAAATTTGCAGATGAGGATTTTTTAGAATTTGTAGATACCATCATGGTTTGTGATAGACAGAGCTTTACTTTTCATTTGAAGTGCGGGTTAAAACTAACAGAAGAGGTGAAATTACAATGACACATATACCATACGGCTACAGGGTGAAAGATGCTAAAGGAATTATTTATGAGCCGGAAGCTGACAAAGTAGTAGCCCTATATAGGGCATATCTTGAATATGATTCAATGTCTGCGGCAGCAAAGAAGGTCAGGATAAATAAAATACACAGCTCTATCGGCAGGATACTAAAAAATATAGTCTATCTTGGGACAGACTTCTACCCACAACTTTTAGATGAAGAATTATTTACTAAGGTTCAGAAGGCAAGAAAAGAGAATGTTGTTAGGAAAAATAGAATCAAAGAAATTAAACCTGTTGAAGAATTTAAGCCGATTACCACATTTAAGGCGAGTAAGGTGAAGCTTAAATTTGATGATCCATATAAACAGGCAGAATATGCTTATAGCATGATTAAGGAGGGATAGAGTTGAATGAAAATGTAATGATAATACCTGCAAAAATACTATCAGGAAATACGATAGACAAAGAAAAAGAAACACCTAAACTTAGGGTCGTTGCCTATTGCAGAGTTAGTACGGATAGTGAAGAACAGGCAGGAAGCTATGGGATTCAGGTGCAACACTACACCGATTATATTTCTAAAAATAGTGCTTGGAAATTTGCGGGAATCTATGCCGATGATGGCATATCCGGCACGAACACAAAAAAGCGTGTAGGCTTTAATGACATGATTAACGATTGTATGGCAGGTAAGGTGGATATGGTCATTACAAAATCTATCAGCCGATTTGCAAGAAATACCATCGATTGCCTAAAGTATGTAAGACAGCTAAGAGAAAAGAATATACCTATCGTATTTGAAAAGGAAAACATCAACACGATGGAAGCTAGTGGTGAGCTTTTACTTACCATCATGGCATCTTTAGCACAGCAGGAATCAGCATAATTATCACAAAATGTTAAGATGGGACTTAGATTTAGATACCAAGAAGGCAAGGTGCAAATCAACCATAACTGGTTTTTGGGATATACAAAAAATGCCGATGGGAAACTAATCGTTGATAAAAAAGAAGCTAAGGTAGTAAAAAGAATCTATAGGGAATATTTGGCAGGAGCGAGCTTTAGGGAAATTGTAGCAGGGCTTGAGAAAGATAAGATAAAAAACGGTGCTGGACATACAAGATGGTATAAATCCAATATTAAAGGAATTTTACAAAATGAGAAATATATAGGTGATGCACTACTTCAAAAAACCATTACCACAGATTTTATAAATAAGGTGCGTATAAAAAATGATGGTACAGTGCCACAGTATTATGTCAAAGACAGCCATGAGGCGATAATACCTAAAGATATTTTTATACAAGTGCAAGAAGAAATGATAAGACGTGCCAATATGTTTAGTGGTGAAGGGAAAAGAAAAAAGCGAGTTTATTCAAGCAAGTATGCCCTATCCAGCCTTTGTGTGTGTTCAAAGTGTGGTGATATTTACAGGCGTGTTGTCTGGAGTAATCGAGGTGAACGCTCGGTAGTTTGGAGATGTTGTACCAGAGTTGAACATGGGCCAAAAGCCTGCAACGCTTCAACTATAAAGGAAGAAGAATTGCAAGAAGTTGTCGTTAAAGCGATGAACATGACACTTAAAACCTCTGAAGAAACTTATGTCAAACTCATGAAAAACATTGAAGAAGTGATTGCAGGTAATAACACAAAAGAAATCGAAACCATTGATGAGGAAATTGCTTGTAAACAGCAGGAACTGCTTGAACAGGTAAGAGCGAAGAAAGATTATACGGATATCGCTAATGAAGTTGAGACGCTAAAAGGTAAGAAACACAAAATGCTGGTAAAGAAGGCACTAGATGAAGATACCAAAAGACGCATCAAGGATATGGAGGAATTTCTCAAAAGTCAAAACAGAGAGATAACAGAATATGATGAAGAACTTGTGAGAAAATACATCAAACAGATAAAAATATTTGATGATAAATTTGAAATAGCCTTTAAATCTGGAATAGAAATAATTATTGATAGAATAAGGATTGATTAAACCCTTTAGGTGTATTTCGGGGACTTAGGGTTCTCCCTAACAAGTTAAAAATTGATAAAAAAAGAAGCAGATCCTAGAGGTCTGCTTCATCAATTTTTTCGTAAGTGTCCGTACACTTACTGTGCTTGCTACAAAAGAATAATTAGAGTAGCAAGCGTTAAGCATCTATTAACTTATAGATAATTTTACAATAAAATTTGCTGAAAGTCAAAGCTATAAAGAAGATTGTTATTCAAACTCAAAGAAAGAAGTTAGTTGACATTAACTAACATATATGATACAATAAATTCGACAGTGGTGTCGGTTTTATTACGATATGAAATGAGGTCTTTATTTTGAAAGAAGAAAAACAAAAAGTTGGACGAATTAGAAAAAAAGAGATTCGAGAAGCTGCAAAGAAATGCTTTCTAAATAAAGGGTTTCAACTTACAACAATGGAAGATGTTATCACAGAGGTAGGAATGAGTAGAGGGGGTGTTTATCATCATTATGCAAGTACAAATGAAATGCTTAAAGACTTAATGCTTGATGGTAATGATTATAGAAACAACTTGATAAATGAGTATTTAAAAAACAATCGAGGAAAAGATAAATATCAGCAAATGGGTGATATTTTGGTTGATAAGTCGCTGGCTGATACAGAATTGACGAGATTGTATACACTCCTTTTACAAGCAAAAAAATATAATCAGGATTTGGAAAAATTGTATCAAGAATTGAAACTTAATACGACTAATGAGCTAAGTTTAATAGCCAAGCAGCTTGGAATTAAGGCAGATATATTTTGTGACGGTTTTTTAGTGAATTATATCAATGGATTGATATTAAGTTCAGAAATTTTAGGTGCGAGAAAGTCTTATGGCGAGCATAAACGATATATAAAAGAAACAATGATAAATTATATTGTTGATGTAGAAAAGAAAAATTAAAACAATTAGGAGGTTTCAAATGAGTAAACGATTAGAAGTAAAGGATTTAATCAACATAGGATTATTTTCCGTATTAGGATTTATATTTATGATGATAGGATCATTTTTAGCAATGGTTCCAGTTTTAATGCCGGTTGTTCCATTGGCACAAGGTATTTTGGTAGGACCAGTAAATATGCTATATGCTACTAAAATTAAGAAAAGAGGAATGGTATTTATTCAATCATTACTTATTGCATTAGTATATGTTGCTATTGGACATGGACCTTGGGCATTATTAACCGCTGTTATTGCAGGTATTATTGCTGAAGTTATTTTGAAATCAGGAGAATATACGGATATTAATAAGGCAAGATTAGCATTTTCTATTGCTCCACTTTGCACAATAGGAAATTGGTTGCCAATTTTTATATCAAGAAATGAATATGTCAAGCAGATGTTAGAGCAAGGATATAACCAAGAATTTATTGATAAGATGCTTAGTGTAATGCCGAATTGGATTATTGTCGTAATGGCAATAGGTGGAATTATAGGAGCATATATTGGTTGTAGTATAGGAATGGCTTTCCTGAAAAAACATTTTAAAAAGGCTGGTATGGAAAAATAAGGATTCATAAGGAGTTAAGGATGACAATCAAACTTGATTTTCGTACAAAACTTTTTATGACAATAGTTCTTTCATATGTGATGGTTTTAGGCAATATTCAAGTAAAGTATTTCTTGCAAGCCCTTATAATATCCGTAATTCCGATAGTGCTTTTAATAAATACAAAACATACAAGAGTAGCTATTATTGGGATGGCTACTCTTGTGTTCGTTTATGGTGCTGATAGATTTTTAATGAAATTAGAATACAGTCCCTTGGTAGCGATTTTACTGATATTAGTAATGGTTGTTAAGAAAATACTTCCCGCATTTTTAATGGGGAAATATACCATACTCACATCAAATGTAGGGGAAAGTATTTATTCATTGAAAAAAATGAAATGTCCCGATGAAATAGCAATACCATTGACTGTGATGGTTCGTTTCTTTTATGCCGCAAGGATTGATTATAGCCAGATAAAAAAAGCCATGCGTTTGAGAGGACTAACGCTTAAAAAGTTAATAAAAAATCCAATTCTATTATTTGAATATAGATTAGTGCCACTATTGATGTGTTTGTCTAAGACGGCAGATGATTTAACAGTATCCGCAATGACAAAAGGGTTAGCTGTTAATCAAAAGCGAACAAGTATTAGTGAATCTCGCATTGGTGGCATTGACTGCATATTTTTTGTGATAATGGTATGGGCAATCTATTTATATATAAGTGGTAAGTATGCTTAGTTTACAAAATTTAGTATTAAAGTTTGATGGAGAAAGCATATTAGAAAATATAAATCTAAATTTCAAACCTGGAGAGGTAACTGTTATAACGGGACACTCAGGTACGGGGAAAAGTAGTTTGTTAAAAGTAATAAACGGCATTATTCCCGAATATGATTGTGGAGATGTAAAAGGAGATGTTTTATACAAGGACAAATCTTTATTAGGGATGAGTATATTAGAACGCTCCAAGTTTATATCCACAGTGTTTCAAAATCCTAAAACACAATTTTATTGTATCAATTCTACAGATGAATTAGCTTTTCAATTAGAAAATAGGTGTATAGAAAGAAATTTGATTTTAGATAAAATACACTATTATTCAGATGTTTTAGGTAGTAAAGATTTGTTAGACAAGAATATTTTTGAATTATCCGGTGGAGAGAAGCAACTAATTGCTATAACTGCCAGTGGAATTTCAGAAAATGAAATTATTCTTTTAGATGAACCGTCCTCATCTTTGGATTATGAATCAATTAAGAACTTAAAAAGAGCTATTATTGAGCTTAAAAAAAGAAATAAAATCATAATCCTTGTCGAGCATAGATTATTTTATTTGAAAGACATTGTAGACAAGCTGTGTGTAATAGAAAACAAAACTTTTAAGGAATACACGAAAGAATATTTTAGTGGTGATTTTTTTGAAAGAGTTTCAGAAAAACATAATTTGAGAAATTTTAATGAAATTTTCAAGAGTGATTTCTTAAATAGACAATATGAAAAAGTAGATATGTTACAAAAAAATACTCCATCAAACTTTATTAATAAATCAATAACATGCCTACATTTCAAAAAAACATACGATAAGAATACAATTTTTGATTTTAGTGTTTCTTTTAATACTGGTATAAATTTCATCATTGGACAAAACGGTGTTGGGAAAAGCACTTTTATTAATTTGCTTATGGGAATTATAAAAGGTAAGGGAGAAGTTTTTTATAAAGGAGAAAAGCTCAAAAAAAGGTATGAGAATATCTTTGCAGTCATGCAAGATGTTAATTATCAACTTTTCACAGAATCTGTATGGCAGGAACTTGGAACAGTTACAAAACAGGATGATTTGAAAAATGAAGCCTTAAGAAAGGTACATTTATTTAATAAAAAAGAAATGCACCCAAGTTCGTTATCGGGTGGAGAAAAACAGAGATTGTTGCTTGCTATGTCTATGGTAAGTCAAAAACCAATCATAGTGTTTGATGAGCCAACGAGTGGACTTTGCAAAATGCAAATGGATATTTTGATTGGATTTTTAAACCAAATGGTAGAGCAAGGAAAAACTATTATTATAATCACGCATGATTTTGAATTTATAAAACAATGCGATGGTGCAATATATGAATTTTTGAAATGAAATGTAAATAGATAGAACTATGGAGGTGTTGAAATGAAAGAAAAAAGTCCTACTGCAATATTGTGGGAGCTTGCACATGATGAACATCCAAAATTAAAGACATCAGTATTTATAGCGAGTATTGGTGTTTTAGCGGGAATTGTTCCATACATTGCGGCAAGTAGCATTTTAGTTTATTTAGTGAATGGAATTGAAGACAGCAAGGTTTATCTTATGTGGCTTGGCATAGGCTTGCTATCATATGCTTTGAAATCAATTTTATATTCTTTGGCATTATCAGTATCTCATAAAGCGACTTTTAGTGTACTAAAAGATATTCGTTTAAGAATGCTTGATAAACTTCCAAAGATGCCATTGGGAGAAATAATAAATGTTCCAAGCGGTAATTTAAAGCAAATTATAGTCGATCAGGTCGAAAGTATGGAGAAACCTCTTGCACACTTATTACCTGAAATGACATCCAATATATTAGGCTCTTTGAGTGTATTCATATATCTGTTATTTCTTGACTGGAGAATGGCATTATTGTCATTAGTTTCTATTCCTTTAGGAATGTTTTTCATGGGACTTGTGATGAAAAACTACGCTGCTCAGTATGAAGGATCTGTAAAAGTTAGTCGTGAAATGAACTCGGCAATTGTGGAATATATTAACGGAATAGAAGTGATCAAAACCTTCAATCAGGATAAAAGGTCATATGCAAAATATAAAGATAAGGTTATTGCAAATGCAAAGTATTTCTATGAATGGATGAGAAGCTGTCAACTTCCTGTGTCTTTATCAAAAAATATTTCGCCTACTACAATGATAACAGTGCTTCCATTTGGTTGGTATTTCTACATTCATGGCAGTTTAAGTGCAGAAGTATTTATATCTGTTATCATTTTATCTTTAGGTATTGCAGGACCGTTACTTGAAACGATGAATTTTGTTGATGGTTTTGCAAAGATAGGAACTATTGCAAATTCCATTAATTCAATTTTAGAAGGAAAAGAGCAAATTCATTCCAATATTGATGTGAAAATAAACAAATATGATATTGCCCTGCAAGATGTGAAGTTTGGATATGAAGAAGGAAAGGAAATTCTTCATAGAGTGTCGTTAAACATAGAAGAAGGGACAACGGTAGCTTTTGTTGGACCGAGCGGTAGTGGAAAGTCAACTTTGGCAAAACTGATAGCAGGATATTGGGACATAAATACAGGAAGCATAAAAATTGGTGGATATAATCTCCAAGAGATTCCTCTTAAACAGTTATATAGCTTAGTAGCATTTGTTTCTCAAGACAATTTCCTTTTTAATGAAAGCATTAGGGAAAACATACGAATGGGAAATCCAAGTGCAAGTGATAAAGAAGTTGAAAATATTGCAAAGAAGTCAGGCTGCCATGATTTTATTATGAATATGGAAAAAGGCTATGACACAGTTGTCGGAAGCAGTGGCAGCCATATTTCCGGAGGAGAAAGACAAAGAATCTCAATAGCAAGAGCAATGCTTAAAAATTCCCCGATAGTGATATTGGATGAAGCAACTTCATATATTGATCCGGAGAATGAGGTGATTATCAAAGAAGCTCTATCAAAATTGATACAAAATAAAACTGTTATCGTTATTGCACACAGGTTATCAACAATAACAGATGTTCAACAAATCTTTTTTGTTGAGAATGGAGAGCTTATTTCACATGGTAAACATAACGAGTTAATGGAAGATTGTGAGCTATATAAAAAAATGTGGAATGCTCATATTGGAGTAAAGGATGGTGAAATAAAATGCTAAGTGCTTTAAAAAAAATTTTAGATTTCTCAGGTGATGAGAAGAAAAATATATACCATTCTATATGGGTAAGTTTCTTGTTTGCAATTTTTCATATGCTTCAAATCAGTGCAATTTATTTTATAGTTAAAGCTGTTTCTGAAAAAGATATGAGTATGACACCTGCGTGGATTGCTTTGATACTTCTTGTTGTAAGCATAGTAGGCAGAAGTATTGCAAATTATTATTCACAGTTACAACAATGCCATGCCAGTTATTTCATGGTTGCAAATAAAAGAATTTCAATAGGGGAAATGCTCAAAAAAATTCCTATGGGATTTTTTAATGAAAACAATGTGGGAGAAGTCGTTGGTATCTCTACAACTGTTTTAGAAGATGTAGAAAATACTGCTGCAATGGTTATGGTAAATACCTTATCGGGATTTATAAATACTATAATCTTTACTCTGATGATTTTAATATTTGAATGGAGAATAGGTGTTATTGTAACTGTCGGAAGTCTATTATATTTGGCTATTTTGTCAAAAATGGAAAAGAAGTCAAGAGAGGTTCTACCTAAACGACAAATGGCTTCAGCAAAATTAGTTGATGCTATTTTAGAACAGATTGGAGGAATGTCTGTTATAAAATCCTTTAATTTAACCGGTAAAGGTGATGAGAAAGTTAGAGGTGCTATTGAAAATACCAGAAAAACAAATCTTGATTGTGAAAAGCTGTTCACACCTTACACGATTGTTCAAAATATTCTTTTAGATTCGTTCAGCATTTTAATCATAGGTGCAGGTATTTTCTTCTACCAAAGAGGAGAACTTTCATTCCTAAACACAGTTATGACAATTATAATTTCATTTCTTGCTTTTTCGCAAATTAAATTGGCAGGAAGTGCAACAACTGCTCTTAGGGTTGTCAGTGGATCTATTGAACAAACCAAGAAATTAGCAGAATTTCCACAGATGGATATTGAGGGAAAAGATATAAAACCTACTAACTTTAATATTTCTTTTGAAAATGTAGAATTTGCATATTCAGGTAAGAAAATTCTTGATGATATATCTATTGCCATACCACAAAAACAAATGACTGCAATAGTCGGACCATCAGGAGCTGGGAAAACTACATTTTGCAACTTAATTGCGAGATTCTGGGATGTAGATAAAGGAATGATCAGTATAGGTGGTCATGATGTAAAGGAATACTCATTAGAGTCATTGATGAGGCAAATTAGTATGGTTTTTCAAAATGTGTATTTGTTTCAAGATACAATAGAAAATAATATAAAATTTGCTAAGCCCTATGCCACACATGAAGAAGTAGTTGAAGCTGCTAAGAAGGCTTGTTGTCATGATTTTATTATGAGCCTTCCTGAACAATACCAAACTGTTATAGGAGAAGGTGGTGCGAGTTTATCTGGTGGTGAAAGACAAAGAATATCCATAGCAAGAGCGATAATAAAAAATGCACCAATTATTATTTTTGATGAAGCCACAGCAAATGTTGATCCTGAAAATGAGGATAAATTACAGCTTGCAATGGAGGAACTTACGAGAAATAAAACGGTAATTATGATTGCACATAGGCTAAAAACTATAAAAAATGCAAATCAAATTCTTGTATTGGCTAATGGAAAGATAATGCAAAAAGGAACACACGAAGAACTAATTCAAACAGATGGTATTTACAAAAATTTTGTTGAAGCAAGACAAGTAGCAACCAAGTGGCAGCTATCATAAGTTAAAAAATATTAAAAACAATTGGAGGAAGTTATATGGGAAAACAAGATATGAAAACACAACTTTTAACAAAAAGTCCTAAAGACTTGTTGTTTCAATTAGCTATTCCGGGAATTATAGGAATGGTTGTTATAGGACTTTATCCATTTATGGATGGAATATTTGCTGGGTGGATTATAGGGGATTATGCTATGTCTGCCATTAGTATATCAATGTCTTTAACAATAATAAATGGTGGTATATCAGCACTTATTGGAGTTGGTAGTGCGTCAATATTATCAAGGGCTATTGGAAAGGGAGATAAAGAAACAACGGATAAAATATTTGGAAATTTTTGTTATTGGGTAATTTTATTCTCTATAGTAATCACCGTATTAGGCTTAGTATTTGCACCTAATTTTCTTGACTTGGTAGGAGCGAAAGGGAATATTAAAGAACTGGGAGTTAGATATTTAAGAGTAGTTTTCTTTGGTTCAATATTTGTGAATTTTGCTCAAGCAGGTAATATGACAATGCGTGGCGAAGGTGCATTGAAGCAATCTATGATGATTATGGGAGTAGGTGCTTTATTAAATATTATTTTAGATCCTGTTTTTATGAAGTTGATGGGAGAGTATGCGATTGAGGGGGCAGCTATTGCAACTGTAATATCTCAAATTGTACAGTCGATATTAACATTTCACTATTTTTCAAAAAAAAGTGCTTTTGTTGGTATCCATAAAATTCAAAAGAGCAAGGCAATTTACAGTGAAATGTTTAGCATAGGAAGTTCGGCTATGATAATGCAAATTTTATTTGCAGTACAACAAACATTTCTGTTTAAACAGGCTTTCGCTTATGGTGGAGATAATTGGGGAATTCTAATGTCAGCAACAATGAGACTTTATATGTTCTCATTTATTCCATTGCGGGGAATGAGTCAAGGCTTACAACCCGTTATAGGAGCTAACTTTGGGGCAAAACAATATCAAAGAGTAAAAGATACTATGAAGATTTTTATGTATGGAGCAACAATTCTTGCTGCTATTTCTTGGATACCATCCATGTTTTTCTCTGAAAAATTATTGTCATTGTTTAATGTGAGAAGCGAAATAATTAAAGCTGGAGTTATGAACTTTAAATTGTTCTATTCTACTTTCATCTTATATGGAATTATGATTATGACTCTTACATTTTTCCAATCTATTGGAGATGGAAAAAAAGCGAGCATGATTGTAATGCTTAGACAACTTATTCTATTTATTCCGGCTATATTGTTTTTGCCAAAGGTATTTGACGGATTAGCAGTTTGGTGGGCTGAACCTATTGTAGATTTTAGTATGATTTTGGTTGGCTTGTTTTTAATGCTTAACAGACTTAGAAAAATTGGAAAAGAAGAAGCGATAAATTGTTAAGTATCTTATTATCCAAAAGTGAAAATAAACTATTAGAAAGGTTTGATATATGAATATTAGTTAGATGTAAGAAATGGAGGAAACTTTATGGCAAAAGAGTATTACCTTTATGTCAATGGGCAAAAGGTAAAAGTCATCGAGCAGATATACAAAAATCAACATAATCAGTGGATTGCAAATATTAAAATTTCGTTTATAATAAAACGTTAGAAAATAGTTATCATTACAGCTCAAACCTTTTAACGATAGCCTTGTCCTATCGTTAAAAAGTATACTTGACAAGATTCCTAAAAACAGACATCTTGAGTTTCATTCATACAGACGAATCGTTGGAGGTCGAAACGGTAGCACTTTTGTCCAAACTCGATGTCGATAAAAAATAATAATTTGGAGGCAAAATATTAAGTAATAAAGGATTTGATTTGTGGGCTGATGATTACGATAAAAGCATTGATATTTCTGACAATAGTGAATCCTATCCTTTTTCAGGATATAAAACAATACTAAACGAAATATATAATCGCATATTAGATTCATCATACAAAAATATCCTAAACATTGGATTTGATACAGGAACTTTATTATCTAAGCTATATGAGCATGGATGTACAATATATGGACAAGATTTTTCTGAAAAGATGATAGAACCAGCTCAAAAAAATGCCAAAAGCTAAAATTTGCAACGGGGATATTTCTAATGGGTTGGTAGAGCCATTGCTAGAAAATAAATATGATGCAATAATCGCTACCTATTCGCTTCATCATTTAACTGATTCTGAAAAAGTTATATTTTTAAAACTTTGCTAACACAAATATATGAAGGCAGAGCTATATATATTGGCAATGTAGCTTTTGAGGCACGTTCTGAACATGATAAATGTATGAAACAAGTCGGCAATGCATGGGATAAAGACGGATTCTACTTTGTGGCAGATGAGATGAAATTATATTTTCTTGAAATAAAATTTAAAAAAATTTCAGAATGTGCTGGAATACTTATATTGAAGAAATAAATTTTATAAAACAACTTAATATTTTGATCTCACTAAAGAATTCTTTAGTAAAAGAGAATCCTTTTTAATTTATTTATTTCTTATATTCAATGCTTTACAGCGTAATTTATAATGCATTCGATTTTATTTTTGATTTTAATATATCTTCTTGAAACTTAAAACAAAAAGGAATATAATGTTAGAAGAAACTAACCAGATACATGATAATTTGGTTATCAATTTAATAATATTTTTTTGAAACTATAAATTATATAAATAAAAGTAGTTAGTATATAAATTAATTTAATGTGAGAGGAAGGCTTATGAGACTATTGTACTTTTTTGATGATAAAGTAAAACCACTTATTATGCGTGGTAAATATTATTGCAAGCCAGAAGGAACAGGTAAGTTAAATGAGGGAATAAGTTGTATACGAGAGTACGATGTTAATCTATGGTTTTATACAAAAAATGGTAAAACAATTGCTTTTGATAGTGGTCATATAAACTTTGATAATATCAATGAAGAATTTAAGAAAATTGATGTTATTCCAGAAGAAGTTAATCATTTATTTCTAACACATTTAGATACTGATCATGCAGGAGGAATTGATAAATATGGGAATAACATTTTTCCTAATGCACAAGTCTATATGGGTGTAGATGAAAATAAATATATGAAGCATGAAATTCGTCGGAAAGGTATGTTTTATAACTGCGTAAATATTGCTGATGGATGGACTCCTATCAAGAAAAATCAGATATTTGAAGTTGATGGAATTAAAGTGGAGGCTATATCTGTACCAGGTCATACAGTAGGCCATACTGTTTATGTTGTAGATGACAAAATTCTTATATCTGGTGACTGTATTGCTATCAATGAAAATGGAGGCTATGCTTTTTTTGATTTTTTTACACAAAATCCAAAAAGAAACAAGGAATCTTTGCTTAAACTAAAGAAACTTTTAGAAAATCGTAAGCTACTGTATATTTGTACTGGGCATAGTGGAATTCACGATTATTCAGAAAAAATCTTTGCTCATATTGACGAAAGCGCTGAATTTGGCAAAACAACACCATTTCATAGCAATGGCGAATACAATCCATTTACAAAAACAGTAAAACCAGATTACAAAAACTGGATGCCAGAAAGTATGCTGAAGAAGTTATACTTTGGGACAGTCGTAATGCTTATTTTATTTATAACATTAGGTTTTAGCAATTTGATTCAAAATGGAACTTTACGACTTATATGCTCAATCATTCTTGGAGTTTTAACTATCATATTAACATTCTTTACTATATGGTCGACTGTACTATATAGAGCATTTGATTATAAAGGTAAAAGAAAACTTGCTAAAATAATAATCGAAGGAATTGCTGATTATGTAAAAATACCTGATGGCGGAGAAGGATTGGATGTTGGATGTGGAAGTGGCGCACTTTGTATTGCTTGCGCAAAAAAAAATCCAAAAGCAAGTATGGTAGGTTGTGATATATGGAGTGGCGCCTACAAAGCAGTGTTTTCAAAAGAACTATGTACGGATAATGCTAAAGCAGAAGGAATATCAAATGTTCGTTTTGAAAATGGCAATGCTATAAAGCTACCGTTTGAGGACGAAAGCTTTGATGCCGTAACAAGCAACTATGTTTATCATAATATTGTGGGATATAATAAACAAAAACTTTTACGTGAAACCTTACGTGTGTTAAAAAAAGGTGGAATTTTTGCTATTCACGATTTAATGAAGAAACCAAGCTATGGTGATATGTATAAATTTGTTGAAACTCTTAAAGCAGAAGGATACAGTGATGTTAAACTATTAGATACTACTACTGGAAAATTTATGAGCCACAAAGAAGCAATGCTCCTAGGACTTTCGGGATTAACACTACTTGTTGGAAAAAAATAAAGCATATAAAATCTGGAGGATTTATGAAATATCATGGTTTTTATTTTTGGCTATTCAAACAACCTATGAAAAATGTACTTCTGGAAAAATATGAAAAAGAATATGCTCTAGATATTATTAAAAAGAGCAAAAAAATCTATCGTGAGATAGTAGAAAAAGCAGACGACATTGGTGAAGATAATCCAATGGGTTATAATGAACTATTCGCTCTAGTGTTTGTTTCACCATACCTGGCTAGCGAAAAAAAAATACCACCAGAAACAATACAAGAAATGATGCGCAGATCCCTTTATTACGTCAAATGGTTTTTTGCAAGAACAAACCTTAATACAAAGCGAGGAAAAGAGAGCAATAAAAAGAATATTGTAAAGTATGTAAAATGGTACACTCCTGAGAAAGAAAAAAAGTATCCAACTTCTTTTAAAGTTGATTTTGTTGGTCGACCTTATGAAGGATCTTGTTATTATCGTATTACTCGTTGTCCGATTTGTTCATACACAAAAAAGCTTGGTGTATCTGAACTCATGCCACTATTCTGTGAACTTGATGATGTTATGATAAAACTTCAGCATGGGGTACTTTATAGAAAAGATACGATAGCAAATGGAGCAGAATATTGTGATTATTTTATTATGGGCGATAGAGAATGACACTTGGTTATAAGATTAATGCATGAAGTGAATTTGAGAAATCTTGGTTAACGGATTATTTAAGGGAGTGAAATAAAATGAGTTTAACTTATAAAATTGCAGCAGGAATAGTAAGACTGCTTGGCGTCAAGAAAATGTTTTTAAAGTCCAAAGAAGAAATGCTTGAGTATGCAAGACGAGAAAATGCAAAAGTAGTATTTGATTTAGATAAAGCAATGAATAGGGCTTCAAGAAAAAACTATTATCTTTTTGACAGAGATGTTATGGGATACAAGTTACTTTCTTATCAAAAAAATCAAATGACTGCCAATGGAGCAGTCCTGTATCTCTTTGGTGGAGGAATGATTACACAACCCGATAAATTAGATTTCGCTTTGGCAGAAAGAATAATGGAAAAAACTAATAAAGATGTATGGTTTTTATTTTACCCCCTTTGCTCTGAAGATGTAAAGGTGATAAAGACATATGAAGTTTGCTTTGAAACATATAGGTTGATGACCAAAATATATAAAGAAGAAAATATAGCTATATTGGGATTTTCATCTGGTGCTTGTCTATCCATTGGGATTTTTTTACATAACAATGCTTTAGGTAGACCTCTTAAAATGCCCGGTAAAATTATATCGGTTTCTCCGGGAGGGATTCCTGATGCAAATCTTGATGAAAATAAAGGAATATGGGAAAAATTAAATAAACTTAACGATAAAGACATAATCATTGAACCTACATATTTTAAAACTGCAAGAGAAATCGCAAAAGGAGATGAAGACATACCAGAATATATGTTGGATGGAACGGTAGGAGATTTTACTGATTTTCCAATAACTTACTTTTATTATGGAGAAAATGAATGCCTGTATGCCTTTGCAGAAGAATTTAAAAAAGCCATGGAAAAATACAAAGCTCCATACGAAATTATTGTCGGAAAGGGAATGTGCCATTGTTACCCATTGTTGAGATTCTTTAGAGAGGGTAGAGAGGCACAAGATGAAATTATTGAATTGTTAAAATAATATAAACGAAAAATTGTTTAGAATGAATTAGGTAAGAAATATAGTAATACAATGGAATAGAGAAATTATTGCAAACTTAAATAAGTTTTTATAGAAAGTGTGTTGATAATATGCTTATAACTGAAGCGATAGTTCTATGTTTATTATTTTTTGTGCTATGTATTTTAGGCACTGGCACAGATGAAAAAAACTTAAAAAGCTATTCATCCTATCCTGATGAAGTTAAAGATAGAATAAAAGAAATCAAAGAATATCAAGGGAAATATAGAGAAAAGAACAAAAAAGATGTTTGGATAGGGAATTTTATATTGTTTATAATATTATTTCTTATTTTAGGAATTTCTGTAAGAGAAAAAAACTTTATTCATAATTTTATATCATTACTTATTTTAGGACAAACATTAAATATATTTGATCTTATTGTTATTGACTTGTTGTGGTGGAGAAATTCAAAGAGAATAAGGCTCTCAAAAATACCACAACAAGAGCTATATAAAAATCCAAAAAAGCATATCGAAGCTTTTTTAAGAGCAGTTATTTTATATTTTATGGTTGCTGTCGTTGATGGTTATATACTAACTTTATTTTAAAAATCATGCAATCTTATATATCATGACAAATAAATGAATCACATTGTAATATATCTAAAGAAGGGGAACAATAATGAACTTTTTAGCATATGGAAACAAGAATAACAAGTCATTACTATTTATACATGGACTTGCATCTACTGCAGACCTTTGCTTTAAATCACTTTTGCCTTCCTTAGAAAATTATTATGTGATTTTTTGTGAGATGGATGGACATTGTGCAAACAAACCAAATGAAGTAACATCTATGACAGAAAGCATTGATAAGATTGAAAATTATATAATAAATGAAATGAATGGCATTGTTTATGGACTTTGCGGTTTCTCCATGGGAGGCACAATTGCAGTAGAATTGATTGCTAGAGGAAATATTTCCGTAGAAAAACTATTTCTTGATGCAGCAATAACATTAGAGATGGGATTAATGGCATTACCATTTACATTTGCTTTTATTATTGGCTCAAGCAGAATAATTAACAAAAAGCCAATACCTAAGTTTATATTAGAAAAGATTATGGGTAAAAATAACAATAGTATTGTGGAAATGATTTATCCTAAGATTACTAAAAAAACAATTCAGAATGTTTGCAAATATATATATCACTATAAAATACCTGAAAGCCTAAGAAAATATACAAATCCAGTATTGTTCATACGTGGAAGCGAGGAGCCTATTCCTACGCAAAGCGAAAAAAATCTCAAAGAATACTTACCACAAATGAAAACAGAAGTTTTTCAAGGTATTGGGCATGGCCAATTTCTGCATGAACATCCTAAAGAATATGCATATAAACTCAAAGAATTTATGCAATAAATTATAAAAATTAGATTTACTCAGTTTTTAGGAATATAACAATTCTAGAAAGAATTAATAATTGTTTAGATATTTATTACCATAGATATATCTAAATGCTATTCAAGCATTTTTATTCAAATAAATTAAAGATTTTTAGCTATTGCTTTATTTAATACTATTTTTAGCAATGATGAATATTGATTTTTTTATAATTTATGAATTGGTATTTTATTTTGCAATGCACAAATATGAATGATATAATATACATTGTTTCGGGGCATTGGCACAGTTGGTAGTGCGCGACATTCGCATTGTCGAGGCCAGCGGTTCGATTCCGCTATGCTCCACCACATCAATTTCAACTGAAAAAGGATATACTGCACAGCCTGCTGTATATAATTTTTATTAATTTGCTTTATAAAATATATATTAAATAATATAAAAATTTACTATAAAAGCTATAAACTAGTTTAAAAATAGCAATGTTATCATTGCTATTTTTAATTATTTAGTTTTTACAGATCCTTTTTTTATTATTACTAATAATACACAAAGGCTTAGCAACATTATTGAAATATATATAATAGGACTTGAGTTATCACCGGTTTGTGGCACATTTAATTGTTGTTTATTAGATGCATTAGATTTGCTTGGCTCCCATTGGGCGTATACTGTTATATCGTTATTAACAATTGTGTCTGCATTAAAGTTATTGTCATCATCAGTCTTCCAACCCATAAATGTAAAGCCTTCTCTAACTGGATTTTCAGGAAATTTTTGCTTTGTTACTGTATTTCCATTATCAATATCTACAGTTGTGTAAATACCTGCAGGATCGCCATTTTCTTTAACATAGTTAAGGTCAAATGTTACTTTTATAATATTTCCTTTTATACCGAGTATATCATAGGTAACCTTGTTATTATCAGCAAGCAGCGCTGCATGACGTGCACAGTATTTTTCAAGTGTAGCTTTAGATGCATCAGCAGATAGTACATTCGCATCTTTTGAGATATGCTCAAAGTTAATACCCTCTGGATTTTTTAGATAATCAAAATTAGTATATGGAAGATTCACTTTATCTTTGCTTGCGCTTTCTTCCCAGTATTTATTCTGGAAATCACGCAATGCTATCTGAACTTGACCTATTTTACTATCTAATGTTCCGTTACCGGCTCCATTTACACTTACATTGTAGGCAGTTCTGTTTATCAATGAAACATATACATAATATAGATTATTAATAGTAGTATTATTACTAAATGCAAAATAATTTTTCCAAATATCTTTATCATGAGATAGAACTGTAAAATGCTCAAATGCATTATTTTGCATAATGCCTACACTGGGCGATGATAATCTAGCGCTTATAGAATCGTCTTCGTTAGCTCCAGCTGCTATTTTCCCACCAACAAACGAAGAAGATTCTTTTATATTTGTGCCATTTGATTTAGCCAAAAATCCTGCATTTATACTAGGGCTTTGTGATGATGGATTATGTTCAACACTAATATTTCCAAAGGTAAGGGCAGTAGATTTTTGAATATTGCCACCTTTTGTGCTTCCACCATAACCACCAGCCAAAGATGCACCAGCAATGTTTTGCACGCTGATATTTTCACCAATTTGTGCAGAATTGTTATAGTGATTTATATTTCCTCCAAAGCCTACAAAGCCGCCAACAAACGCTTTTCCACCACTAACATTTATCCCATCATTTATAAACGCAGATGAGTTTTCTATTTTTGATCCCTTATCATATCCTGCAAATCCAGCAATACATGAACTTTCATTATTATCAGATACCTTAATAGATATATTTGGCAAACAAACACTGGAGTTTGAAATCGGACCTTCGTTTACTCCTACAAATCCACCTACATATATTTGATCATTTTTTGCAGTACCTAGTTCAAATTTTTCAAGCTGCAAATTTACATTTTTTACATCGGGTGCCAAATATTCGTAAGGCTTTTTGGTATTATTTGCTTCATCGTGATTGTGATGTGTGCCTATTTCACCTGCAAAACCTCCAACTTTATATGGATTCTCAGATCTGAGTGATTTTACATTTATTTTGTTCTTACTGCCGTCATATACTGTCACTTTATTGGCAAACCCAGCAGCCACATCTATGGCACTATTTATTGAAATGTTATCAACACTTACGCTATTACCTTCGCCTCTAAAAAAATGTTTTAAAGGCGCCGCAAATGCAATGTTATTTGGCTCTTCTGCAATAATATTTTTTGCTGAAAAATTATTGTTACTTCCTTCAAAATAACCCCATAAGAATGAATCGCAATATCCAAATCCAGCATCTTGTTTACCCTTTGCAACAATATCGCCTTTAATAGCTATCGTATTACCAGTAAAGTGTTCATTGTTATCGAGACCACCCTGCATATTATTTGCAAAGCCTCCAATAGCTGCTACATAAAATCTTACACCAGATCTTGTTTCGCGAGCCTTTTTATTAGTTTCTGCCCTCACATCTTTGGCAACATTTATTGTTACATTGTCAATAGTTAGAGGATCCTCTTCTGGAGCCTGAGATGATGAAAAAGCAGTTTGATAGCAATATTGACCAATACCAAAAGCAAGGTTATGCATGCCATATGTAGAATCGCTTAGAGCTAATATACTTCCACCAACATCTATTGTGGTATTCTTTACATGAACCAAATCTTTAGCTATGCCAGAAGCTGTATTTCCGTCGTGAAGATATGAAGCTATAGTGACAACCGACTCACCATCTGCATAAGCTTTTATATCTTTATCAACTTTTAAATTATAATTTGATACTTTAACATGACCAATATTATATCCTAATCCTAGAGCATGGGCATAATGACTATGTGAATGGGCTAGAACACTTCCTCCAATATTAATGTTTATATTTTTGATATTGTAATAATAATTATTTGTAGTTAGATCATGACGCTCTAAAAACAAAGCAGATGCTCTTGAGAAAACTACATCACTTTTAGCATATTCATGCTTTATTATATCTTCTGAACCGATATTGCCAGTAACATTTAGATTAAACCCATCTATCTCTGCTCCTGTAAATCTACAAGATAATCCAGTTGCGTGATTTTTGCTATCTATTAAATATTGTGAGCTTGGCTGGGATTTTGCTATATCATCAGTTCTCATATTTGGATTATACATAAAGAAAAGAAATGGTTGAGGTAGTATATTTCCATTTACATTAACATTTACATTGTTTATCTTTATATCAACTTGTTTATTTGTACGGCTTCCACCACTTATATTCCTAGCAAAAGCAGACCCAACTACATCGCCGTTATATACTATATTGAGGTCTTTTATATGCTCTTCTCTCCAACTTTCGTTTGTTACTCTGGGGTTGTTTATCTCACCAAATAGAGGATAAATAGGTCTTGTACCTTGGTTAATAGTAATAGTGTGACCATTACCTATAAAACTGCTTTTTAAAAGTGAAAGGGAATTATCACATATTGGATTGCCAAGATTCTGAGGTATTGAAGCGTTTATTTCATCTGAAGAAATTGTGATATCAGTGTTGAGGTATATAGTTTTGTTTTCTACAATTTGAGTCCATGTATCACCCTCATCATATCTAGGACCTCTTTTAACCAATCCATTTGTCTTAGTAGATATTAATTTGGCATTATTAGTAAGAAGATTGATCAAGTCATCTTTACTATTTATATTTATGTCATCATATGCAGCAAATGCTGTTGTTCTTACCGATACCATAGTGATCAATATCAACACTAAGGCAGTCCATTTTAAAGCATTTATAAACAAACTAGAACGAAATGATTTGTTATTTCCAATCATATACATTTATATCCCCCTTCAGATACCTCAAAAATTTTCAACAAACAATACATATAGATTGATAAGTTTAAAAACATTAAAAATCGACTAATTATCTTGGATAATTTATTCTAATGTTAACAAAATTTATTACATAAAGCAAGACGAAAATATTGTAGACAATCTATTTTTGTAAATTTATATCTTATACAACAGTTGAATATTAATTATAAGTTGTTTGGAATCATTCTAAATAATAAAACTAATTTTTATTAAGTATATAATGACGTTCAAAACTTTTATAACCAAAACCATACATTGTAAATAGAATTAAGAAATTATAACTAATATTTAAGCTTGACAATAAATTTAAATTAAAATACTCTATTGTTAATATAGAGTTTTGGAGGGAAATATGAATTCAGAACTAATCTCAATTGGAAAAATGGCAGATATGAATGGTATAAGCATCGCGACATTAAGATTATATGATAAGATGGACTTGCTTAAGCCTAGATTTGTAGACACTCAAAGTGGATATAGATATTATGATATACGACAAAACTCAAGACTAGATATGATTGCATATATGAAGGAACTTGGTATGAGTCTTGCTGAAATTTCAAGTATACTAAAGAAAGAAGATATAGCTTTGGTTGAGCAAATTCTTGCACAAAAGAATGAGCAGATTCATCAAAATATACGAGACCTTAAATCCCAACATGAAGCAGTTGAGCGTGCTATTTCAAGTATAGAGCGCTATCGTAAGTCTCCAGTTACTGGTACTGTCTCATTAGAATATATAGATAGAAGGTATATTTTTGCTATGCCTTGTACTGAAAATTTTTATGAACTAGGAATTGAAAGCTATGAAAATACTCTTATAAATATGAGAAAACATTGCTTAGAATATGGCTTTAAGCGTGTTCATTCCTATAATGTTGGTACTACTATAAAAAAATCTAACTTTGAAGCTGACAATTTTATACCCGATCAAGTTTTTATCTTCCTAGATTCAAGCTATAATAATTTGCCTTATACTCACATAATTGACAGTGGAATGTATGCTTGTACTTATCTAGATAGCTTTGATGATGAGCTTGATTATGCTAAACAACTCATAGCCTTATGCAAACAAAGAAATTATAAGATATCTGGTGATTATCTATGTGAAGTTCTTACTGAATTTAATGTGTTTGATAGCGATTCTAGAAGCATGTTTGTAAGACTTCAGATACCAATAAGTTTTGAATAAATAGTATTGACTCTCATCTAAGATGAGAGTTTATAATTTAATTAAATAAATAACAAGGAGGTTTCCTTATGAATAAAATTAAAGTGGTACAGTACGGCTGTGGAAATATGAGCAAATATATTTTGCGCTATTTGCACGAAAAGGGAGCTCAGATTGTAGGAGCTATTGACGTAAATCCTGAAATTGTAGGTATGGATGTTGGTGATTTTGCGAAACTTGGATTGAAAACTGGAGTAACTATATCAAATGATGCCGATAAAGTGCTTGACGAATGTGATGCAGATGTTGCAGTGGTAACACTTTTTAGCTTTGTTAATGATGTTTATGAACACATAGAGAAGTGCGTAGCTCGTGGAATAAACGTTATTACAATATGTGAGGAAGCAATTTATCCATGGACTACTTCTGCAAAGCAAGCTAATGCACTTGATGCACTTGCAAAAGAAACTGGTTGCACAGTTACTGGCTCTGGTATGCAGGATATTTTCTGGATAAACATGGTATCAATGGCTGCTGCAGGTTGCCATTCAATTAAGAAAATTAAGGGCGCATTTAGCTACAATGTTGACGAATATGGTTTAGCTTTAGCCAATGCTCATGGTTGCGATTTGACTCCTGAAGAGTTTGAAAAGAAAATTGCTCATCCTACAGTTTTTGAACCTTCTTATGCTTGGAATGCTGCAGAAGCAATTTGCAATAAGCTAGGATTAACAATTAAATCAATTGATCAAAAACATGTTCCTATGATTGCCGATGAGGATATATATTCCGAAACATTAGGCAAAACAATTAAAGCTGGCAATGTTACAGGTATGTCTGCAGTTGTTACTATTGAAACTATGCAGGGCATAACAATTGAGGAAGAAACCATAGGCAAAGTTTACAGACCTGACGATGGCGATATGTGCGATTGGTGGATCACTGGCGAGCCAAACCTAGAATATCATGTTGTAAAACCAGCTACAGTTGAGCATACTTGCGCAACCGTAGTAAACCGTATTCCAACATTATTAAACGCTCCTGCAGGCTATGTAACTGCTGATCAGCTTGATCCAGTTCAATATCTTACATATCCTATGGAATGGTATTAATTAGTTTAAAACTAAGCTCATCGTAAATCCGATGAGCTTTTTCTTTTAAAAATAGTTCCATTTTTAGATTAATTTATTTAATAAACAATAAATAGATATTTATAATTCGCCATCATTTTAAAAATATTGACAATTTAAAATAAATTTGATAAAATATATTTGTATCAAACATATTAAGGAGGCACCTTGGAATTTGATTATATTAAAGCTATGAAGCTTTCTAATCAGCTATGCTTTCCACTATATGCTGCTGCTAGGAAAATAACTAGCCTATACACACCATTGCTTAAAGAATGTGGGCTTACTTATACCCAATATATTGTCCTTATGACATTATGGGAAAAAGATGGGCTATCTGTTTCAGAAATCGGTCAAAGGCTGCTACTTGACAATGGTACATTATCTCCATTGCTAAAGAAAATGGAGCAGAAGGGCTACATTATTAGGCAACGAGGCTCAACAGATGATCGTGTCATTATTGTTACACTAACAGATGCTGGAAGAACTTTACAGAAGCAATTAAAGTTTGTTCCTAAGGAAATTGCGAATTGCGTAGATTTTCCACACGATAAAATTATTCAGCTTAAAGAATTACTCAACGATTTTTTAAAGAAATAATAAAAATTATTAAATTTGGAGGACTATCAAAGATGAAAACAGTTTATGATTTTACAGTAAAAGATAGGCATGGAAATGACGTAAGCCTATCACAGTACAAAGGCAAAGTATTACTTATAGTTAATACAGCCACAGGTTGTGGATTTACTCCTCATTATGAGCCATTGGAGAAAATTTATAAAGAGTATAAAGATAGTGGATTGGAGATTTTAGACTTTCCTTGCAATCAGTTTGCAAACCAAGCACCTGGAACCGCAGAAGAAATTCATGAATTTTGCACATTGAAATATGGTGCCGAGTTCCCTCAATTTGCTAAAATTGATGTTAACGGCGAGAATGCAGATCCTCTATATGTATTTTTGGCAAGCAAGAAGCCTTTTGAAGGATTTGGCGGTGGAATTAAGAATGCTGTTCTTAATAAATTTGCAGAGAATAATAATAAGGAATTTGGCGATAAGACACATATTGGTTGGAATTTTACAAAATTCTTGATTGATCGTGAGGGTAATGTTGTAAAGCGTTTTGAGCCTACTGTTGACATGAAACTCGTTAAAGAGGAAATAAAATCAGCCCTTTAATAACTATCTAGCAATAAATTATGGCACAACTTCCAAGCATCGAGGGTTAAATATGAAATTTGAAGAATTGATTAAAAAAAGGTATTCTTGCAAGAGTTTTTCTGACCGTCAAGTTGAAGAAGAAAAACTAAATGCAATATTAAATGCTGGGCGACTAGCACCCACAGCAAAAAATTTGCAGGAACAGCGTATATATGTAATAAAAACACCTGATTTGCTAGCGAAAATTGATAAGATAACCCCTTGTCGTTATAATGCACAATCTTTGCTTGTTGTTGCTTATGATAAAAATAATGTTTTTGTTTATCCTGGAGGCAAGAAAGATTCTGGCGCAGAGGATGCAACCATTGTTGCAACTCATTTGATGCTTGCTGCAGCAGCTGAAGGCGTAAACAGTTGTTGGGTAAATTATTTTGATCCGGATAAACTGGCCGAAGCTTTAGAGTTACCTGAAAATGAGGAAATTGTTATGATTTTGGATCTTGGTTATGCTTCTAAAGAAGCAGTGCCACTTCCAAATCATTATAATAGAAAACCTCTTGATGAAACTGTCAAATATCTGTGATATTAAAATTAATTAACAATGGTTTGCGCTAGTGTGCTGATTTAGCAAACTGCGCAAGCTTTTTTATTGTTTTTAATAATATTTATATTTACTGTTATTCAAAAGTAAGACTTATCTAATATATTTGTTGACTACAACATAATAAGAGGTTATAATATGGTATATATATTGGGATTATGGATAAATTGATCCATATGATTTTTATTTAGGAGGAGAAATATGGCTTGTTTTATTGTACCTGTTGTGGAAGCTATAATCACAACTTCAGTTAACAAAGTTATCAAGACAAATGAAAAGAAAGCAGCAAATAGCACATCAATAAAGTCAGAAGGTTCTGAGAAGAAAGTTCCTTTTTCAAAGAAACTTTCTTGGCTAAACAAATTATTGTGGGGTGGTTCAGCACTACTTGCTTTTGAACATCTATGGCATGGAGAGATCTCACCATATTTTCCATTCTTGACTGCTGTGAAAGAAGGAGAGACAGCTGGTATGCTTGCAGAGATGAAAACAGCTGGTGTGTCGATGGCTGTTTTGGTTACATTAGTATGGCTAATTATGCTTATGGTATCATCTATAATTGAAAAGAAAGCATCATTGCCAGTAAATTCAGTAGCGGAGGATGCAAACGTATGACACTTTTGATCACGATATTTGCAGCTGTAATTGCTACGGTAGAATGGTATAAAGATGCACATAAAAATGAATTTAACTTAGCACCACTTTGCTGGATGTACTGGGGTGCCTCGATAATGTGGTTGGTTGATGCAATATTTGAATATTCCGAGATTGGCGCAGAGTTCTTTACTCCAGCACCACTTGATATGCTAAACGATCTATATCTAGGCTTAAGTGTTGTAGCTCTAGGATTAATAGTTTGGATAATTATTTTGTTAGTAAAAGATCCCAAGGGAATAGTAAAATCCAAATTATTTAACAAAAAAGATAAATAAAACTTAATCTTTCTTAGTTGTTAATTTTAAAAAATGTTTGAGGTAATCTATGATAGACAATGATATTAGACTATTAGACGTTGTAGAAATGAAAAAGCCTCATCCATGTGGTTCAAATGAATGGACTGTAATTCGAGTTGGAGCCGATATCAAAATTCGTTGTAATAATTGCAATAGAATTGTTATGATAGAAAGGCCATTGTTTTTAAAACGATGTAAGAAAATTTTATCTCGTGGTCCCAAAGAGCAGGGAGATGGGGTAGAAAGTATATAAAAAATCGCCATAAGGCGATTTTTTATATTGAAAGATCTTTAAATGATTTTAGATAATCCATCAATTCACTTTTTATGAATTGTAGGCCTCCTATTATATCGCTCTCAATGTTAATAGGCATTACAGGATCATGTACCGATACTCGCAACATAAACCATACACTTCTTGGAGTATCTTTATAATCATAATATACTCTTAATCCTTCTCTGCTATCATTAGCTATTGAATATCCATTGATTTTTTTATAATGTTTTTCTACTGATTCTATTATACTGTTACCGACATTACGAAAATCATCAGAATTAATGTTTAATCTTATCTCAGCGCTTTCTAAAGGCTCCTCTAGATCTTCAATAAGGTCTCCAAGCTTTTTACCTTTTTTTTGCAATTCCATTGCTTTTATAATAAGCTTAGTTACTAAATACATACCGTCATCAATAAAAGAATTTTCTCTTAGTGCGCAGTGCCCACTGGTTTCCATTGCGATTGGAGCATCGATACCTATGCTATTTAGACGTATAGCTTCATCTATCACATTTCTATATCCTCTTTTAAATCTTATATGATAGCCACCTTTTTGTTCAATAAACTTTGCAAGTCCAGTGGAAGTAACACTATCTGTCACAATACTTATATTTTTATTTTTTTCAAGAAGTATAGCAGATATCATTGCTATAAGTCTATTTCTATTTATTTCTTTTCCATTTGAGTCTACAATTGCTGCTCTGTCACAATCGGCATCAAATATAATTCCCAAATCGGCATTATTATTTATTACTGCAGAACTTATAGAGTCCATAGCTTCCTTGTTTTCAGGGTTTGGTATATGATTTGGAAAATATCCGTCTGGTTTTAAAAATTGACTGCCAGATATGTTTGCACCAAGTTCACTCAATAGGTCAGCATAGAATCCACCAGCTCCATTGCCAGCATCTACAATTATATGCAATCCTTTAAGTGGCAATGAATGACCTATAGATTTTTGTATCATATCTTTTATGCTATTTTTATAATCCTTTATATATGGATATTCTATAATATTTTTATTGTTTGAAGACAGATAAATATCCTGAGAACAATATTTTAAAATATCTTCAATGTCATTTGAATTTAGACCGCCTTCTTTTAGAAAAAATTTAAAACCGTTTCTATCATATGGGTGATGACTAGCTGTTACCATTATTGAAGCATTATAATTACTATTGTCTTGCAATAAACATTGATACATCGCCGGAGTAGTACACATTCCAAAATAAACTGCATTAGCACCAGCACCCGTTATTCCATCTGCTATACCATGAGCAAGCACTTCGCCAGTAATACGGCTGTCTCTACCAATTGCAATGGTAATTTTATCTTTTTCGATTGTATATTTATTGGAAATAAACTGTACAAATGCATAGCCAACATGTACTGCTAAGTCTTTAGTTATTTCAGCTTTCTCGCCAAATGCTTTCCCTCTTATATCAGAGCCGCTTTTTAGGTGTAATAAATTTTGCATTGTTAACCTCAAATTATTGATTATTTTGCTTATTAACTATATCTACTATATGTCTACAATAGTGATAATATTGCGCCAAGTTATTATATTCATTAATCATATATGGTAAAAGATCTTTTTTAAATACAATGGAATAAGGGTCTAAATCTTTTGAAAAATAAAGCGATTTTGACTTATATATATCCTTTAAACTAGATGGTATAAAATCTGGTACCTTTATTCGTTTCAATGTTGAACTATAATATGTATATCCATCACGCTGAAGATCCATAAGCAATTTTTCTAATGTTAGAGGATCTTTTATAATATTTTCCCTTAAAACATCATAAAATGGTTTATATTCTCCCCATAATCCAGCTCCACATGTTGCTTTTTCAATGGAAAGTTCAAACCAGAAAAATGGAGAGCCAAGCCTTTCCTTGCTAGGACGCTTAAATAAAAACCACATATGGTCTCTGTAAGGATCTTGATTTTTATAGTATCTGGCATCTCTTCTTATCCTTGCTAAACATTTATGAGGACGTATATCTATTTTGTTATCAATATTTAAAATATTTTCAGATAAACTATCTATAAGCAGGCAAAATTCATCTCTTGCCTGCTTATATCTTTCTTTATTTTGATTAAAATATTCCTGGTTATTATTAAACCTTATGTCTAGGAAGAACTGTATAGTTTCTTCAGAGAATCCATTAAACATTATATTTCATCACCAGGAGATCTACGACGATGTTGCTTTTTTGTTTCAACATCTATACCTTCATCTGCTGATTTATTAAGAATTGAAGAATCAGCAAATGGTGCTGTGCTATCGTCTATTTGTAGATTATCTATGCTTTCATTTTCACTTAAAACGCTTTTAGCGTTGTTTTCTTCATCCTGCTCTGTAGTATTGTCATCAGATTCACTAAAGTAATCACGATAGGAGGTTACTTCTGGAATGCTAGCTTTTGCAGATTTTGCTTTTTGAATTATTGCAATTCTTCTAATATATGAAACTAATAACATTAGGACAAATATACCTGATACTGCACCAAATATTATTGAAAGTGTATTAAATGTTTTACCTGTTTTCTCAAAAGCATCTGGAGCATCATTCCATGTTTTTGGTGCCATTGTAATAAGTGGGGGAATAGGACTAGGCGTAATTACAACTGGAGGAGCAGTAGGAGCAATAACTTCTACATATATCTCATTTCCTTTAAAAACCATGTCTTCTCCAATAGCATTCTTTGCTCTAGCTTCAAACATATATTTGCCAGATTGAGATAGAGTAAAGTCCCTAGAAACAGTTTTTGTTTGTCCGGGAGCAATTTGTGAGAATGTATATACTTTTACATCTCTCTGCCATATTTCTACATTTTTTGCTTCTCCCAAGCTATTGTTTTTTACGCTGATTGTAAATTTTATTCTTCCACCGTCATCATAAAAAACTTCTTTATCAGAAACTGTTTGCACACTTAAAGAAAGTTGTTGTGATTCAAGTATGGTTTTAACAGTAATTTTATTACTCTTTGCTTCAAATTTTTCTCCAGTGGCATCGGAAGCAGTGATAGAAAATTCAAAATCTTGATTTTCTTGCATAGTAACTGATTTTTCGAGCTTGAGTTTTGAACCAGCAGCACTTGTTTCGCCTGAGAATACTTCACCAAGTTTTGGATCTGTTACACTTAGATTATAATAGTCAACATTTCCTTTGTTTTCTATTGTAAGAGTTAGCTTTACCTCATCACCAACAATTACGCCTTTGTCATCTGCAGATAATTTTACAACAAGATTTGATTCGCCATAAGTAATTGTTTGGGCATCAAAGTTTTTCTTTTTAAGAGTATTTCCTTGTTTATAAGTAACCTTTCCAGAGCTCTTTAAATTCTTTTTGCCCATTACCTTAGAAAATACTATTTTTTTTGTTTCGCCAGGTTCAACAGAACCGAGCGTTTGAGCCTTTTTTGCTAGGCTCTTATCTTCTGTAACTTTAATATTGCGTATTGCTTTGTCTGTGTTATTTACAAATGTATAGGTTACATTTATTTCTTGATTTTTCTTTGCAAGAGTAGGATTAATATCTCTTGTAATTGATAATTCATTTTCAGCTTCAGCTTCAGTATATTCAAATTTTGCAGGCAAAAGCTTAGTAATACTCTTTGTAGAGCCATCATCATTTAAAATATTATATTTAATATAGTATTTTATTTCTCCGTTAGTAAGATCCTTTTGTGTTAAAGTCCACTTACCTGTATAGGTTTTGCTACTTCCAACCGCTAAAAGTATCTGACCATTCTCTCCAAAATCCTTAATTATCTTGCCGTCAGGAGAGTATAGTGTTACAGGCTCTGTCATATCTTCAGTGCCTACATTCGTTATTGTGATATTTACTTCAATATCCTGTGGCCCACTTATGCTTGCGGGAGAATACTGTATACTTGCCTTTACCGGGTCAACCTCTTCTGCAATTGCAAAGGGTAGTATAATAAACGATATGGCAATCAACAACACTAATAATATAGATTTATTTTTCATATATAGCAGAACCCTAACGGATTCTTGCCTCCTTTCGGCATGTTCTTGCCTAAACTGTACTAAAATATAATGATTATACACAATAATTTTATTGTAAAAGTGGTCATATGTCAAGCTTTACAGCGATTTTGACATTATTTATATATTTATTCAAATTCTACGAATTCTTTTACCACATAGCCTTCATAGGCTTCATTTGGATTGTCTTTATTTATAAAAACATGTAACCATTCTCCCAAATCTTCTGCCACAACGAGTCTTTGGCCATAATACAATCTACGTACTACCAAACTATCAAGATTAGGCTCATTTCTTAAATTCAAAAACGAATTTTCTTCTATTTTGTTTACTATTACTGTTTGAATATTATCTGGTACATTCCATAGCAAGGGAATAGGTGTAGGTAAGGGTTCCTTTTTTAAAGGCTCTGGGGTATATTGCAGATTAAAATCAACTGGACTATCTGTTGATTTAAATATTTGAATATTTCTATCTTTATAATTATCAAGTGTCATACCTGGATAATAATATGAAAGTATTTCATGATAGCTTTTTCCGTCTCGTGCCATTTGCTCTGCACCCCTTTGGCTCATGCCAACGCCATGTCCAAACCTTCGTGATTCTATGATAAAGGCATCATCAGTTTCAATTACATTCATTATTTCTTTGCCCCCACCATTAAGTGAGAGTCCAAAAGCATTCCTTGCTTCATTAAAGATATTTATTTCTATATTTACTGGCTCAGGATAAGGAATGAACTCACTTAAATTCTTATATGGCTTTGGAGTAAAATTGGATTTTATGAATGTATATATAAAAGGTGTTGGACTAGGAATTGGATTTGCTGTTGGTATTCCTACAAGGGGAACTTCTTTTTTCCCAGAAAAATTCAAATTTATTTTAATTTTACTCATTACTTTTGATGGCGCAGCATATAAAGGAGAACTTAATGAAATAGAGTTTATCCTGTCTATTTGTATATTGTCATACTCAGTATCAAATCCATAAAGCTTTGCATATTCTATTAAAGAGTTGGCTATTAAATTATGAGCTGATTTCTTTAGATTCGGATTGTCTTTTTTTATAGCAAACCGTTTTACCATACTATTTGGATTATTAAAGTCATAGCTGTCATCTACCATCTTATATATATTTAGTGATTTACTCCATCTGTTTTGTGGAAGCTCTGTCTGTCCACCATTGCTTCCAGAATAGTAGCACGTTGCGAGTGAGTTTCCATCAAACCCACATATACCTTTAGTAGATTCTATGGCCAATATTGCATTAGTATTTTTTGAATTTTGTCCCTTATAAACTTGATCATTTGTTGTATCTACAAGATCAAAACTGTTTTGTAATTTTAAATGCTTTAGAGCATAGGTACGAGCTGCAATAGCTTGGGCTTTTAATGCTTCAATCGGAAATGAATCACTCATTTCGTAAGGAACTACTCCTTTTAAGTATTCTTCAAGCTCGATATATAAGACTGGAAATAACTTGTTATCACTTATGTATATATAAAGATCACCTGTATATATGTTTGAAGATCCATTGATATGGAATCCTTTTGATTTATCAACGCATTCAAGTTTAACGGGGGCATTTAGGCAGATGTTAATACTATCGGAGTATATGTATATTTTGTTATTTATAAGGCGTAAGTTTATGTTACTGCCAGATTTAAGCAAAATTGAGCTTTTGTCGTCAGTAGCATAACAATCACAATTTAGTTTTAAATCTATTTGATCTTCAATAGAGAGCCTAGCCAAGCTTAATCTAATAATATCTTCCTGCGCATAAGATATGTTTGTAAGCAGTAATGACATTATAACAAGAAAACAAAACAATTTTTTTTTCATATATTCACCATAAAAAATCGCATATAAAAATATGCGACTAATTTCCAATGTTTAATTCAACTTCAGTATTATCAACATGCGTCTGAGAATATTGAGTCGCTGGTTGATTTTTTTCTTTTTCTGTATTTTCAGGTGTAATTGTAGTGGTAGGTTCTTCAAGCTTTACATCATCCTCAACTATTTGAGCAGGCACAGAGTCTGGATTGAAATGCTCATGCAATGCTTTGCGAGTTATCATAAGCTCTGCATAATCTTCCTCACTTAATGCCTCTTTATTTAAAGCGTCTATTGCTTCTTCTCTTTGTGGAGGTTGACAATATGGGCAGGGAGTAAGCTTTTTGAATTCCTCATCTCTTAATTGACCATAGTATATTCCAGTAAGTGGTAAATATCTATTTTTAACAGAACTGCATGTTGCAGTTGAATGATAAAATTTTCCACCTTTTTCATTATAGTATACTCTTAAATAATCATCTGGATATGGACGTTGTCTGCCATCGTCATCCCAAACAATAACTTTTGTGTTCTTTTTAAGGTTATCCCAGAGCCAATCCATATTATATCCATCGCTATTTGCAATACGCTGAATACGGACACAACCATGACTTGCCTTTTTTCCAAGCTTTGGTTCGTATGGACTGTAGTCATATCCTCCATCTGATCTCACTAGAGCAGGGACCATGTGTAGCAAATCACCACCATTAAATCTAATGGCTTTTCTGCATAACATGTTCGTACCGCTTAAGAAATCACCTGTCCAACTACTTATAAGATATTCTCCACTAGCAGTTTCATTATAAGGCTGATCTTTATTTACAAGTCCGGTTGAAATATCAAGACTACTTAAATATTTGCCATCCTTAAAAATATATATTTTTTGTGTGAGTTTATCTATTATTAGACCCATTTCTTTATCAGGGTATGCTTCTTTTAATAGAGAAGTTTTTACATAGCCTTGTAGAAGTCTATCGTAATCATCATAACCTTCTATTAGAGTGAAACCGTCTTCATCTTTCCCTAAAACTTTTACACCAGCTTGAGCAGCATAAATATATCCACCAAGCTTATCTTTTTTCACTCTTTTACCATTTGGAGCATCTAGTGGATATATTTTTGCTTTTTCTGGACCATCAAGCACAGTGATGGGTCTCATAAGCATTTTCCACATAGTTTCTGTATCTGTAATGTCATAGCTTTCAAACCAATCGCTTGCACTTTTTGCATATGAAAATGTGCTTACAAAAAAAGACAAAGCAACAAAAAAGACAATCAAAGAAAAAAATAATATATTAAATCGTTTATTTCGTATAAACATATAGACTCCTAATCTCTACTCATAAATCTCTATTAAAATAACATATTATTACAATTGAGTCAAATATATTAAGAAATTATTAAGTTAAAGAGATTTTCTTTTTTTAATAACTATAATTGAATATAAGAGTATAATAACGGGAATTGTGATTATTATTGTAAGGCCAACAGCTTTACTTACAGGTAACAGCTGTCTTCTAAAGGCCGGCTTTGCTGCAACGTCAATATTTATAGCCTGCTCTGGTAGCAAAGCGTTTATTATTGCTTGAGTAAAATCTGCAGAAAAAGTAATAGATGACAAATATTGACTAATTATAGTATCTTCATTTCCGATTATTATAAGTCTAGAAATATTTGATTTTGAATTTATTTTTTCTGAATAGGCGCAAAGAGTAAATTCACCATTATCAACTTGTTTAGTATCATTTAAGGATTTATACAACTTTGCAGTTTTGCCACTTTTTAAAAGCGAAATAGGGGAATAAATATCAGAGCTATTTAGTTCAAATGCCTTTGAGCCAGTCATGAGTAGAATATCTCTATTGGTGCTTATAAGGGAGCTAAGTATCGTTCCCTCTTGCATATATGGAATTATGTTTATCGCGTCTTTATAGTAACTTTGCTTATCTTTAGAATCAGCAAGCACAACGCCATCTTTTACTTTAATTCCATATGTATTTAATAGAGAAGAAAAATTCTTTAAGTTATTTATATTATCCGAATAATTTAGTGCGAATAATATACTTCCAGATTGTTCTTCAAAATCTTTAATATATTTCAGCTCCTCATCGCTTAAGTCACTCTGAGGAGAGATTATTGCTAATAAAGCTCCTTTTTCAAGTGGACTGTCAAGCTTTTTTAAAAACTCAACAGTATATCCATTTGATTTTAAGTAGTCCAATAGATACGATAGGCTATTTTCGTCTTTTTCTCCGTGCCCATTAAGAAAAAACACTTTCTTTTCAATTGCAGAGCTAACACTTAAGATAGATTCACTAATGTTTTTTTCGTATTTAAGGCCTTCTATGGTGTATTTTCCATTATTTATATCATATCCATAAGACATCATATCTTCAGGATTTAATATTTTAAATCTTCCAGTAGATGGCGAATTGATTACGATACTATCGTTTCTTAATTGATTTTTTCCGTCATTTGCAAATTTGCTCGTAAATTCAGGATGCTCAGCATAATTTATTATATTATATTTAATATTTTTATTTAACTTTGTATAGTTATTTAAAAGACTTTCTAGTTGCTTATCATTGCTAGCATTTGTTGTATAGATTTCAACTTGATTATTTATTTTTTCTAATGCCTTTGCAGAGTTATCACTTATGCTGAAATATTTGTTAAAAGAAAAATCAAAGCTTATTGAGTTGTTTCTTTCATACAATTCAACACCCCAAACGAGAACTATGGACAATATTGAAAATATGATAAACATTAGTATAGATTTATTGAGGTACTTATTTATTTTCATCAATAACACCTCCATAGATATGAGTATTTATATTCAATACACATGCCCATAAGAATATGTATGAAAACAATAAGAAATATAGTAGATTTGCTATTGATAACTGACCTAGCATAAAGCTGCTTACACGTTTATATGGACTAATAAATGCAAGTATTTTTCCTGCTATGGTTGTAGTGTCTATATTTATTAAGTCAATAAGCCATAGCATAAGATTTATTGCAAATGAAATTATTATTGCTGTTATCTGGTTTACTGCAAAACTTGATAAAAATGTATCTATTGATAATATAAAAACACTCAACAAAAAAAATCCACAATAAGCAAGCAATGTTTCAGCGATATAAACTTCACCATAAATGGCAGTAATTATTATAAAAACTAAAGAAAACGTACAAGATAGTATTATCATTGTAAGTCCTGCTAGGAACTTACCTAATACTATATCAGAAGATTTTATTGGTGCAGAAAATAATAACTTAGATGTTCCCTCGTTATATTCCTTTGCAAAAAATCCCATGCTAAGCATAGGTATCAAAAATAATTGTATGATACTAAATTGCCCTAAAAAGCTTGGAATATCTCCAGATAAACTTGCTAGATTTATCAGTGCATATAATAGCCCTGCAAGTAGCATATATATTCCTAAAAACACATATCCTATCGCAGTACTAAAATATATTTTTAATTCTTTTTTATATATGGCAAACAATTATTGCTCCTTTGTTAAATCTAAAAAGATTTTTTCTATATCTTCTCCAACCCTTTGTATTCCGTAAATACAATATCCACTACACCCGAAAATAGTATTTATGGCTTTTTCTGGGAAGCTCTCGCCTTCACATTCAATTATGACCTTAATAAGTTCAATATTAGTTAGCTTAAAAGTGTGAATTTTATTAATAGTATTTACAAAAGATAGCTCTTGTAATTTATCAAGAATATCTACCTCGTTAACATCAATCAACAGCTCTATTTTGCATCTTGTTTTATCTTGTTCAACTATATTTGCTCTATGCTTAATAACGCCTTTATGGAGAATAATATACTCGTCACATATTGATTCAATTTCATATATTCTGTGAGTGCTTATAAGTATTGTGTGATCTTTTCCAAGATTCTTAATTAAGTCTAAAAGCTCGGAAACTTGCTTTGGGTCAAGTCCGACTGTAGGTTCATCAAGAACAAGCACATTTGCATTGCCTATAAGGGCTTGAGCAATGCCAACTCTTTGCCGGTATCCTTTTGAAAGGTTTCCAATAAGACGGTTTTTAACATGAAAAACACCACACAAGTTTAATATTTCGTTTATATGTGCCCCAATATCTTTTTTTATTATTTTTCTTAAATCAGCAACAAAATGCAGGTATTCAAGCACTGTCATTTCTTTATACAGTGGAACCTGCTCAGGCATGTATGAAATTTGATTTTTATATGCTTCTGGAGATTTACTAAGTTCAAAACCATTTATGGAAACAGTTCCTGAGTCAGGAGCCTTGCAGCCACAAATAATATCCATCAATGTAGTTTTTCCAGCTCCATTTTGACCTAATATTCCTAGAATTTTGTTTTTGCCAAGTTGTAAACTTACATTATCTAGAGCAATATTGTTTTTATATCTCTTACTTATGTTATTTAACTCTATCATAATTACCTCAAGTATATTATACCAGAGTATATAACGATATATATGAAAATATTGTAAATTTTAATAATTAGTTTATGACATTTGAGAAAGTATCACTTTGCTCAAGCTATTTATTCCTTCAGAAATATTGCTTAAGTTATTAAGAGTATAATCAGCGCAGGATTTATATATAGGCATCCTTATTTCATTTATTTTTTCCAATTTTTTCATGCCATCTCCCATTAGCAATGGTCTTTTTTCAAACCTGATGTTTGACTTAATACTATCTAGAGGTCTATCAATCAATATTACAAAACCGTTATCCTTCATTATTTTTTGATTTATATCTCTTAAGGGCAAGCCACCACCAGTAGATATTACACAAGGATTAGCTGCGCAAAGTCTTATAAGCAAGTTTGTCTCTGCATTTCGAAAAGCAGGTTCTCCATATTCTTGTAGTATAGTCTTTGTATCTTTTTTAAATATCTGTGCCAATAAATTATCAGTATCAACGTATGGAAGCCTTAGAGAAGCAGCGACTCTTCTGCCTAAACTACTCTTACCTGAGCCAGGCATTCCAATTAGATATATATGTTTTTTTAATGAAGTCATTTTTTCGCTCCCGATAATTTTTCTTGATATGATGAGGAAATTCTCATAATTGATTTAAACAACGATCTTAGTTCTGATTTATATTTGTCAACATTAATATTTTTATCAATTTTTTGAAGAACTTCATCTTCTCTTTTTTGATCATATATGTTCATGCCTTTTGATTTCTTATACTCATATATATCTTCAACTATATGTAGCCGGCGAATGAAGAGCTCTAATATCTCATTGTCTATAATATCAATGTTATTTCTTAGAGATTTAAGATTTTTTTCCATTTTTCGCTCTCCATTTCTGCTCTGAAACCTTTAAAGTAAACTCTATGTTAGCACCATTTTCATTTGGTATTACGTAAATCTTTTCATTGTGCAATTCACAAATCTGCTTACATATACTTAATCCAAGACCAGTACCTTTTTTTTCGTTGCGAGATTTGTCTGCTTTATAAAATCTATCAAATATATGAGGCAAATCTTCCTTAGAAATACCACTTCCGTTATCTTTTATTCCGATAATAATTTTACCATTATAGCCTTTTGTATAAAATTCAATTATTCCAGTGCGATCACTTACATACTTTAAAGCGTTGTCAAGAAGATTTGTTAGTATCTGCAGTATTTTATTATAATCAGCAAATACAAAGCATTCTTCATTTTCAAAATTTAATTCAAGTGATATTTCTCTTTTATCAATTTCAGCCATTCTATTTATTACTATTATTCTTATGGCTTCGTTTATATCAAAGTCGCTTAACTTTAATGATGCGCTAGCGCTTTCAAGCCTACTTAGGTCAAGTAGGTCTTCAATAAGCTTCTTTAGTCTTTCGCTTTCCTTAGACACAATTGTAAGATATTCTGGAAACTTTTCCTTAGGTATAGTATTGTCAAGCATGCCGTTGATATATCCATTGATATTAGTAACGGGGGATCTTAGCTCATGAGATACATTTGCTACAAACTCTTTTCGACTTCTATCACTAGACTCAATGTTTTCACCCATAAAGTTAAAAGCTTTTGCAAGACGACGGGTCTCAATGCTTCCACTTTCTTTTGCACGAATATTATAGTGGCCTTCAGAAAATTGATGTACAGCATATTCAATATCTTCAAGTGGATCTATTAACTTTTTTGTAAATAAAGCAGATATAATTCCAAAGATAGATACAACAATAAGAAAAATAGAGAAATTTTGTAATATTAGATGTTTATATTCGGCTCTTATTGTTTGAGCGTCTGTATGTATAAATATTGCGCCCATTATATCATTATTTACCCTATATGGAACTCCTACTGAAAACACTACATTTCCTTCACTTAGATCTTGTCTTCTTATCTCATTGCCCTGAAGAATTACTTTAAGTGATTCTAATACCTTATTACTATCTAATTTTTTTGCGAAATCAACATTATCTACAATTATTCTGCTAAAGTTGTCAATTATTTTTCCAGAGCTATCAACGATAACTATATAAGCATTATAGGCATCTTGAACTTGCTTGATACGAAAATCAATATAATTGTTATAATTATTGATTCCATACATATTAGAATAATAGTTAGATGTAGCACTAAGATAAGCAATATCCCTTGCAGCGTCTGTTAAGTTGTTTAGTCTGTTATTTATAATAGTATCTCTAATATTTATAAAATTTATAAACGATACAAGTGCCAGCATTATAAGTATTACAGTTAAAAACACAGACATTAGTCTTACAAACAGGGTATTGAACATTTAAGCTTCCTCCGAGTCAATCTCAAACTTATATCCAACCCTGTGCTTTGTTGTTATTCTCCAGCCAAACTTATCAGAATCTGGCAATTTTTCCCTTATACGCTTTATATGCACATCAACAGTTCTACTATCACCATAAAAGTCAAATCCCCAAACTTGAGAAAGAAGCTGCTCACGTGTGAAAACTTTGTTTGCATGACTTGCAAGATAGTATAATAACTCTATTTCCTTTGGAGGCATTTCAATACTTTCTCCACTATATTTTACAGAATATTCTTCCATATTTATATATAAACCGTTGATGCTAACTATGTTTTTTTCTGAAATGCCTTTTGCGCGTCTTAAAAGTGCTTTTATGCGAGCAATAAGCTCCTTTGCATCAAAAGGCTTTGTAATATAATCATCTGCGCCAAGATCAAGGCCCATTACTTTGTCAAAAGTGTCGTCCTTTGCCGTCAGCATAATTATTGGAACTTTACTTGTTTTTCTGATTTCAGACAATACCTGCCATCCATCCATAACGGGTATCATTACATCTAAAATCAGAAGATCTGGTTTTTGCTTCTTAAATTCTTGAATGGCCTCATCTCCACGATAAGTTTGTACTACACTATATCCTTCCTTTTCAAGATAGAGTGCTATTAAATTATTGATATTTACATCATCATCCAGCAACAAAATTTTTATGTTTTCCATTATTTCTCCTATTTCAAAGTGACAATTGTCACTCCATCTTCGCCTTCTCCATATCTTCCAAGCCTAAAAGACTTAACATATTTTAAGGCTTTCAAGTAATTTGATATACCTTGTTTTAGCACACCTGTACCTTTGCCATGAATAATATTTACTTCCTTGTAACCTCTCATCATAGCACTATACAGATAGGAGTCTACTTCAATAAGTGCCTCATCTAGAGCCATACCACGCACATCTACATCCAATGGTAAAGATGAAGAAGTACCTTTTACAAAACCTGCAGATTTAACAATTTGTTCTTCTTTCTTTTTTAATTTGTTTAATGAACTAATGTTTACCTTTGTTTTCATGGCTCCAGCTTGAAGCAGCACATCGCCCTTACTGTCTGGCATTTCTAGTACATCAGCTTCAATATTTAGTCCAAGTATCAAAACTCTATCGCCAATTTCAATATTATCAATATTGCTATTTCCTGTAATCAATGTAGGAATCTTTTCACTCAAATCGTCTATTGATTTATCCAAATTCTTAAGCAATGCGTTTGCATTATGATTTGAAGGAGTGTTTTTCATTACCTTCAATTCTTTTACTATACCTTGAGCCTCACGTCTAGCATTTTCAAGTATTCGTTTTGCTTCATCCTTTGACTTTTTAATAGCTTTGATCTTATTTTCTTCAGTTTGTTTTTTTATCTTATCAGCTTCATCACGAAGTTTTACAGTCTCTTGTCTTATTTGCTCAGCAATTAAACGCTCTTTTTCAGCTACTTTTCTATGATATTCAGCATTTGCAATCAAGTCTTCAAACTTAATGCTATTGCTACTTAGAAGAGATTTAGCATCATTTATTATTTTATCTGGTAAACCCAACTTTTTTGAAATCTCGAAAGCGTTACTTTTACCAGGTATTCCAATAGACAACCTAAATGTCGGACTTAAAGTTTCCACATTAAACTCGACACTAGCATTTTCTATCCCTTGTGTTGAAAGCGCATAGGCCTTCAGTTCACTATAATGAGTTGTTGAAATAGTGATGATTTTTTTTGATAAAAGATTGCTCAATATTGACTGCGCAAGAGCTGCTCCCTCTGTAGGATCTGTTCCTGCGCCTAGCTCATCAAAAAGCACCAAGTCATTTATATTTACATTGTTAAGTATTTCTACAATATTTTTCATGTGAGATGAAAATGTTGAAAGAGACTGCTCTATGCTTTGTTCATCACCAATATCAGCATACACATTTCCAAACACACTCATCTCTGTGCCTAACTCTGCAGGTATTTGTAATCCAGCCTGCATCATTAGCGTAAATAATCCTACGGTTTTTAGCGTAACAGTTTTACCACCAGTGTTTGGTCCTGTAATTACTAATGAAACAAAATCTTCACCTATCCATAAATTCAAGGGAACAACTTTTTCTGGATCAAGTAGGGGATGCCGTCCACTTACAATATTTATGTATCCTCTGTCATTTATCTTTGGCATTATGGCATGCATGCTTTTACCATATTCGGCCTTTGCAAAGCAAAAATCTAAATGTTCAAGACATATAATATTTTGTCTCAGGGCTTCTGCATGTAATGCAACTTCTTCAGAAAATGCTTGCAAAATCCTATTTATTTCTATTTTTTCTTCACCTAGAAGTTGCTTTATATCATTGTTTATCTCCACTATTGCCATAGGCTCTATAAACAGAGTAGATCCACTTGCAGATTCATCATGAACAAGTCCTGGTACATTTGCTCTGTACTCTACTTTTACAGGTAGCACATATCTATCGGCCCTTATTGTAATGATATTCTCCTGTAAATATTTTTGGAAGCTTGAACTTCTTATCATAGAGTTCAGTTTATCTTTTACTTTTGAATTGGCTTGCCTTATTTTACGTCTTATATCTGCCAACTTACTACTTGCACTATCAGCAATTTCATCCTCACCATATATACTGGTAGTGATATTTTCTTCAAAATTAGGAAGTAGTGTTATATTCGAAGCAATACTGCTTAGCTTAGGAGTGTTGTCTTCGCCGTGTATTAGAGCATTATATACCTGCTTTGCTGATTTTAAAGAAAAAGCTATACTCAATAAATTTTTTGGAGAAAGCACAGCGCCTTTTTCGGCCAAGCTTACAGATTGCCTTATATCAACAAAATGAGTTATTGGATTGTATCCAAGATAGTTAATTATCGTAGAAGCTTCTTCTGTTTCTAATTGCTCATTGATAACTCTTTCAATACTATTATATGGAACAAGCTCATTGCAAATTTTTTTTGCTAGATCGCTTATTGCATATTCAGAAAGATCTTGCTTAATCTTATTAAACTCCAGAACATTTAGTGCTTTTGCGTTTATCATATTTTCCTCTTTTTTATATATTGTTTCTATTATATAAAATTTAAACTTTCTTGACAATATAATGCTATAATTATATCATTAAAATGTTGTGTAAGGGGGATATTATGTATTTACAATTTTTGGGTGCAGCAAGAGAAGTAACTGGTAGCTGCTATCTTCTTGAGACAAATAACAAAAAGATTCTTATTGATTGTGGTTTGGAGCAAGGAAAAGATGTTTTTGAAAACGTCGAGTTTCCAATTGCTGCCAATTTAATCGACGCTGTACTTTTAACTCATGCACATATAGATCATAGTGGAAAACTCCCTCTGCTCGTAAAAAAAGGCTTCAATGGCCCTATATATGCTACATCAGCAACTTGTGAACTTTGTGAAATTATGCTGAAAGATTCGGCGTTCATACAGGAAAATGAAGCTCAGTGGCAAAATCGAAAAGCACTGAGAGCTGGGAGCGCATTAGTAGAACCATTATATACTGTAGATGATGCTCAAAGAACTATACAACTATTTCATGCAGTTGATTATGATTCCCAAATTGAGATATTACCTGGTGTAAAAGCCATATACAAAGATGTTGGCCATTTACTTGGATCTGCAAGCATTAAGCTACTTATAAATGAAAACAATAAAGAGACAAGTATTCTTTTTAGTGGTGATATAGGGAACACCAATCAACCTATATTAAAAGATCCAAGTTATTTTACTAGTGCTGATTATGTTATTATGGAGTCCACCTATGGAGATAGATCCCATGGTGAAAGACCAGACTATATTGCAGACCTTACAAGTATAATACAAAGTACTTTAGATCGTGGCGGGAATGTTGTGATTCCATCTTTTGCTGTTGGCAGAACCCAAGAGTTACTTTATTTTATTCGAGAAATAAAAGAAAAAGAACTTGTAAAAAATCATGAGCATTTCCCAGTGTATGTTGACAGCCCTTTAGCAATTGAAGCTACAAATATATTTAAAGAAACATCAATAGATTATTTTGATGATCAGATGAGGGAACTTATTCTAAGTGGAATCAACCCTATCACATTTGAAGACCTAAAGTTAAGCTTAACATCTGATGATTCAAAGGCAATAAATTTTGATACAACACCTAAGGTTATAATTTCTGCAAGTGGAATGTGTAATGCAGGTAGAATAAGGCATCACTTAAAGCATAATTTGTGGAGACCAGAGTCTACTGTGCTGTTTGTCGGATATCAAGCAGCTGGGACGCTCGGAAGAATATTAGTTGATGGCGTAAAGTCTGTTAAGCTCTTTGGTGAAACGATTGATGTAAAGGCTCAAATAAGATCTCTTAATGCTATAAGTGGACATGCTGATAAAGATGGTTTGCTTAAATGGGCAAGTGCAATTTCTCCTGTTCCTAAAAAATTCTTTATATGCCACGGAGAAGAGGAGATTTCAGAGATATTCGCAAATACTATTAGAAATTCAATTACGGATAGTGTTGCTGTTCCATATAATGGTGAAAAATGGGATATAACTTCAGAAAAGATAATTATTGAAGGAAATAAAAATCATATCAGTCCAGAGAAAAAGTTTATTTCTAAAAATCCATTGCTTGTTCAAGCTCTTACATTATGTGATAAACTTCTTGAATCTCTTAAAGGTAAGGAAGGTCTTTCAAATTCAATTCTAAAAGAAGTAATTTCTAAAATAGAAAATATAATAAATTATATCAATTAGCTCGGAGGAAAAGATGGCAAAAACTTATTACATTACTACACCAATATATTACCCTAGCGATAATTTGCATATAGGTCATGCATACACAACTGTAGCTGCAGACGCTTTGTGCAGATATAAAGCTCAAAGAGGTTATGATACATATTTTTTGACAGGCACCGATGAACATGGGCAAAAAATAGCTAAAAAGGCAAAGGAAGCTGGTCTTACACCAAAGGAATTTGTAGATGGTATCGTAGCAAACATCAAAAAACTTTGGGGAACCTTAGATATAGAGTATAACGATTATATTCGTACTACTGATGAAAGACATGCTAAAACTGTACAAAAGATTTTTGAAAAGCTCTATAATCAGGGCGACATATATAAAGGCGAATATAACGGATTATATTGTACAAGTTGCGAAGCTTTCTTTACAGAACATCAAGCAACGGATGGAAAGTGTCCAGATTGTGGAAAACATCTGGAACAGATGAAAGAAGAAGCCTATTTCTTAAAACTTAGCAAATATCAGGATTGGCTTATTGATTATATAGAATCTCATCCCGACTTTATTCAGCCAGTTTCAAGAAAAAATGAGATGGTAAATAATTTCCTAAAGCCAGGACTTGAGGATCTTTGCGTAAGCAGAACATCTGTTAAGTGGGGAATTCCTGTTACATTTGCCCCAGAGCATACCGTTTATGTATGGCTTGACGCACTTTCTAATTACATTAGCGCACTTGGCTATACTTCAGATAATCATGAGCTTTTTGATAAATACTGGCCTGCCGACCTTCATCTTGTTGGTAAGGAAATAATAAGGTTTCATACAATTATTTGGCCAATCATACTACACGCACTTGATCTGCCTATGCCAAAGCAAATATTTGGTCATGGATGGCTTATTATGAATGGCGAAAAGATGAGTAAGTCTATTGGAAATGTAATAGATCCTTTTGTAATATGTGATAAATATGGCGCCGATACTTTAAGATATTATTTGCTTAGAGCTATTCCTTTTGGAAGTGATGGGCAGTTTACATTTGAGTTGTTCTTAACATTGATTAATGCAGATCTTGCTAATACATTCGGTAATTTAGTTAGCAGAACATCGGCAATGATAGAAAAGTATTTTGATGGAAAGCTGCCGGCCCCAAATGAATATAACGATGTAGACAAAGAGCTTATTGACAAAGCTCTAAAATTACCAGCTGAGCTTGATAAAAAAATTGATCAACTTTTATTACCACAAGCTCTGGAAGATATAATGAATTTGGCTGGTGATTGCAACAAGTATATAGATATTACTGAACCGTGGATATTGGGCAAAACTGAAGAAGGCAAGCATAGGCTTGCAACAGTGTTATATGTTTTGGCAGAGTGCATCAGATTTATTTCTGTATTGCTTGAGCCGTTCATGCCTTCTACTCCACAAAAAATATATGAGCAGTTTGGTATCGATGATGCTGAAATAAAAACATTAGAGTCGCTTAGTACATTCGGAAAAATTAAGCCCAATTCAAATGTAACAAAGGGCAAAAATTTATTCCCAAGGATTGATATTAAAGCAGAACTCTCTCAGTTAGTTTCTGATGAATCCAATAATAAACCAACTGAAAATAATTCAAAAAAGGAAACAAAAGAAAATAGCGAAGATAAAGCAAATCTAATAACAATAGATGATTTTGATAAAGTTCAACTAAAAATTGGAAGAGTTATATCTTGCGAAAAAGTTGAAAAAAGTGATAAGTTACTAAAATTTGAATTAGACTTTGGTAATGAACGAAGGACGATTATTTCAGGAATAGCAAAATATTATAATCCTGAAGAACTTATAAATAAGCAGCTTGTTGTATGCACAAATTTAGCTCCAAGAAAATTACGTGGAATAGTATCTGAAGGAATGATACTTTCTGCACTTCAAACTCTAGAAGACGGCACTGAAAAATTAAATGTCTTAACAGTGGAGGGTGAAACAAGTAACGGAGCTATTGTAGGATGAGATTTTTCGATTCTCATTGTCACTTAGAAAATGAAAAATTTAATGATGATATTGCTCAAGTATTAGATAACATGCACAATGCTGGTGTCGATAAATGTATATGCGCAGGAAGTGATATGCTTACATCAGAGCAAATTGTTAATCTTGCTGAAAAACATAAAGAAATTTATGCAACAGTAGCAGTACATCCACATGAAGCTAAACATTTTAAAGACGAAGATTTAAAAACTATTTCTGAATCGATAAAGCTTAAAAAAGTCGTAGGAATAGGTGAAATTGGATTAGATTATTATTATGATTTTTCTGATAGAGATACACAGAAAAAGGTTTTTAAAAAGCAGATAGAACTTGGAATTGAGATGAATGTACCTATAATGCTTCACATTAGAGAAGCGCATGGGGATACCATGGAAATTCTCAAATATTATGGTAAAAGCCTAAAAAAATGTGTTTTTCATTGTTATAGTGGAAGCGCAGAAATGGCTAAAGAATATGTAAAAATGGGATTTTATATATCCTTTGCTGGTCCAATAACATTTAAAAACGCTTCAAATCTTATTGAAGTACCTAAAGTTGTTCCTGATGATATGTATTTTATAGAAACCGACAGCCCTTATCTCGCTCCTGTTCCATATCGTGGAAAACGAAATGAGCCAGCTTTAGTTGTTGAAATTGCAAAAAAAATTGCAGAAATAAAAGGTATACCACTTGAAAAAGTTGCAGAACAGAGCTATGAAAATGTATGCAGATTTTATGACATATCAGAGTGATCTCTTGGAGAGTATATGCCTAATATAAAAACTCAAGCTACTGTAATTGGCTTTGCAAATTACAGAGAAAACGATAGAATGCTTACATTATTATCGTCTGATATGGGTAAAATATCTGTTCTTGCTCGAGGATGCAGAAAATCTAAAAGTCTATTTCTTTCTGCTTCAGAGCTTATGGCAACAGGAGAGTTTGTGCTATATTTTAATAACAATCGTTATACTCTAGTATCTGCCACAATTGAAAATTCATATTATAAAATATGCCTTGATGCATATAAATTTTACTGTGCAAGCTTTGCATTAGAATTATGCTCAGTGCTTACTCAGGAAAACGAAGATAATAATAAAATATTGACTATACTTAATAACACTCTCGCTCTTATTGAAAATGATACAACAAATAATGAACTAGCAATCATAAATAGGTTTGTTTTTTTAATTTTGAAGTACGCTGGGTTTAAGCCAAGAATAGTACATTGCTGTAATTGCGAAAGCAAAATAAGTTCAGAGAATAATGAGAAACTTGGTTTTGACTTTATAAATGGTGGAGTACTCTGTTCTAACTGTGTAGATGAAAACTCTCATATAATTTCAAAAACTACGTATCTTGAGATGTTTAAGTTGGCACAATTTAAAAAATACGACTATATTGCAAGTTCAAAAAATATAGATGTTTTAGTGTTTTCTATTCTGAGCAAATATTTGGAAGCACAACTACAATACAAATTCAAAGCAAGTAAATTTTTGCTCATAGAGGGAAATAAATGAGTTATTTTTTAAGCATATTATCTGGCACATGTATATCGTTACTCATACTAATAAACGGATGGCTTGCTAAAGCTATTGGGGTTTACCAAGCTAGTATAATATTTAACCTGGCAGCTTTTATATTTATTTTGCTGATATGTATTATTAATCGAGAAAAATTTAAGAGTTACAAAATTCCTTGGTATATGTATCTTGGCGGTATTGCAAATGTTTTTACAGTGCTATTTAATAACCTTGCATTTGGAAAAATAAGTGTTTCGTCGATTTTGGCTACTAGTTTGTTTGGACAAGCGCTAGTTAGTGCTGTAATCGATCATTTTGGACTTTTTAATCTGCCAAAAGTACAATTTAAGCCTACTAAGATAATAGCATATATTATTGTACTTTTAGGTATTTTAACCTTATTACTTCCAATAAAAAACGATGCTTATTTTGCAATATTTGTTTCTCTACTAACTGGGTTCTTTGTAATAGCTGCTAGAGTAATAAATGCAGAATATTCAAGACATGAATCAGAACAATTAAGTACACTTGTTAATTATTTGATTGGTTTTATTGGTATAGTAATTATAAGTAAAGTTTTTTACAATGTTTCAGCAATAGATACCATAAAGAAAGCTCATTTAGTAAATCCACTATTATTTTTGGGTGGAGCATTTGGAGTAGCTACCATCACTATTAATAACTATGTTACACATAAGATATCGTCTTACTATTTAACATTATTCTTGTTTATAGGTCAGGTATTTAGTGGCATATTAGTTGATATTGTAATTGATGGAGTTTTTTCTCTTAGAAATCTTGTTGGAGGTATGTTTGTGCTCTGTGGATTGATACTTAATATATATATTGATAATAAAAGCACTAAATCATCATAATATTTCAGAAAGCTTTATAAAACATATTAATTGAAAAAATATTATTGAATATATAAAATTTAATGGCTAATAAATAAAGAAATATAATTATTAGTAAAAAAACAACAAAATCTAATATTTTCATTGCCAAATCATATATTATATTATATAATTAGCTCAAATTATGTAGGCAATGAGGCATATATGAGTAATATAATCAAGAAAAAGCATATTTTTTTCCGTATATTAGCTATTGTGCTGATGTTGTTTTTGTATGCAATAATACGCGTAAATAAAATGAATATTTCTGCCTTGCAACAACAAGATTCGTATTATCAGAAGGAAGTTAAAAATAAAGAAAGCTATATTAGCGACCTTCAAAACGAACTTAAAATGAGTTCTACCAAAGGATATATCGAGAAGCAAGCAAGAATGGACGGATTCATAATGCCAGATGATATTCATTTTGTTTATAATTTAAATATACATCAAGAAGATAACGATAATAATTGATCAGAGGTGCTTATGAGGATAGCAGCTATTGGTATCGGGTCTAATTCCCTTAGAATGCTCGTTGCAGATGTATGCAACGGAGGTTTAAAGCAGTTATTGCGCGATAGGGAGGGGCTTAGAGTTTTTGCCGCTCTTTCAGAGACCAATGGTGGAACCATAGAGCAATCTATGATTGATCAAGCATGCGAATCAATAAATAAAATGAAAATAAAAGCACAAAAGCTGGGTTCACAGCAAATTCATCTTTTTGCTACAAGCGCTACACGCGATGCAAGCAATAAGGATGAATTTTTAAATGCGATTTTTAAATATACAGGGCTTAAAGTTGACATTATATCTGGCAATGATGAAGCTAGACTTAGCTTTCTAGGATCAACTATGGGAGACAAGGCTGGAATGATTGATATTGGTGGAGGTTCTACTGAAATTGCTCTTGGTGAAGGTAAAGTTATTGATTATGCTCATAGCTTTCAAATTGGAGCAGTTAGACTTTCTAGGCAAATATTTATAAAATCATCTTTAGACATAGAAAACGGAGTAAATTTTGCAAAAAAACAATTGTCAGATGGAAACGGTTGTCTATTTGAAATACTTAAGAAATACAAAAATCAAAAATTTTATGGAGTAGGTGGAACATTTACGAGTGCTGGAGCTTATTTACAAAATATTCCTTGGAATGAATATGAAAAGATAAATGGGTATCCAATAAAAAAAGATGATGCTTATAGATGCCTTTGCGAACTTGCAGATATGAGTTTAAACGAAAGGCTCAAACTTATTTCAGTGCAAAAAGGTAGAGCAGATATCATTGTATATGGATTATTAATTCTTTATACTTGTATGGAATATTGCGATATAGAAAAGCTTTATGTATCTACAAAAGGAAATCTTGAGGGCTATATTTTTGTGAAAAATATATGTTCGTAGATATTGACAAAAGCAGACTAAAATAATATTATCTTAGATGAAATAAATTACTAGGAGGATTTTTTGTGGACGCGGACCCTTGTGGTAGTAGGCAGAATAATAAAATAAATACAAAATCCTCTATGTATAATATATAATTAAAAATAATTCTAAGCATATTATACATCTGGGTTTTGTATAAAATTGAGGTGTTTTATGCGAAAAATTTTTAAAACAGTGGATGATCAGATGATAGAGCTAAATACTTTAGAGAAGGGCTCTTGGGTACATCTGCAAAATCCCACAAAAGAAGAGATAGACGGTCTCAACACTAGATTCGCCCTTGAACCAAGTTATTTAAGGGCTGTTTTAGATGAAGAAGAAAGCGCTCGTATAGAGCGCTCTGGTAATCAGACGCTTATAGTAGTAGACGTTCCTTATGTAGAAGTAGTAGGGGAAAGTTATTCTTATTCAACTTTTCCAATAGGCATAGTGCTTGTTGATGATGTTATAATTACTATTACTACAAAAGATACGCCTATTTTTACTGACTTTATTGAAGAAAGAATCAGAGATTTTTGGACATTTAAACGTACTAGGTTTATTCTCCAATTATTGCATAGAAATTCTGCTAGATTCTTGTCTTTTCTAAAGCAAATTGATAAAGCAAGTATGTTTGTGCAAGATAAATTACAGAGCTCTATGAGAAATAAAGAACTTATGCAAATGATGGAGCTTGAAAAGTCTTTGGTATATTTTAGCACATCGCTAAGAGGCAACGAATTGGTACTTGAAAAAATGATGCGCCTTGAAATGCTTAATCAATATCCCGAAGATACAAATCTTTTGGAAGATGTAATAATAGAGAACAAACAAGCTATAGAAATGTGCGCTATTTATAGAGATATTATGAACGGAGCTATGGATGCTTTTGCATCTATAATTAGCAATAATCAGAATACTGTAATGAAGCTACTTACTTCTATTACAATTATTATCAGTATTCCCACTCTTATTGCATCAATATGGGGTATGAATATTGACCTTCCACTAACCAATAATCCAAATGCATTTACTATCCTTATTGGTACAGCTGTGATTTTATCAGCAATTTGTACAATAATTATGTGGAAAAAGCGAATGTTCTAATGAAAAATATATTGATAACTGGTGGCACTAGAGGTATTGGAAGAGCTACATCAGAACTGTTTGCAAAAAACTCATATAGAGTATTTATTATATACAAAGATTCTGATGAGCTTGCAAGAGAGCTTGAACAGAAATATGGTATTATACCATACAAAGCAGACATTTCTAATCCAAATCAAGTTGAAAATGTTGTTAGCGATATAATTGAAAAGTTTAAACATATAGATGTGCTTATAAATAATGCTGGCATATCAGAGAACAGTCTATTTAACGATATAAGTTATAAAAGCTGGAAAAATATGCTCAACACAAATCTAAGCTCTGTATTTTATACTACTAAGGCTTGCGTTGGAAACATGATATCTCGAAAATCAGGAAAGATAGTTAATGTTTCTAGTATATGGGGCAATAGGGGAGCCTCATGCGAATCTCATTATGCAGCAAGCAAAGCAGGAGTAGAAGCAATTACTAAATCACTTGCAAGAGAGCTTGGTCCAAGCAATATAAATGTAAATGCAGTTGCATGTGGAATGATAGATACTGATATGACAAAGTGTTATAGTGAGGATGAAATAAAACAATTTGTGTATGATCTTCCACTTATGAGAATAGGTAAGGCTGATGATGTTGCAAAGCTTATATATTTCTTGGCTTCAGAAGATTCAAACTATATCACCGGTCAAATTATAAATATTGATGGTGGATATTCAGCATAAAAAAAGACCATATAGGTCTTTTTTTATGACATTTTATCAGATAATTGCGCTCCGCCTAAAATATGGAAATGTAGATGATCAATGCTTTGACACCCATCTCTTCCACAGTTTGTTACAATTCTAAAGCCATTCTCATCCAAATGTTCTTGCTTTACTATTTCTCTTATTGCTTTCATGCATTCCAACAAAGAGCTTGAATAATTTTCAACAGCATCAATAATGTTTGGTGTATGCACCTTGCTAACTACTAATATATGTACTGGTGCTTGAGGGTTAATGTCATAGAAAGCAAAACAATATTCATTTTCAAATACTTTTTTAGACGGAATTTTACCAGCAACAATTTTACAAAATAAGCAATCTTCCATATTATATCTCCTTCGCTATAATTATTTCGCCTTTTATAGATATAACTTCTACATCTATAATGTCACCTGATTTAAATTTGCCTTCAACTTCTATTGGAACATATTCTTTAGTATATCCAAAATATCTGCTATTTTCAAGTTGTTTCTCTATAAGCACAGAGTAGCTTTTCCCCAAGCAATCATTAAAAATATTTTTTGAGATTTTTTTACTGACTGCAATAAGACGACGTGCACGATCTTTCTTTATATCGTTTGTTATTTGTGGCATTTTTGAAGCATCAGTTCCTTCTCGTGGAGAGAAGGGAAAAACATGTACTTTCTGGAAACCTATTTTATTTACAAACTCTACTGTTTCCAAAAAATCCTCTTCGGTTTCGCCTGGAAAACCCACAATAATATCAGTTGTAATTGAGCAATTAGGAAAATATTCACGCAATATTTTTACCGATTCTTCAAATCTCTCTGTTGAATATCTTCTGCGCATTAGTCCTAAAACTTTGTTGCTTCCAGATTGTAAAGCCAAATGAAAATTAGGACAGAGTTTTTCACTAGATGCCAACTTTTTAGCTATTTCATTTTTTACCAAATTTGGTTCAAGTGAGCTTATTCTTATTCTTTGTATACCATCTATATCATTTATTGCAGTTACCACATCGCTTAAATCACAGTTCCCTAAATCTTTGCCATAGCATGTTAGGTTAATACCAGTAAGTACGATTTCTTTAAACCCATTTTTAGCTAGAGAATTTACTTCATCAACGATATCACTTATTAACCTCGATCTTACATGACCTCTTACGCTTGGTATTATGCAGTAGCTGCAATTATAATCACAGCCCTCCTCAATTTTTACAACTGCTCTAGTATGCTCGCTATGTGATGCGATACTTAGTTTTTCAAATCCTATAAACTCTAAAGAGTCTACTGCAACAATTTGTCTATCTTCTTTAATTGCTTTATTAAGTAGATCAACTATATTTTTTCTGTTATTTGTACCTATTATAAGCCTTGCACCAGTTTTTAGCAATTCTGCAGATCTTTTTTGTGACATGCAACCAGCGATAATCAATTCACAATTTTTATTGAGCTTTTTTTGCTTATGAGCTATCTGTAAACTTTTTTTGTCTGCTGTTGCAGTTACGGTACATGTATTTACTATGCAAACATCTGCTTCTTCAGGAGTGAATACTTCAACATATCCATTCTTAAGAAATTCCTCAAGCATTGCTTGAGTATCATATTGATTAACTTTGCATCCTAACGTATGAAAATATACTGTCTTCAAATATTACCTCTATAAATCATTCAACATTGATAATATAGAAAAGCTTGTGCATTCTCCTGCAGTTTCAGTTCTTAATATTCTTCTACCAAGAGTAATTGTAATAGCTCCTGTACTTTTCAATATTTCAATTTCGTCTTTATCTATGCCACCCTCAGGCCCTATAAAAACTGCGATATTATAACCTAATTTTGCTTTTTCAACAATGTTTTTTAAACTATTTTTTCTTTCTTCTTCCCATGGCACAATTATTAAATCATATTCTGAAAGCATCTGAATTGCTGCATGTAAATCACATATATCATAAATCTTAGGTATATGATTTCTCCCGCATTGTTTGCATGCCTCAATAGAAGTTTTTTGACACTTTTCAATAAGCTTTTGCTCATTAGATGGTTTTTTTACACATCTTTGCATAAGCACTGGTACTATGGAATGAACTCCCACTTCAGTACATTTTTGTACAATGCCATAAATTTTATCTCCTTTAGGGAGACCTTGAAACAATGTAATTTTTGTATTAGGCTCTATAGAATCTCTCTGCGATAGTATTTTTACAAGCAGTGAGTTTTTTTCTATTTTATCAATCACTGCATTAAATATATCTGTTCCATTAAGTATCTCAACATTATCTCCAACATTAAGCCTTAAAACTTTTATAGCGTGATTGGATTCTTCTGCTGATAAAGAAACAATATTTCCCAACCCAAATGGCTCATTAAGATAAAATCTATGCATTTTTCCCTCTATAAACAAAAGCAATAGCCGACCATTCGTCTTTATGAAGTATATCTTTTGTAATAAAACCAGATGCTTCTGCTTTATTTATTACATCAATTTCTCTTTCCTGCAATATACCACTGACAATATAAATTGATCCATCTTTTAAAACTTCTGTTACATCATTTGTTAGCATTATTACAGCATCTGCAATAATATTTGCAACAGCTATATTATATTTGCCATTAGCCCCACTAAGTAAATCACTCTCTATTATATTTATTTTATCTGATAAATTATTATGATTTACATTTTCTTTTGCAACTATCACAGCATCTTTATTTATATCCAAACCAAGAACAGAATTAGCGCCTAATAGAGCTGAAGCTATTGCAAGTATTCCGCTGCCTGTGCCTATATCTATTACATCAGAGTATTTTGTTACATATTTTTCAAGAAGTTCTATACACATGTATGTAGTCGCATGAGTTCCGCTTCCAAAGGCCATTCCTGGGTCAATTTCTATAATTATTTCATTATCGTTTGCTTCATAATTTTCCCAAGATGGCTTGATGACAATGCGATCGCCTATAAGCAAAGGCTTAAAATAATTTTTCCATTTGTCTTTCCACAGACTGTCATCAGATTCATTATATTCTATATTAAGTGTTCCAAGAGAAATGCCAAGATCACATTCATAAAGCTTTTTTAAACGATCTTTTATTGAATTTATTTGCTCTCCAATATTATTATTACTATCAAACCAAGCATGTATCTCAACATCCTCAGGCATATTATCGAGCAAATTTTGATCATATAGTTCCCACTCAACCCCTGGCTTTGTTATATCGGGTATGTATGATCTATCAAGTATTGATGTACCTTCAGCTCCAGAGTCGATCAGCAATTCGCTTATTATCTCCTGTGCCTGACTTGTTGTGTGTACTATTATCTCATGCCATTGCATAATTTTCTCCTAATCGATAAAAGGCGAGTGTTGCCTCGCCATAATTTGTTATTGTAATGCCTGCTTTATTTTGTCCAAAAAGTTTGTTCTACCAGAGTATTCTTTGCCGGTCAAGCTAGATTCAAAACTTCTTAAAAGCTTTTTTTGCTTTTCGTTTAGCTTCTTTGGTATTTCTACTTCTATATGAAGTACGATGTCGCCTCTAATATTTGAATTTCTTATTGAGGGCATTCCGTATCCCTTTAGCCTAATTTCAGCGCCATGCTGAGTTCCTTCTGGAATATTGTATTTTATTACTCCGTCCATTAGTGAAGGAACCTCAATCTCTCCACCAAGTGCTGCTTGAGTAAAGGAAATAGGGAATGTCAGGTGTAGATTAACCCCTTCTCTTACAAACAATTTGTGTGGTTCCACTATTACCCTTACATATAGATTACCGTTAGGTCCTCCATTTTTGCCAGGTTCACCTTGACCACTTAAAGAAATGTTTTGACCATTATCTATTCCTGCTGGAATTTTTACATTGATAGTACGACGTTTTTTTACATAACCACTGCCACCGCAGCTTGAACATTTTTCCTTAACTACCTGTCCAGTGCCGTTGCAATATGGACATGTTCTAATTTGAGTAAAGAAACCACTAGAGCTTCTTATTTGACCAGATCCATGACAGTGCGAACAAGTTTCTTTGCTCGTGCCAGGTTTTGCACCAGTACCATGACAAGTTTCGCAGTTCTCTTTGCGCATAAAGTCAAAAGTTTTTTCTACGCCTTTGGCTGCTTCTAGTAAGGTAATATATATGGTGTGTTGCAAATCTGCTCCTGCTTGAGGAGCATTAGGATTTGCTCTAGAACTAGCACCACCAGTGAACATATCGAATATACTTTCAAAGCCACCCATGTCGCCAAAGCCACCAAAGCCCTCAAAGCCACCAAAACCACCAGAAGAGTTTGGACCATTAAATCCAAACTGATCATATCTTGCACGTTTGTCTGGATCGGAAAGAACTTCGTTGGCTTCATTTATTTCTTTAAATCTCTCTTCTGCTTCCTTATCGTTTGGATGTAAATCAGGATGAGATTCTTTAGCCTTTTTCCTATATGCTTTTTTTATTTCATCTGCAGTAGCGGTCTTCGGAACGCCTAGCACTTCATAATAATCACGTTTTGCCAATTAAGTTCTCCTTACTTTTTAAAGTAAGATTATCTCGGTAACCCGAGATAATCAATATTTATTATTTTACATCAAAGTCAGCGTTTACAGAGCCATCCTCGTTTTGAGTTCCTGCTTCTGGGGCATTGCTGCCAGGCTGTCCTTGAGTCTGTTGATAAATCTTACCGAATATAGCATATACTTTTTGGCTAGTTTCTTCAAGTGCCTTCTTTAGTTGCTCTGTATCATTGCTATCTTTTACAGATTTCAAATGCTCTAATTCAGCCTTTACAGTGGTCTTATCTTCCTCGCTTAATTTATCACCATTTTCTCTAAGCTGTTTTTCCATCTCATATATTATTGATTCAGCATGATTAACGGTCTCTACGCTTTCTTTACGCTTCTTATCTTCCTCAGCATACTGCTCAGCCTCAGCTACGCGCTTTTTGATCTCATCTTCGCTCAAGTTTGAAGAAGATGTGATTGTAATATTTTGCTCGTTGCCAGTGCCTTTATCCTTTGCAGATACACTTACGATACCGTTCCTATCTATTGAGAAGGTTACCTCTATCTGTGGAACTCCACGCGGAGCTGCAGGAATACCTGTGAGCATGAACTTACCAAGCGTCTTATTATCAGCAGCCATTTGTCTCTCACCTTGTAGTACATGTATCTCAACAGAAGTCTGACCATCAGCAGCAGTTGAGAACACCTGAGATTTAGATGTAGGTATGGTTGTATTCCTATCAATAAGTCTTGTAAATATATTACCCTCAGTTTCTATTCCTAAGCTTAGAGGAGTTACATCAAGTAGAAGTACGTCTTTTACTTCGCCACCTAGTACACCAGCTTGAATTGCTGCACCAATTGCAACGCACTCATCTGGGTTTATACCCTTAAATGGCTCTTTTCCAGTTACTCTCTTTACAGCATCTTGTACGGCTGGAATACGTGTTGATCCACCAACAAGAATTACTTTGTGAATTTCGTTTGCAGTAAGTCCTGCATCCTTCATAGCATTATTTAGAGGAACTATAGTCTTTTCAACTAAATCGCTTGTAAGCTCATTGAACTTTGAACGTGTAAGTGTTACATCTAGATGCTTAGGACCACTTGCATCAGCTGTGATGAATGGCAAACTAATATTAACGCTCATTACACCTGAAAGCTCTATTTTAGCTTTTTCTGCCTCTCCCTTTAGTCTTTGATATGCTTGTGGATCATTTCTTAGATCAATGCCGTTTTCTTTCTTAAACTCATCAGCAACATAATTTACAATTCGATCGTCAAAGTCGTCGCCACCAAGCTTGTTATTTCCATTTGTAGCAAGTACTTCAAATACTCCATCGCCAATCTCTAGTATAGAAACATCAAATGTGCCTCCACCAAGGTCATATACTAGTATCTTTTGGCTTTCTTCCTTATCAAGGCCATATGCCAAAGCTGCTGCTGTTGGCTCATTTATTATACGAAGAACATTAAGACCAGCAATTCTTCCAGCATCTTTTGTTGCTTGTCTCTGAGCATCAGAGAAATAAGCAGGTACTGTAATTACAGCTTCTGTAACAGTTTCGCCTAAATATTCTTCTGCCTCACTCTTCATCTTTTGAAGTATCATTGCACTTATATCTTGAGGAGTATAGGTCTTACCATCTATAACGATTTTTCTATCTGTACCCATATCACGCTTAATAGAGCTAATGGTTCTGTCGTGATTTAATATTGCCTGTCTCTTGGCTATTTGACCAACAAGACGCTCTCCTTCTTTTGTTATTGTAACAACTGATGCTGTAGTTCTTCCACCTTCTGCATTAGGGATTACTACAGGCTCTCCACCTTCCATTACTGCAACACAGCTATTTGTAGTTCCTAAGTCAATACCTATTATTTTACCCATAATTGTTTTCCTCCTAAATTATTATATATATCTGAATTTTAAGTTAATTATCTATTTTTATTGTGGTACAACCTTCACCATGCTATATCGTATTACAATATCGTTCATTATATAACCTTTTTGCATTACTTCGCATATAGTGCCAGGTTCTCCATCTTCAGGACTACCCATTGTAACAACTTCTTCAAGCTTTGGATCAAAGACTTCTCCTAATCTATCTATCTGGGTAATACCATTTTTTTCAAGCAGATCAAGCAGTTGCTTATATATCATTTTTACACCTGCTATCAAGCTTTCGCCATCATGTTCCTCCATAGAATCAATTGCTCGTTGAAAGTTATCAATTATTGGCAATAGTCCTTTTACAAAATCAATCTTACCATCATCAAAAGCTTCTTTTCTTAAATTTGAATTTCTTTTTCTGTAGTTATCAAAATCTGCTTGAATTCTCTGGGCCATTGATAAATATTCTTCTTCTTTGGCAAGAGCATCTTTCAAATCTTTTGTTAAAGACTCAATATCTACTTCTACCTCGGTATTTGTTTGTGCTTCCTGCGTTTCCATAACCTGTTCATCAACATCTACAGTATCGCAATCTACACATTCATTATCATTCTTTTTTAGCTCTTCATTATTCATCTAGTAAATTCGTAAGCTCCTTTCCGACAGTATTCAAAATTTCAAGTATTCGCTTATATGGCATTCTTGTAGGCCCTATAATACCTATTGTACCCTTTGATCTATTGGGCATTGTGTAATTAGCTGTAATTATAGAACAGTCACATAGATCATCAATTCCTGTTTCAGGACCTATTCTTACTGTAAATTCCATCTCGTTGTTATCTTGTAGCAGATGTATTATCTCGTTTTGATCATCTAGCAATGTAAGCAGATTCTTTGCCTTATCTACACTTAATAGTTCAGGATAGTTAAGCAAATTTCCAGCGCCTACTGTTTTTAACAAGTTGCCTTGAGAATCATCAAAGAAAGTATCTATACTTTCATTGATATGATTTAACAAATCAGAATTAATATTGAGAGTGTTTATAAGATCTCCAAGTATATCAGATATCTCATATAAGCTCTTTCCACCCAATCGCTCAGTCAGTACTGTAGATATATTATCAAGTGTATTTTTATCTATATTAGAACTTATTTTTATTACTCTGTTATATATCTTCTCACCATACATTACTACAACTATAAGAGCCGATTCTGATGAAATTGGAACGATTTGTATGTTTCTTATTGTTTCAAAAGATTTTGATGGAAGAAGGGCCAAGGCAGTGTAATTCGTAAGCTCACTTAGTGCATAAGTAGCTCTTTGCACAACGTCTTCTATACGTCGTATGTGTGAAGAAAAATACTTTTTTATTTCTATAGAATTATTGTTTTGTATTTTACCATTCTTTATTAAACTATCGACATATAGCCTGTATGCTTTTGCACTTGGTACTCTTCCTGAAGAAATGTGTGGCTGATCTAAAAATCCCAATTCTTCCAGATCACTCATTTCATTTCTAATTGTTGCAGAACTCAAGCCCATATTATATTTTTTTGAAATTGTTCTTGAGCCAACAGGAACTCCAGACATAATATAGTCATCTATGATAGCCTGCAATATTTGAATTTTCCTAGCGCTTAAATCCATAGTGCCCTCCTTTCTATAATTGTTAGCACTCAATAGTGATGACTGCTAATTACATATTTATAATATAACCAAGTAAGAATTTTGTCAAGCATATAAATTGCTGTTTTTTATTTGTTTACAATTAGTTCATTATTAGATAATATTCTTTTTTAAAACCAGCTATAATTAATTATTTATGTTTGAAATAAGATTAGTGTGGATTTGATGTTAATTACCTTGACTATATATCATAGAATTTAAACATCACTATCGATATAAAACTGTCAATCATTATAATGGATTGGATATGAGCAAAAATCTAATATGAATGTAGTTAATTCACTTTGAAAGATTGAATAAAAAATGTTAAAATAAATAAGTATTGAAATATTTAATTCAAATTTTATATTAAACTAACCTGTCAAATTAGAAAGCTATAAAAGCTTGGATTTATGTTATACAAGTAAAATATTTACTATAATAAATACTGCTGTTATTATTTAAATTATAAAAGGGGAACTTATGGCTCTATTTTCTCTTAATAAGGATTGGATAAGAAATGGAACAACTTCTTTGTCCAACACATTTATTTTAGATATTATGCCTTGTACTAGCAACGCAGATTATATAAAGGTATACTTATATTGTCTAATGCATGCGCAGGCGAACTCTGATGATGTTTCTGTTGACAGCATTGCCTCAGCATTAGGGTTTGAGAAAGAATATGTTCTAAAAGCAATATCTTTTTGGGAAAGACGCAATCTTATTGTCCGTCTTCAGGATAAGCCACTCAAATTTGAATTAGTTCCTTCAGCTATAGCTTTTTTATCACAAGATGATGATAATGAGTTTGAATTGTTTAAAGATGCTTTATTTGGAATATTTAATGAGAAAAGAAAGCTTCATGGAGGAGAATATCGTATTGCATATGAATGGCACGATGAACTAGGCTTTTCTATAGATATAATAATGCTTTTTATTCAACACATGATCAGCACTAAAGGTATTAATTTTAGTTTTAACACTGCTAATAAAGAAATTACAAAGCTTAAGAATGCTGGCGTAAGAAATTATGACGAAGCAGAACATTATTTTACAGTACAAGAAAATTATGCAAAAGGTGCAAAAGCAATATACAATCGATTTAGAAGATACAGCAAAAATCCAACTGAAGACGAGATTAACTTATATGCAAAATGGATAAAAGATTATGGATTAAGCCATGAAGATATTATAGCTGCTTGTGTAGAAACTACAAAAGGTGAGGCCTCCTTTGCATATCTTGACGCCATAATAAAAGGCATTGTTTCAAGAAGAAAAGATGGATCACAAAGCATAAAGCAATCAATTAAAGATGAACATAAAGAAAATGAAAGTGTAAAAAGTATTTTATCAATACTTGGCATTAGATTTAATTCTGCTTTGAATGATCCTATATTACAATTATTAGATAAATATGGACAGGATATGACAAAATTTGCAGCAGAAAATGTCGCTTTATCTGGTGGTAAGATAAATGAAATGACGACAATGCTGGAATATTTATCAAAAAACAACATAAATAGTGTTAAGGAAGCAAAAGCCTTAATCAATCAAAAAAAGATTCTTGATAAGACACTACGAGCTATTTATGATAGGTTAGCTTTAAACATGAGTCCTAATTCTAAGGACAGACAACTTCTAAAGCAGTGGAAAGAAATATTTAATGATGAAATAATTTTAAAGGCTGCAGATTTTAGCAATGGAAAAAAAGAACCAATGGTTTATATGAATGCAATATTGAAATCGTGGGAAACAAAAGGTTATGATAGCATTGATAAAATAAACATTGCCAATAAAGAGCATATAAGTTCAATTCAAAACAAAGATGCAGGAAAAAAACTTATTCATCAAAATTATACTCAGCGTCAATATAGCGAAGAAGATTATAATGTATATATCCCAAATTTTAACAATGAGGTAAAAAATGATTAGAGCTGATATTAAAGAAAAATTAGATACGATATACGCAAAAAGAATGCAAGATAGCATTGATGAAAACATTGCCAGAAAAAGAGAAGTTAGCGAAAATCATAAAGATTTACAAGAACTTGTATATTCAAGACAAAAACTTATTATGGACAGCCTATATAAGTGCATATCACAAAATGATACGGAAATAGACATAAAAAATGTAATAAAAGAAAAGAATGCCAAAATAAGGCAGCTTTTAACAAAATATGGATATCCAGAAAATTATCTTGAACCCACATACTATTGTTCAATTTGCAAAGATCAGGGGAAAATTTATGATGAAGAATCTGGCACGAGAGACTGCGAATGCTATATAGAAGAATATCTTAAAATTGCTAATGAAATAGATGGATTTAAAGGCTATGAGCTTGCTAGCTTTGAGAATTCAGACTTCAATGTTTTTAGTAAAGAGATAGTTCCTACAATAGGAATTTCACAAAAAAATTATATGGAAAACATTTATAGTCTTGCTAAGAAATATTGTGAAGAATTTCCATATAATAGCAGTACAACAAAGAATCTGTTCTTATATGGAGGCAGTGGACTAGGAAAAACATTTTTGCTAAACTGCATAAAGAATGAGTTAATTAAGAAAAAATGTAACGTAAAATATCTTACTGCATATAACTGGTTTCAAAAGGCAAAAGACAGCTATTTTGGTAATAATGTTGAAGAATATAATTCAATATTGGATTGTGATTTAATTATACTTGATGATTTGGGAACTGAACCTCAGCAGAACAATATAAATATCCCTCAACTGTTCAATATTATTAACGAACGCCAAAATATGGGCAAACACTTTATAATCAGTACTAATCTTACTCTAACTGAATTTGCTGCACAGTATACCGAGCGTATAATGTCAAGACTGAATGATAGACGATATACTACAATAATAAAGCTTTTTGGAAACGATATCAGAAAATCAATGGTGAATAATCGATGAATATTCAAATATATAGCTCAAAGAAAAATTTTAATGTTCAGAAGGCCGAACGTTTCTTTAAAGAAAGAAAAATAAAATTTACATCTATTGATTTAACAAAACACAATATTGGCAAACGAGAGCTTGATTTGTTTATTAAAGCGGCTGGCAGTGCTGAAAAACTGATTGACAGAAATGATAAAAAAACTAATAAGCATCCCGTCGCTCTCGTATTTACTGAGGACCTAATAAGAGATGCAATACTTCAGGATTCATCGTGCCTTATTTCTCCTATCGTAAGAAATGGAGATAAGATAACATTCGGAGCAGATGAGTTAGTATGGAAATCATGGATTGAGGATTAAAATGGCTTTCACACATTTACATTTACATACAGAATATAGCTTACTTGATGGTGCATGTAAGATAAATTTGCTTGTAAAAAAACTAAAAGAAATTGGTCAAAGCAGCTGCGCAGTTACAGATCATGGAGCTATGTATGGGGCTGTTGAATTTTATAATTCATGTAAAGCAAATGGAATTAAACCTATTATTGGGTGTGAATGTTATGTGTGTGATGATATGTATGAGAAAAACAATGATCAAAGATACAATCATCTAATATTGCTTTGCAAAGATGAAACTGGATATCACAACCTTTGTAAGCTTGTAAGTAAAGCTTTTTTAGAAGGATTTTACTATAAACCAAGGTTTGATTTTAAACTTTTAGAGCAGTATAGCGAAGGCCTTATAGCACTAAGCGCATGTATATTTGGAAAACTTCCACAGTTGCTACTAAATAACAGATATGAAGATGCTAAAGCACACGCTCTTTATATGCAGGATATTTTTGGCAAAGGTAACTTTTATATTGAACTAATGAATCATGGGTTGCCTGATGAGCTTGAAGTTTTGCCAAAGCTGAAAGCTCTATCTAAAGATACTGGAATACCTATGGTTGCCACTAATGACTGTCATTATCTCAATCCACAAGATGCTCAGGCACAGGAAGTGCTTATGTGCATACAGACTGGTAAAACTCTTGATGACAAAGATCGTATGCAGATGATTACAGATCAGCTTTATGTCAAAAGTGAAGAAGAAATGCTAAGTTTATTTTCTGATGTTCCAGAAGCTGTTGAGAATTCGGCTAAAATAGCCGATATGTGCAACTTTGATTTTGATTTCAAGACAATGCATTTGCCAGCCTATCCAGTAAATACTGGAGAGACACCATTTGAAATGCTTAAAAGATTGTGCCTTGATGGATTGAAACAAAATTATCCTTACGAATATGATGAAGAAAGCAAACCATACAAGAGACTTATGTATGAACTTGATATGATCAAGCAAATGGGTTATGTTGATTACTTTCTTATTGTATGGGACTTTATTAATTATGCAAAGAGCAAAGATATTCCTGTTGGACCTGGCAGAGGCAGTGGAGCAGGTTCTATTGTTGCCTATACCTTGCATATTACTGGACTTGATCCACTAAAATACAATCTGATTTTTGAAAGATTTTTAAATCCAGAACGTACAAGTATGCCAGATATAGACGTAGATTTTTGCTATGAAAGACGTCAAGAAGTAATAGATTATGTTACAGAAAAATATGGCAAGGATAGAGTTGCACAGATAATTACCTTTGGCACAATGGCTGCTAGAGGAGTAATTAGAGATGTAGCCAGAGTTCTAGGAGTCCCTCTTCAAAAGGCTGACAAACTTGCGAAAATGGTTCCTAACGCTTTAGGTATTACCCTAGAAAAAGCATTTTTAATGAACCAAGATCTTCAGGCTGAATATGATAATGATGAAGAGAGCCGAAGACTTTTTGATATGGCAAAACTTTTGGAGGGAATGCCTCGCAACTCAAGCACTCATGCTGCAGGAGTATTGATATCTGCAAAAGATGTAACTGAGTTTGTTCCAGTTCAAAAAAATGACGATGTAGTTACAACTCAATTTACTATGACGGTTCTAGAGCGTCTAGGACTTTTAAAAATGGACTTTTTAGGTCTTAGAACACTGACTGTTATAAGAGATACATTAAATTTAATTGACGATGATAAAATAAAACAAGAGAGCGATATACCATTAGATGATAAAAATGTTTATGATATGATTTCTAATGGTGATACAAGTGGAGTTTTTCAGCTAGAAAGCGGCGGAATGAGAGTTTTTCTTCAAAACATGAAGCCAGAATGTTTTGAGGATATTATTGCTGCAATTTCTCTATACCGTCCTGGACCAATGGATAGCATTCCGAAGTATGTGCGCGGCAAACAAGATCCATCAAGTGTGAGTTATATTACACCTCAGCTTAGGCCAATACTTGATGTTACATATGGTTGCATTGTTTATCAGGAACAGGTAATGCAGATTGTTCGAGATCTTGCAGGCTACTCTATGGGTAGAAGCGATTTGGTAAGACGCGCCATGTCCAAGAAAAAGCACGACATAATGGAACAGGAGCGTCAATATTTCATATATGGCATGAAAGATGAACAAGGGAATCAAATAGTGCCTGGTTGCATAATGAATGGTATTGACAAGAATATCGCCAATCAAATTTTTGATGAGATGAATGCCTTTGCTTCCTATGCTTTTAACAAAAGTCACGCAGCAGCGTATGGTGTGCTTAGTGTTCAAACAGCTTGGCTGAAATATTATTATCCAGTAGAATTTATGGCAGCGATACTAAACAGTTTTTTAGATAGATCAGATAAGATCTCTGCTTATGTGCAGTATTGTAGGTCTAACAACATCACAATACTTCCTCCAAATATCAATCATAGTTTTAAGAAATTTACTGTGGAAAACTATGAAGGAAAAAAAGCTATTCGTTTTGGACTAGCTGCTATCAAAAATGTAAGTACTATTATAATAGATTACATTGTTGAAGAAAGAAAAAACGAGCCATTCAATGATGTTTTTGATTTTATCGATAGAATGGCAAACAAAAACATCAACAAACGTATGATTGAGAGCTTTATCAAATCAGGTACTTTTGATAATATGGGTTATAACAGAGCTGAAATGTTAAATTCATATGAGGATGAGATTGAAACTGCACATAATAAAACTAAAAAGAACGTTGTTGGGCAAACAAGTATGTTTGATATTTTGAACATGGGAACTGATAGATCTGCTAAAAATATAATTCATACAGCAGAATATCCATATAAAGTTCTTCTTACTATGGAAAAAGAGACTACCGGAATATATATTTCTGGTCATCCACTTGATGAATATGCCAATCTACTAAAAAAATATGAGAACATATTAGAATTGTTGGAAGTGGCTGAGCAGGAAAACAAAGGAATCGATCAGGATGGACGAAGAATAAAAGTAGGTGGAATAATAGTCTCATCTAGGCGTAGGGCTACACGCAAAGGCGAACTTATGGGTACTCTTGTTTTAGAAGATTTGAGTGCACGTATCGAAGGAATAGTATTCCCAAAAACACTTGTAAAAGTTTCTCAATTTTTTAAAGATGATTTGCTTGTAGAAATATCTGGACGTATTTCATATAAAGAAGACGAAGATCCAAAAATAATAGTTGAAGATATCAAACCTCTTGAAGAAGAAAAATCTACTTCTCAAGAAAATAACATTAATGATGAGAACGACGATAATGAAATCTTATATCTTAGGATTAGTTCAAGGGATATTGAAAAACTCAAAGGCATACTTTTAAATTTCCATGGCAAAAATCCTGTCATTACTAAACTTATTGATAAAAACAAGGCTATAAAGTTTAATGAGGAATATTATTGCGATATGTCAGAAGAGCTAATTGATAGCCTTATTGCACAGTTTGGAATGGAAAATATAATTATCCAATAATCGTCTTTTGGCTTTGACATGAATTAAAAATTACTGTAAAATTGCTGCAAATAATTAGCAAAGGGGTGGTTTAGATTCTATTATGTAGCTTATCAAATACAAACCATTCTGATTTAATTATTCAAAAACAAACATAGGTGAAAAATATGAATCAATGGTTAAAAAGCTTGTTATGCATCATGCTTTGCTTTGTAATCATTAATTGCTCCTATGCATTATCTGATTATGAAGCATTTAACTCAAAGGTCATAAAAGCATTTAAGGATTATAATGTTGTTGGTGCTAGTTTCATAGTTTATCAAAAAGGCATCAAGATTGCTGAATATTATTATGGATATTCTGATAAACGAAATGCAGTAAAAGTAAGTCATGATACTAAGTTCAAAATAGCTTCTGTAACTAAAATGGTATGCGCAATCGGGCTAATGAAGCTAGTGGAACAAGGCCATATATCTCTTGATGATGACATAGGCGATATCTTAGGCTATACGATAAGAAATCCTAAATTCCCTAACGTACCAATAACTGTAAGAATGCTTGCGTCTCATACATCTTCTATAATAGATTCAGAACGATTTGCACATGCTCGTGGCACTCTTGATCAAATGGTAGGACCAAAAAGGATAAATGATAATGCTTTTTCTCAGTACAAGCCTGGTACAAAATATATCTACTCAAACTTTGGCTTTGGAATAATAGGTTCTATTATAGAAAAAGTAAGTGGACAAACTGTACAAGAGTTCATGAAAGAAAATGTTTTTGATCCTATTAATATTGATGCTGGATTCAGCGTTGAAGAAATAAAAGATAAAAATGTTGCTGCTAGGTATTATGAAGGAAAAGAGACAGAAAGTATTCGCAGTATGGAACGACAAATGCTTAGTGATGAAGCTGATGCAGAAAACAATTACAACGTGTCTGTAGGAAAACTGCTTATATCTGCAGACGATCTTTCAAAAATTCTTATGGCACTATCGGGGAATGGATTTGTAAATGGTACTTCGTTGCTTTCTTCAAAAAGTGTTGAGCAAATGCGCACCACTACAAATTCAAGTGATAATATTACAGCAAACTCTCCATATACAGTTGGAATTGAGAAAAAAACTGATATAATTGATGGTGTAGAGCTTTATGGACATCAAGGACTTTACTATAGTGCATATTGTGATGCGTTCTATGATCCACTAAATCAAATTACAATTGTTTTATTAACCAATGGAATGAAAATAGTTAGGATCAATGGAACAAATGCTCTAGCCAGGCAGCTGATTATGCTTACATATAAGTATATAGCCAATACTGAAGATCCATTTTTGGTAAAAGAATAAAATTTATTATAGAAAGGAAAAATTATGTTAAACGAAAATATTAGAACTGGACTCACCTTTGATGATGTATTGCTAGTTCCTCAAGCCAGCAGTGTTGTTCCACTAGAAGTTGATTTGCATACAGATTTAGCAAAGAATATAAGGCTAAACATTCCTGTACTTTCTGCTGCAATGGATACTGTTACAGATGACAAGATGGCAATTGCTATTGCTAGAGAAGGTGGTCTTGGTATAATACATAAAAATATGAGCATAGAAAAACAAGCTCATATGGTAGACAAAGTAAAAAGAAGCGAAAATGGTGTTATAACAGATCCCTTTTATCTTACTCCAGAACATAAAATTTCCGATGCAGAAAATCTTATGTCAATGTATAGAATTAGCGGCGTGCCAATCGTTCGTGGAACAAAACTGGTTGGTATAATAACAAATAGGGACCTAAGATTTGAAACTGATTTTGATAGACCCATTTCAGAAGTAATGACTTCAGAACGACTCATAACTGCCCCTGTTGGTACAACATTAGACGAAGCAAAGTCTATACTTGCAAAATATCGTATAGAAAAGCTGCCTATTGTAGATGAAAATTATAATTTATGTGGGCTTATAACAATAAAGGATATTGAGAAGTCCCATAAATATCCAAACTCTGCTAAAGATATAAAAGGCAGGTTACTATGTGGAGCAGCTATTGGTGTTAGCTCCGATGTATTTGAGCGCTCAGCAGAACTTATCAATCATGGTGTTGATTTATTGTCTATTGATACTGCACATGGCCATAGCGCAGGCGTTCTAAAGACACTTGAGAAATTAAGAAGTATATATCCAGATATAACTATTTTTGCTGGAAATGTTGCTACTGCAGATGCTACAAGAGCTCTTTTCAAGAGTGGAGCAGATTGTGTAAAGGTTGGTATAGGTCCAGGTTCGATATGCACTACCAGAGTAGTAGCAGGAATAGGTGTTCCACAAGTTACAGCTATTTCAGATTGCGCAAATGAAGCAGCAAAATTTAACAAGGCTATAATAGGCGACGGTGGAATAAAATATTCAGGAGATATAGCAAAAGCTATTGCAGCAGGAGCTAATGCAGTAATGCTTGGTAGCTTGTTTGCAGGTGTAGAGGAAGCTCCTGGAGATATGGAAATCTATCAAGGAAGATCATTTAAAGTATATAGGGGTATGGGCTCCCTTGCTGCTATGGCAAGTGGAAGCAGTGACAGATATTTTCAAGAAGGAGCTAAAAAGCTTGTGCCTGAGGGAGTTGAAGGTAGAGTTCCATATAAAGGACCGCTATCTGACACTATATTCCAGCTTATGGGTGGCTTAAGAGCAGGAATGGGCTACTGTGGTGCAAAGGATATAGAAAGCTTAAGACACAACTCGCAATTCATAAGAATTACAAATGCTGGATTAATTGAAAGTCATCCTCATGATATTTCTATTACAAAAGAAGCTCCCAATTATTCAAGAATTTAGTTTTTTAAATGCAAAATAATTTATTTTCTAATACACAAAATAGAATTAAGCAACAACCTTTGGCAGATAGAATGCGGCCAAGAAATTTTGATGAATTTTTTGGACAGGAACATCTTCTTGCCAAAGGTCGTCTTTTAAGACGAGCAATTGATAAAGATGCTCTTACTTCTTCAATTTTTTATGGTCCTGCTGGCACAGGAAAGACTACAGTAGCTCATATTATAGCACAACATACAAATAAAGAATTTGTGAGCATTAATGCTGTAAGCACAGGTGTATCAGAAATTCGAAATATTTTAAGAGATGCAGAAAATAATCTTTTACACTTTGGAAAAGGAACATATCTATTTTTAGATGAGTGTCATAGATGGAGTAAGTCGCAGTCCGATAGTATATTGCCAGCAGTTGAAAATGGAATTGTAACTTTCATCGGATCAACGACAGAGAATCCCTCTGCGTCTATGACCCCTGCAATTGTAAGCAGATGTAGAGTATATAAGTTTTTGCCACATAGTTCTGAATCAATAAAGAAAGTTCTATTGAATGCTTTGAATGATAAAGAAAGAGGATATGGAGATATAGAAATTTCAATTGATGATGATAGTATTGATTATATTTCCTCAAGCTCTGGTGGAGATGTAAGGCAAGCACTCTCAGCATTAGAACTTGCAGTTCTTACATCTGATGAAGTCGATGGAAAAAAGATCATATCATTAGAATTAACAAAGGAATGTGTACAGACACCACGAATAAATATAGATAAACAGCTCTATTATGATATGATTAGTGCATTTATAAAGAGTATGAGGGGGTCTGATACTGACGCTGCTTTATTTTGGCTTGCTAGAATGCTTCATGCAGGAGTAGATCCAAAGATTATCGCGCGTAGGGTTATGGTACATGCAAGTGAAGATGTAGGACTTGCAAATCCTATAGCAATGCTTCAAGCTCATGCTGCTGTAAAGGCAGTAGAATTTGTTGGCATGCCAGAAGCAAGAATTCCATTAGCTCAGGCAGTTATAGCTATTTCTGAATCAGAAAAATCTAATAGCGTTGTTATGGCAATAGATAAAGCTATGGAAGATGCAAAATTAGGAAAAATAGCTGAAGTTCCAAATTATTTGCGTGATCATAGCTATTCATATAATGGCGATATTTCTGATGATTATTTATATCCTCACAATTATGAACATAGTTTGGTAAAACAAAGCTATTTACCAGAAGAATTTAAAGATATTCATTATTATTCTCCTAGTAAAGAGGGCTTTGAAAAAGAGATTAGAAAACTTAGAAACTTTAGAGAAGAATTTCTGAACAGAAAAGAAAATAGCTAGAAGTGTTTGTCTATTAATTATGTATTTGGTATAATTAAAAAGTATTTTTCTTAAGGAGCAAAGCTTTGAATAAATTTATAAAAACATTTTTTTCTTTTGCATTAATTTTTTTAATTACACTTAGTAGTATGTTGGCAGAGCCACTGAAGGAAGAAGCTTTATATTCCGCAGTTACTACAAGAAGACTAAAGCTACGTCAAAATGCTGATCCAAATTCATTTGGAATTGATAGCATACCAGAAAACACAAGAGTTGATATAATTGAGCTTGGAAAAGAATTCTTTAAAGTAAGGTATAGAAATTATGAAGGATATGTAATTGCTAATCGTTTTAAGGATTTCAAAATAAAATCAATTAATCTTGATGCTATTATGCCAAGTGACGATTCAATTCCAGAAAGTAAAAATGCTCAAAGCGAGATAGTAACGCCAAATGATGAATTCAATATGAACGAGGGCTTTGTTCCAAGATATGTTGCAAAGCCAACCGATACGCTTCTTTTATATTCTGAACCAAATGACAACTCACGTTCTCTTACAAGTATCCCAAGATATACTTTTGATTTGGAACTTTCTCAAATAAAAGGTGATTGGGCTATGGCCAGATATAATAACAAAGTTGGATTTATAAAGATAAATTCTCTAGTACAGTATGATTTCTTGGATCCGTATGCAGAACGTTTTCCAGGAATTACTCAGTATCAGTATGCTGCTATTTTGCCTGGAGATACAGTTCTTTATGATCAGCTTAAACCTGGCAAAATACACAAGACAATTCCTGGGGGAGCAGTTGTTGGTGTTGAAGATGCCGAAGAACCTGGATATATGCATGTTGCTTATATGAAAAGACGACATGCTTTGATAAAAAAAGATGATATTATAGCTACCGAAAGAGTTATACCATATGATAAGGCAGAAAAAGGAGATTTAATAAGCGTATTCACTACATTTTTCCCTGTACATAATAGCAATCTCCATGTTATAGGCAGAATATATAATATGCTTTTAGCGGGAGATAAACTTAGTGGAACAATCCTACAACCTAATGAAGAGTTATCAATGAATGAAATTATGGGGCCGTATAAAAAATCTACCGGATATATGGAGGCCCCAATAGCTAGTAAAACAGTTAACTATGGATATGGTGGGGGAACTTGTCAGGTAAACACAACAATGTATAACACACTGTTGCAAGTGCCATTACTAGTAAAGCATAGACGTGTTCATTCTAGGTCGGGTGCCGTTTATGCACCAGTTGGCTTTGATGCTGCCGTAGGTAGTCTTAGTTCAATAAATATGATTTTTAAGAACACTCTTAGCTATCCAATATTACTTGAATATGATATTTCTGATAATGTTTTAACTTGTTTAATATATAGGGCAGATTAAATGTTTAATAATTTTTCTGCATTTGAACCCATTATTAGTTCGGTAGAACAATCTATTATTGATTCAAAATGTAAGAATTCAAAGATTTTGGTTGCCGTATCTGGTGGAGCAGATTCAATTGCATTGTTTTATTCTCTTTTATATTGTAAAAAGAAATATTTATTCGATTTAGCTGTTGTTCATGTAAATCATGGGCTTAGAGGCAAGGAGTCTGATAATGATGCAAAATTTGTACAAGACCTATGTATAAATATGAATGTGCCATATTATATTGAAAACATTAAAAATCTATCTGAGTTATCTGGTTCGCTTGAAAATAATGCACGAATTGCTAGATATAATGCCTTTAATAAAATTATAAAAGCAACAAAATCCGACTTTTTATTTTTAGCACATCATTCTCAGGATCAAGTTGAAACAATACTCATGAACATATTTAGAGGCTGTGGAGTAGATGGTCTTCAAGGTATGAAACAAACTAGTATGTTTTTTGGCATAAAGCTTGTAAGACCATTATTAAATATTACAAAATATCAAGTTCTTAATGCCTTATCATCGAATAATATTGAGTTTAGAACTGACAATAGCAATTTCTCAGATGAATATAATAGAAACTATCTAAGACTAAATATTATTCCAAAGATTCAAGAAATATACCCTAAATTTACTGATGCAGTACTTAGACTTTCCGAAGTTTCCTCTGTTGAATCAGACTTTATAAATAATATTGTTGAAGAAATTATATCCAATTACGCTATTATTGATGATAAATACTGTATTATTTTTGCTAATGCTTTTAATAATTTGGATAAGGCAATTTCTTTTAGGCTTATTCGCAGGATGTATAGTATAGCTAGAAGTAAATTTTTAGATGAGGGTTATCTGTCTGAAGATGAGCGTTCTATTTCTTATAAGGCCAATTTGCAGATTTTTGATATGATTGTAAATAAAAGACTAGGAAAGATTGAATTAAATGGAGGAATATTCATATCACTTTCATATAAATATATTCATTTCTTTACAAAAGATAAATTCATTGCAAAGATTAAGAGTATCAATATAACTGAATATGATGAAGAATTGTCATTTAATAATGTAGATTTAATGCGAGTTGCAAAGCCTAATTACTCTAATGGTAAAACTATTCAAGCTATTCCTAACTATTTAATTAAAGATGCAGTAATTAGATATCGTAATTCAAAAGATAGAATAAGACCATATGGTTCAAACGGAAGTCAAAGTTTAAAAAAGTATCTCATAAACAAGAAGATAGATTTGGAGTTTAGAGATCATGTTCCATTAGTTGCGATAGATAATGAAGTGTTATGGGTTATGGGTGTTGGAGCTTCAGAACTTTGCAGGGTTGATCAATCAGATAATAATTATAGTATTTATAAAATAAAAACAATTTTGCCATGGACAAGAAAGGAATAATAAACATGAATATCAATGCTCAAATTTATAATGATATCGAGAGGATATTATTTACTAAAGAACAAATTCATAAAGCTGTTGAAAAACTTGGTAATAAAATTACTAAGGACTATGCTGGAAAAGAACCAATTTGTATTTGTATATTAAAAGGCGCAAGCATTTTTTTTGCAGACTTAATTCGTGAAATTGACCTTCCTTTGTCTATTGAGCATATGGCCATATCTAGTTATGGCAACTCAACCAACTCAAGTGGAGAGGTTAGACTTATAAAAGATATAGACAGAAGCATACATGGGAAAGATGTTATAATCGTAGAAGACATAGTTGATACAGGTACAACTTTAAATTATCTAAAGAAAATATTATCAAACAGAGGAGCAAGCTCTGTAAAAATTGCATCACTGCTTGATAAGCCAGCTAGGCGTAAGGTAGATATAGCAGTAGAATATTCTTGTTTTGAGACCCCTGATGAATTTGTTGTGGGATATGGACTAGATTACGCAGAAAAATATAGAAATATTCCTGATGTATGTGTGCTAAAAAAAGAGATATATAATTAAATTGTTACAAACAATATGATTAATATTTCAATATTATGTGTATAATATAAGATATGCACTAGCTTTATTGCTTTTGAAAAACTGTTGTGCTATACTAAATTTCGTTATAAATAAATTATAGGAGGCTCAAGCTTGAAAAAGTCTAAGAGTTTTGCAGGATATATTATTATAATAATAGCTTTTGTTGCCATTGCTACATTTATTAATGGTGGCCCAATGCCTAGAGAGAACAAAAGAATCGAGTATCCAGAACTTATTAACTTAATAGAAAAAGAAAAGGTTGCAAAAGTGGCTATTAGAGATAATAGCCTTGTTGGTCTTAGAACTGATTCTAAAATAAAAGATTTATCTGCTTTCCCAGAACGCAGATATGATTTTGAAACCACAATAGGAGATACTTTTGTTGATGATGCAAAACAAGTTGTTGCAAGAAGGAATGGAGTAAAACCCGAGCAAGTTAGCATCAGCGATTTAGGATTTGAAATAGAGTATCGTGCTCCAGTAGTTGTTCCATGGTATATGGAGTTAATTCCTTTCGTAGTAATGATTGCTATATCTATGCTTATATGGATAATTTTCATAAGAAGTCAAACGGGTGGCAATGGCAAAGTTATGAACTTTGGCAAAAGTAGAGCTAGAGTAAATGACCCTAGTAAAAATCAAATAACTTTTGCTGATGTTGCAGGCGCAGAAGAAGAAAAAGAAGAACTACAAGAAATGGTAGATTTTTTGAAAAACCCAAAAGCATATATTGAAATGGGTGCAAGGATACCAAAGGGAGTTCTTTTGGTTGGACCTCCAGGAACTGGTAAAACACTGCTAGCAAAGGCAGTAGCAGGAGAGGCAAAAGCTCCGTTCTTTAGTATATCTGGATCTGACTTTGTCGAGATGTTTGTTGGTGTAGGTGCTAGTAGAGTTAGAGACTTGTTTGATCAAGCAAAAAAAGCTGCTCCTAGTATAGTATTTATTGATGAAATAGATGCAGTTGGTAGACATAGGGGAGCAGGCTTAGGCGGAGGTCATGACGAAAGAGAGCAGACACTTAACCAGCTTTTGGTAGAGATGGATGGATTTAGTGTAAATGAAGGCGTAATTGTAATGGCTGCCACCAACAGACGAGACATCTTAGATCCAGCCTTACTTCGTCCCGGTAGATTTGACAGACAGGTTACTGTAAATTATCCTGATCTTGAAGGTAGAGTCGCTATCATGAAGGTTCATTCTAAAGGCAAACCCCTTGCTGATGATGTAGATCTTAACAACTTAGCAAAAAGGCTACCTTATGCAACAGGTGCAGATATTGAAAATGTGATGAATGAGGGTGCAATACTTGCAACTCGCGAAAGAAACAAACAGATAACTCAACAAAATTTAATAGATGCTATAGCAAAGGTACAGATGGGACCTGAGAAAAAAAGTCATAAAGTATCAGAAAAAGATCAGCTTATGACGGCATATCATGAGGCTGGACATGCAGTTATTGGGCATGTTCTACCAAAATGTGATGAAATTCACTTGGTTACAATTGTTCCAAGAGGTCAGTCGGGAGGACATACATTATCTCTTCCTAGTGAAGAAACATTTAATATGAGTCGTGAAGGACTACTTGATAGAATTACAATGGCTCTTGGAGGACATGCAGCAGAAGAAGTTGCCTTGGGTGACTTCTATGTAGGTTCTCAGTCCGACCTGAAATACGTTACAGATCTTGCTCGTAAAATGGTTACTCAGTTTGGTATGAGCGAAGATATAGGTACATTATACCTCGGTTCAGATGAAGAAGTATTTGTAGGAATGGAATTTGGACATAGCAAAGAATATAGTGATATGATGGCTGCTAGAGTTGATAAAGAAATAGAAAAAATTCTTTCTAGCTGTTATGCAAATGCAAAACAAATTCTGAAAGACAATTATGAAAAATTTGAAAATGTTGCAAAAGCTTTAGTGAAAGAAAAAACACTATCCAGAGCTGATTTCATTTCTATAATGGACAAAGACAGCGATATTGTAGATGAAACAAGTGAAGAGAATACAAATACTCTAGAATCAGATACAAACACTCCTCAATTAGTGTAAAGAACCATGGCAAGAAGAAGGACAAACAAAAATTATAAAAATATGCACGGCTACAATGGTAGTCGTGCTTTTGATAAAAATTCATTTAATAGTGTTCAAAACAATAATATCGGTTCTGGGCTTTTGAACTATAATTTTAATGAATCTTCTATTGAGTATAAGCCTGCTAAACGTAATAGAAAAAAGTGGGTTATTGTTTTGCTTGTGTTTCTATTTTTATCAGTAGTTTCCATATCAATATATTTCTATATAGATAATAATAATAAAACAATTGAAAAAAATAAAAAAATTGCTGCTCATAATGCTGTTGTAGATCACGTCTCAAGTTTTGACAATGTATTTGCTAATGGAATTTATGTAGATGGAATAAGCCTAGGTGGGCTGAGTTATGAAGAAGGTAAAGCATTAGTCCAGAAACATTTAGACGAGAAAAAAGGATATTGGCAGATAAATGTCCTATATGAAGGACAAAATGTTTTCACAATAAATAATAACACAATTAGTCATGATTTTGATTCCAAAGAAGCTTTACAAAAGGCCTGGGAAGCTGGGAAATCTGGCGATGTGTATGAAAGACAAGCTGAACTTAAACGACTAGCTGCAAATAGGACTGACTTTTATTCAATAGAATCAGATGTAACACTTGATAAAATTGATGAAGCTCTACAACAAATAAAAAGCTATTCGCATATCGAACCAGTTAATGCACAGTTACTTGGATTTGATAATAATTTGGATTATCCTTTTGTATTCGAGCCCGAGGTTTATGGACGCGATATAGACATTGAATCAGCTAGAAATGAAATTCTTAATTTACTTGATAATTATTCAAGTGGCGATGTCGAATTAAAGGCAAATACAATACCTCCTGCTATTACTAAGGCAGATCTTATGAAAAAATATAGACTGCTTAGCAAAGCAACAACAGAAATTTCAAAAGCAAGCACAGAAGAAAGAACCGAAAACATTCGTATTGCATTTTCTAGATATAATGGGATGAGAATCAAGCCTGGTAAGTGGTTCAGTTTCAATAATATAGTTGGGCAAAGGACACCAGAAAAAGGCTTTCTTCCTGCTATTGAATATGCTTATGGTGAACTTGTTGAAGGCTATGGTGGTGGTGTTTGTCAGGCTAGTACTACAACATATCTTGCAGCATTAAAATCTGGATTAAAGATAGTAAAACGGTATCCACACTCAATGCCTGTCAATTATACTGAACTAGGACAGGACGCTACCGTATATCTCACGAGAGATAGAAATATTGATTTTATTTTTGAAAACAACACTGGGAAAGATATTTATTTAAGAGCTCAGGTTGTAAAAAATCCTAAGTATAAAAAACGCTATTTAGCTGAGGTTTCAATATATGGGTATTCTGAAGATGCTGTAGAATATAGAATCGAATCTATTGTTGTTGAAGAACTTGATCCACCTCTTGAAGTTGATTATATAAAAGATAACGATGCAAAATATGTTACCTATACTGATCAAGAAAAAGTTGTTGATAAGGCAAAAAAAGGATTTGTTATTGAGACATATCTAATTAAATTAATTGATGGAATGGAAGTAGATCGTAGAACAATATCAACAGATACCTATAAGCCCAAAAAAGCAAAAGTTTATGTAGGAGTAACACCTAGATATTAATAGCAGATTTTGATCTGCTATTTTTATTATTACTATAGTTGTTGCCAATTTATTAAATTTTAGATATACTTATTGTACTAATAAGGGGGAAATTATGAGAAAGACAAAGATAATTTGCACTTTGGGTCCAGCCTCAAATAATGCTGATACTATTAGAAATATGATAGATGCTGGAATGAATATTGCTAGATTTAATTTTTCACATGGCACACAAGATTCCCATTTAGAGACATTCAGAACGCTAGTAAAAGTAAGAAACGAAATGTCTGCTAACGTTGCTACAATACTCGATACTAGAGGGCCAGAAATTAGAATAAAAACTTTTAAGGATGGTAAAATTAACCTTGAAAATGGTGCTAAATTTGTTCTTACAACAGATGAAATAGATGGGGATCTTAATAGTGTATCTATTACTTACAAAGATTTGCCTAAAGATATTGCCATAGGTTCCCCAATTCTTCTGGATGATGGGCTTATTGAGCTACAAGTTATTGATACCACTCCAACAGATATAATTTGTGAAGTTATGATTGGTGGAGAACTTAGCAATAATAAAAGCATTAATCTTCCTGACACTAGGTTTTCTATGCCTTATCTTAATAAAAAAGATGAGGAAGATATTATATTTGGTATACGTACAGGGTTTGATTTTATTGCGGCATCATTTGTTCGAAATAAAGAAGACCTGAAAGTATTAAGAAATCTACTTGATTCAAATGGTGGAGAACATGTAAGAATTATTGCCAAGATAGAGAATGCTGAAGGCGTAACAAACATTAAAGAAATTATTAATAACTCTGATGCTGTAATGATAGCTAGAGGCGACATGGGTGTTGAGATACCACTTGAAGAAATACCTGTTATTCAGAAGATGATTATTAAAGAAACCACAAAAGCAGGTGGTCCTGTAATAACAGCAACTCAAATGCTTGAAAGTATGGTAAGTCATTCTAGACCTACAAGAGCTGAGATCACAGATGTAGCAAATGCAATTTTTGATGGAACAAGCGCAATTATGCTTTCTGGAGAAACGGCAAATGGCAAATTCCCAGTAGAAGCTGTAAGGACTATGGCAAGAATAGCTGAGCGTGCTGAGAATGCAATTAACTATAAAAAGAGATTCTTTACTGATGCTAACGGTGAGAATTCTCTTGATAAAACAGATGCTATATCACATGCTACTTGTCTTGTAGCATATAACTTAAACGCAAAAGCTATTATTACGGTTACTGAGTCTGGCACTACTGCAAGAATGATAAGTAGATTTAGATCAGAGATACCTATTATAGCTTGTACTCCAAATAATACAACTCTAAGGCAATTAGCGCTTTCTTGGGGATGCACTCCTATTATGGTTGGTGAAGAAAAAGTAACTGACGTGTTATTTGAAACTGCTGTAAATGCAGCATATTGTAAAAACCTTGTAGAAAAAGGGGATACTGTAGTTCTTACAGCAGGATTACCCTTAGGAGTAGCGGGAACTACAAATCTGATAAAAGTAGTTCGTGTTGGAGAATAAATAATATTTATAAGGACTTCTATAGAAGTCCTTTTTTATTTGACATATATTATTGATATTAGTATAATAAAAATTGCCTATACTTATTAAGAGTGGTGGAGGGACAGGCCCAATGAAACCCAGCAACCGGTGCAATGCACCAAGGTGCTAAATCCTACGGGTAATCCGACAGATAAGGTTAAATAATTATACTTATCTGCTCGTGCAGATTTTTTTATTTATATAGGAGGATTTTATGAGAAGAATTTTTACTTCAGAATCGGTTACAATCGGACATCCAGATAAAATGTGCGATCAAATATCAGATGCAATTTTGGATGAGATTATTAAAAAGGACAAAAATGCTCATGTTGCCTGCGAAACAATGGCTACAACAGGTCTTATTTTAGTTGCAGGAGAAATCACAACAGATATATGGGCAGATATTGAAAACATAGCAAGGCAAACTGTAAATGAAATTGGCTATAACGATAGCAAAACTATGTTTAATGGCAATACTTGTTCAGTATTGGTTTCTGTGCATCAGCAGTCACAAGACATTGCTCTTGGTGTAAATAGCGCTTGGGAGAGTAGATCAAGTGTTGGAAATCAGCTTACAGGAGCTGGCGATCAAGGTATGATGTTTGGATTTGCTTGTACAGAAACAAAAAATCTTATGCCATTGCCTATATCACTGGCACACGATATTACCAAGAAAATGGCTGAATTACGTCAAGATGGAAAAGTAAATTGGATGCTTCCAGATGGTAAGTCACAAGTTACAGTAGTATACGATGGAAATATTCCACAGTATGTAGATACAGTTGTACTTTCTACACAACATTCTCCTGATATACAGTATAACCACATTAAAGAATGTATGATAGAAGAAGTTATCAAGAAAACTATTCCTGCAAATTTATTAAATGACAAAACAAAATATTATGTGAATCCTACAGGAAGATTTGTTGTTGGTGGTCCTGTTGGAGATAGTGGATTAACAGGTAGAAAAATTATTGTTGATACTTATGGTGGATATGCTAGGCATGGTGGTGGAGCATTCTCTGGTAAAGATCCTACAAAAGTTGATAGAACTGCTTCATATGCAGCTAGATATATGGCAAAGAATATTGTTGCTGCTGGTCTTGCAGATAGGGTTGAAATTCAGCTTTCATATGCAATAGGTGTTGCTAATCCCATCAGTATAAATATTGATACATTTGGTACAGGAAAAATATCGGATGAGAAGATATCAAAGATTGCTGAAAACGTTCTTGATTTCACACCAGATGGAATGATAGCAGCTATGAATCTTAGAAGACCTATCTATAAAGAGACAGCAAAAAATGGTCACTTTGGCAATGAAAAATTCCCATGGGAAAAAGTTGATCTAGTGGATAAAATTAAAAGCTTAATATAAAAAATAATGGCGTATGCCATTATTTTTTTGGTACGAATGTTGGAACAATAATTGTCGGAGCTGGAGTTTCAAGGGTTATTGGGATAATATCTTCATTTTTACTAGGAAGCTGTAATATTTTATCACTTTCAAACAAGATTGTTAAAGTTTCTTTACCTGCGACCCCATCAGATGTTAGGCTATGTAGTTTTTGAAAAATACGAACAGCCTGAGCTGTTTTATGTCCATAGTTTCCATCTATTTCACCATCATAGTATCCATATTTTTTTAATTGAGTCTGAAGTTCTTTTACCGAATCTCCTTTACTCTTAAATTTGAGTAATCTATATGATGGATTTGCTGTAATATCAGGCTTTGGAACAGGACTTGGTCCTGGTGTAAATGTAGGCGTAGGAATAGGGGTTGGTGAAGGAGTTGGTGTTTCTTCTTGTATTTCAATAGTAACCGTAGACTCAGGTTCTATAGTTGGTTTAATATATTCTGGTGCTGATTGGATGCCTGAAGCAAAACTAAGAATTATATAACTTGCAAATATATTTAATAAGTCCATGCCTTACCTCTAATTGATATTTTTAATAATTATATCATACAATGCGTGATTTAGGAATCATTTTATAGTATAATAAGATTGGTGGAATTTATGAGTAATAGAATTTGGATAAAGCTAATAAAAGATAATAAAATAATTAAAGATATAATATTTGTATCTTCAAAGAATGATGTACAAAATCAGCTACTTGAAAAGTGTAAGGAGCTTGATATTTCTCAACCAATTTGGTCAAATAAAAATATTCGTGATTGGGAAAATCATGGAATAACTCGTTTTTTTGAAAGTGATTTTATTGATGACTTTCAATATGATAGCATGGAACTAAACTTTGTGGCAGATAAAAAGTCTAGGTAAAGAATTTCTTTGCTACAATTACATCTTTTTGGATCTGAGCAATCAGGTCTTTTTTATCAACAAATTTTATTTCATTTCTTATTTTTTTATGAAAGTATATTGTTATCTCATCATCATATAAATTTATATCTTTATCAAGAATATAGGCTTCTATTGTTGCAGGGCCATCGGGGAAGCTTGGGTGAACTCCTATATTTACAACGCTCGGATAAGCAATATCATTATGTTTCACATATAAACTTGCGATATATACTCCAAAACTAATTGGGACTTGCTCTTTAAGAAGTAGATTGGCTGTTGGGAAACCCAGTTTTCTACCAAGCTTTTTTCCACTAGCAACCCTTCCACTGTATGAATATATAGTGTCCTTCATTTTTTACTCCTGTATACTATAACTATTTAAATGTACCCATTTTTCATGAAGAAATTTTCTGTTTATCATAAAGTATAATACCATCCAAGTAATACCCAGAACAATTGATACAATTATTCCTTTTATATCAATACCTGGATTTATTAAGTGTTTAAGTAATATAAATATGGGAGCTACAAGTAAGTTTACTAACAATACATGAAATATATCTTTCAATGGAAATAACTCTTTGATACTCATTTCTAATATTTTTGATGTGAATCTTAATTGTATGAAATTAACAAGTGAGATGCAAAGCACTGTTGAAATTGCAGGACCTATAAAACCAAAAAGCTTAAAGAATAAAAAGTTAGAAACTAAGTTAGTAGCAAGTGCTAATAACGAACTATAAAACACATATTTTGTATTGCCAGTAATATTAAGAATTATTCCAAAATACGTTGACCTTAATATCAATATCAATGTGCATATTTTAAAAACATTTATTCCTTCTAAATATGCATCTGAGTACAGAAAAACTAATACTTGAGGAGCAAATGTAATTATAGATGTTGCAAAAAATACCATTATGGTAAATCCAATGCAAATAGAGCTATGCCATATCGCAACAATTCCTGATGTATCTTTGTGCTTATACATACGGCTCATTTTAGGAAGGAGTATTGCTGTAAAAGAGTTAACTATTAGAGCTATAGGTAATTCTTTAGAAGCGTTTGTGTATATAGCAAGGCTGTTGGTATCCATAAGACCCGAGATTACAAGCTTATCAAGCTCTATTGACAACGTAGATACCATAGTTCCTAAGCCGAGTGGTATCGAAAACTTTAGCATAGTCTTAAGATAAGATTTTATTTCAACATTATTGATGGTCTTACTAAGCTCTGAAGACGAAAATTCTCCAATGCTAAATGCACTAATATATACATATATTGCATAGATAAACTGTATAAGAATATACAGTATCATATACCCTTTAAAACTGAGATTAAATATTTTGATAAATATTATTGATAGGAGTAGTGCAAAATTATTTAAGAGAGTTAAAATTATGAGCTTATTAGATTTTCCTATTGCTATTAAAAGATTACTATTACTCTGAATTATTACTGTAAATAATGGTAGAGTAGAGTATATAAGTGTAAAGTCTTTTAATATGTCATTTTTAAAATAAGCTTTAAGATATGGCGTAAATAAATACATCAAAAAGCATACAACAATAAATATTGCACTTAAAGAGAAAAAATATACAAATATGAACTCTTGCTTTTCCTTTTTATTCTCGGATCTTGCAAAAAAGTAATTTATACAGTTTGGTAATCCCATCGAGAAAATAGCGACTGCCAATACATTTATTATTTGAATTTGAGAATATGTTCCGTACTCAAACTTGCTAATAAACCTTGAAAGCAGCATTATCGTAATCATATTTATACTTAATGATAATATATTTGATAATGATAACTTTGTGGCATCGCTAGCAAGACCAGATTTATATTTATTTTGCATTCTTAACCGCCATTAATTCTCTACATACTTGTTCTGCTCGAGCTTCCCAGTTATGATTATTTTGTATAGCATTATAAGCATTCTTAGAATAATACCTTAGAATATCTAAATCATTAAACATTTTTTTAAGGTTTATTTCAAACTGTTCAGAATTATCATCACAGCATATTCCACACCTACACTCGTCTATTATATTCTTTGTTGCAAGGTTTGATGTAGCTAGTATCGGTTTTCCGTAACTCATATATTCGAATGTTTTAATAGCTACTGCAAGATTGTTATAAGCATTCTTTTCAAGTGGCAAAAGCGCAACTGAAGATTTGTCGTAGTAGGCTTTTAAATCCTTACCACTTGCATGAACAATCTCAATATACTTATGTTTGCTTAAATGTTCATAATTTTGATAATCATCTTCTCTGCAAACAATAATTAATTTGTATTCTCTTGATTTATTTAAATTTTCAAAAGTTTTTTCAAGGATATCTGTGCCATATCGCCTGGCTAATCCACCTACATATATTGCTGTATTGTTGTTTACAAAATTATATTCATTCTTAGGGCTGGCTGCAGGTGGAAGAACACGCATGTCTTTATACTTAAAGTATCGAAAACATTCTTTGGATGGAAAATATACTATATCAAAAATGCTCAATATTCTTTCGGTTTTTACTTTAAGTATTTTCATATATATACTATGAATATAGTCTTTTAAAGATTTATATATAACAATATTTTTGAAAGAAAAATAAAAATCTCTATAAAAATATGCACAAGGAATATTTTTGCTTTTAATTATTTTTATAAGTTTATAGTCATAATTGTACTTTATAGGAAGCGTGGGGGACTCATAGTAGCAGATATCGGGATTAAATTTTTCAATTTGCAATATAATTTGTTCTATTTCTTTTTTTCTGTTTTGCTTATTTGATCTATCTTGATTTGTGGCTAGAAGAAGTACATTATGCCCCAAATTAGTAAAAGCCTCATACATTTTATAAGGCCTTAATGCATTACCAGAATTTATATTATTAAAATCAATAAAACAAATATACAATATATTCATATTATTTCCTCAGATTATTTTGAATTTCCAGCCATTTATTTATAAAATTACTTTCACCAAAGTCGTTAAGTATATTCCTTGAAATAAATTTATTGTCAAATTTATCTATGCTTTTGTACATAGATTCAAAACACTCTACTAATTCATTTTCGCTTTTAGCAATATAACCGTATTTATCGCTCCAAAGATATTTTATGCCGACATTATCGTATGAAATAACAGGTCTACCAATAGCTAATGCTTCTCTATACACCATTCCAAATGTCTCAAGCTTGCTTGCAAGAGCAAAAGCATCACAATTTTTATATTCATCAATCATTTCTTCTCTATTTAATACACCTATAAGCTCTATTCGATTATCGTTGTTAATTGCCTTTTTGATATTCTCTAATTCTGGGCCATTTCCTGCAATACGTAGTTTAATAGTTTGTTGATCTTTAAATGCAATTTTAAATGCATTTATCAACTCAACAAAACCCTTGTGCGAATAAAAATTTCCTGCAGAGAAAAATACAAAATTTTCTTTTTTTACTCTTGGATAATACGAATAACTATTATTGATTACATTATTAAGTATTTTAATATCACCAATATTATCTGATTTTTTATTTAAACTTTCTACCAATTCTGGAGAAACAGCAAAATATTTATATGAATTTTTCAAGGTGTAAATTAGTAGAGAAGTAATATGATTATTAATTTTGTTTAAAAATAGTGTTCCATGCTCCAATACAACAACAGGAATGTTAAACTTATTTCCCAGAACACATGCGGCAAATCCTGAGGGAAAAGTAAAATGTGCATAAATTACATCAGGATTTCCGTATTTTTTTATAGCTAAATTAAATATGTACTTTAGCTTTTTAGAATATAAATTAACATACAATCTTGAAAGTCGTGTGCGCATAAGACCATGTGTATGCAGCGCTATAACATTAATTTTATCAATAGTATAAAAATGTGCATTATATAGGCTATTATCAAGCCAATGTTTATAGCTATATTCGCCAGCATCTAGAACGATAACTTCATGACCCATATTCATAAGTATTTCGGCCTGTTCAAGTACAAAAGATCCCGATCGATTATTGATGCTATTTGGAAATACGGGAGTAATAATAAAAATTTTCAATATTTATTTCTCCTAACAACATGTAGATTGATGGAATTAAAAAGAATACAGTAAAAATTGATATAAAATCTCTAAAAGGGTTTACTATCATTAATATAAAAAGTATAGCGATCCAAGAGAATGAAATATTATTCTTACATGACCATTTTATAGAAAGCAAATGAAACAAAAAGAATAAAAAGTAAGGTATGAATCCAATTATGCCAAACTGTGCCAAATAGTCTGCTAGCTGTGAGTGCATACCTAGACCAAGATTTAATAATAAATCTTCATTTCCAGCACTTAAATAATTATAGCCTAAAATTGGACTATTGAAAAATGCTTTAATATCTAATGCAATTTGTGAAAATCTGTTTTCTGCACTTTTAAAGGCATCACTAGCAGAATTGCCCTTTAGGATTTCAGCTACAGATGCTAATCTGCTATCTAGCTTGCTGTTGCCTCCCGAAGATATTTTAGCAAGTAAGTTTCCAAAAACTTCTGGAGACAGTAAAAACACAGAAATAATAATAAATGCCAGTATAGAAATTACAAAATATATAGGTTTTTTGTAATTCAAATGTTTTTTTGCAGAAGAACAAATAGCACAAAATATTATTCCAAAAACACCTACAATAAGTGTAATAGAACTTCTAACTTTATATATTGCAAATAATGAAAAAACCATGAAGAGTATAATCACTAACTTTATTGCTGAAGAGATATTTCCTTTTGAAAAAATATAAGAACTAGCAAAGGCACAGAGCAATGATAACGAAAAATATGTACCAAGTAGATGTCCAAAAGGATAAAGATGGTATTTGATTCTATGAGATATTATTAGGGATGAAATATCATAATTAAAACTAAAAACAACTATTCCACATAAAGCTGTAAGAATAATTAAAAATATAGAAAAGCTAACAATTTTCTTTATTAAATAAAAGTCTTTATTATAAATTAGATTGTAAAATAGTAATATACTAAAATATGTATAGAATAGACTTATATTTATTTTGATTGCATCTAAATAATGACTACTGCATAATGCAGTTATCAAACTATATAAGATAAAGACAGAAAAACATATTATAACTTTATTCTTTATCAAGTCGGATGACAAACGTTTTTCAAATAATACAAAAATTATCCATAAAAACGATAGTACTGTATATATAAAATTATTATATGGAGTGCGAATTCCCAATAAATTTATAGAAAGTATAATAAAAACTATATAGTCGCTTATTTTTATAATTCTTTTCTCATTAGAAAACTGAATCATTTTATACTCCAATCAAATAAATACATAGATAATATAGCATAAATGCCTATTTTATACAAACAGGCATACAATTGTGTATAAATTGTAAATAATAAAAAAAGTTGAATATAAAGCTTGCAAATTTACTAATTTTGTCGTAAACTATATTAGCAGTCAATTGATGTGACTGCTAACAAAATTAGTGCAGGAGGAATATATGAATATTAAACCATTAAGCGATCGTGTGCTTATTAAAAATTTAGAAGCTGAAGAAACTACAAAAGGTGGAATAGTTCTTCCAGGTAGTGCAAAAGAGAAACCACAGATGGCAGAAGTTCTCGCAGTAGGACCAGGTGGTGTAGTTGATGGAAAAGAGATAAAAATGGAGCTATCTGTTGGGCAAAAGGTTATATATAGCAAATATGCTGGTACAGAAGTAAAGTTCGATGGTAATGAGTATATTCTGATCCGTCAGAGTGATGTATTGGCAATCGTTGAATAAGGAGGATTTACATTATGGCAAAGCAAATATTATATGGTGAAGACGCTCGAAAGGCTATAGAAAAGGGAATTAACTCCCTAGCAAATACAGTTAAAATTACATTAGGACCTAAGGGAAGAAATGTAGTTCTAGATAAAAAATATGGTACCCCACTAATTACAAATGATGGTGTTACTATTGCTAAAGATATTGAACTAGAAGATCCTTTTGAGAACATGGGTGCTCAACTTTTGAAGGAAGTTGCCACAAAAACAAATGATACAGCTGGTGACGGTACAACAACAGCTACATTACTTGCTCAGGCTATTATTCGTGAAGGTTTGAAAAATTTAGCTGCTGGTGCAAATCCAATGATTCTAAAGAATGGAATCGAGAAAGCTACAAGCAAAGCTGTTGAAGGCCTTAAGGAACTAAGTCGCCCAATTACAAGTAAAAACGCAATAGCTCAGGTTGCATCAATTTCTGCTGGCGATTCAAAAGTTGGCGAAATGATAAGCGAAGCTATGGAAAAAGTTGGTAAAGACGGCGTTATTACTGTTGAAGATAGCAAAACAATGGATACACAGCTTGTAGTTGTTGAAGGTATGCAGTTTGATAGAGGATATGCTTCAGCTTACATGGTTACAGATACAGATAAGATGGAAGCTGTTCTGGATGATCCTGTTATTCTTATAACAGATAGAAAGATAAGCAATATTCAGGATATACTCCCATTACTGGAGAAAATTGCTCAGACTGGCAAAAAACTACTAATAATTGCTGAAGATGTTGAAGGCGAAGCACTTACAACACTAGTTTTGAACAAATTACGTGGTACATTTACATGTGTTGCTGTAAAAGCTCCTGGATTTGGTGACAGACGTAAAGAAATGCTAAGAGATATAGCTATACTTACAGGTGGTCAAGTAATTAGTGATGAACTTGGTCTTGATCTTAAAGAAACAACACTCGATATGCTTGGTACTGCAAGGCAGGTTAAGGTTGATAAAGAAAATACTACTATCGTTGGTGGTAGTGGAGAAAAATCTGATATTGATGCTAGAATCGCAAGTATTCGTGCACAAATTGAAGAAACCACAAGTGAGTATGATAGAGAGAAACTACAAGAACGTCTTGCCAAACTTGCTGGTGGCGTAGCTGTAATCCAAGTTGGCGCTGCAACAGAAGTAGAAATGAAAGAACGCAAACTGCGCATGGAAGACGCTCTCGCCGCAACAAAGGCAGCAGTAGAAGAAGGCATAGTTCCAGGTGGTGGAGTTTCATTACTTCTTGTAAGCAAGAATGTTAGAGATGAAATCAAGAATAGCTCTGGTGATGAAAAAACAGGTATGAATATTATTCTAAGAGCACTTGAAGAACCACTTAGACAGATTGTTGAAAACGCTGGTATTGAAGGAAGCGTTATAGTAGATAAGGTAAAGAATTCTAATGATGGTATTGGATTTAATGCTCTTACAGGTGAGTATGTAGACATGATAGAAGCAGGTATAATAGACCCAACAAAGGTTACAAGATCTGCTTTGCAAAATGCAGCAAGCGTTGCAGCACTAGTTCTCACTACAGAAAGTCTTGTTACAGATATACCTGAGCCAGAAGCTCCAGTAAATCCTGCAGCAGCAGGCATGGGCGGCGGAATGTATTAATAAAATTTCAAAGCTGTAATATAATAAATCCGACTCCAAGAAGATTATCTTCAAAGAGTCGGATTTTTTCATATAAATTTATTTTATAAATTCATATTCAGTAATTGAATAAAAATCATCGCCAGGTTTTAAAACAACTGATGGAAAATTTTCGCGATTTATACTATCTGGATAATGCTGTGTCTCAAGACATACAAAACTATATTTGCCATAGTGAGCATTATTTTTACCACCAGGAATATTTGTTGTATTAGCAGTATATACTTGTACTCCAGGCTGATCAGTATATACGTTCATCTTCCACTCATTCTTATCTGCGTACAGTGTTGCAATCTGCTTTTTTTGCATGCTGTCATTCACGCAGAAATTATGGTCTAATCCTTGAGCAAAGGTAATAAGTTGATTCTCATCTAAATGATCAATAACTTCAGAAATCTTTTTCTTTTTTCTAAAATCAAATAATGTACCACTTACATCGTTTAGCTTACCAGTAGGAATGAGATCCCTTTTTATATCTAGTACATAATCTGCATTTACTTCTAGATTATGATTCAATATGCTCCCATCATTATGACCATTTAGATTAAAATAACTATGATTTGTAAAGTTTACTATTGTATCCTTATCAGTAGATGCATAATACTCTATTCTTATAGTTGAAGGTTTAATAAGAGTAAATTTTACTGTGAAATCAAGATTCCCAGGATATCCCTCTTCGCCATCTGAACTATTTGTATGACAAATAAGGCACTCATTTTCTGTATTATCATACTTAATCTCAAATAATTTTTTTGTGAAATTATTTATTCCACCATGTAATGTGTTTTCGCCATCGTTTTTTGAGAGCTGGTATTTAACTTTATTTAAAGTAAATTCAGCATTAGCAATTCTGTTTGCATATCTTCCGACTGTAAAACCCATGCTCCCACATTTACCCTCGTATGGAGTTACATTATCAAATCCAGAAACAACATCAAGTTTTTTATCAAGAATAATATTTGTTATACATGCTCCAAGATCCATTACCGAGAATGAAAAATCCTGTGAACTCAATGTATGTAAATATACATCTTCGCCATTAGCAAGCTTACCAAAGAATTTCTTACTATAAGACATAAAAGTACCTCCTAATCTAAATAGCTTGTTGCTTCATATGGAGTAACCTCATATAAAACATGACGAACTATGTTTGGATACTCCTTAAGTATTTCATCAGTTACTCTTTCAAGTAAATCGAACGGCATTCTAAATGCATAAGATACTAGACTTTGTGTATCTTGTATTGCATTTAGATGCACTTCATATATATTTTCTAAATTTCTAAACGGTAATAATTTTGCTCCATAATTGCTTATTTTTTTATCGAGGTTACATGATGCTATTTCGTTGGAATATATCTCATATATACGTTTTATCATCTCAAGACGAGTAGAGTTTACTTTTCCTATGATGCTTGTTGCAAGGCCAGCGCTGGGGAAAGGCTTACTATATATGCTTTCTGGTAACATAAATTTTTTTGCAATTTGCTTAATCTCAAACTTAAAAAGGTTTTTAAGAGGATAAAGTATTTCATATCTCACATTAAGATTTTTAGATATATCTAAACTAGGGTTATGCAAAAGCGATTCATTATAATTCGAACCCAGAACTAATAAAGTATTATCTGGATTTACTATTCTACTCATTAAGGTCTGAGACAATAGATCCCTAACAATCTTTATTTTTAATATATTATCAGAAACATCAGCAATTGCATTAAAGAATTTCTCTTTTGCATCTATATAATCAATATCTAGTTTAATAATGTCTTTATAAAAATCAACAATTTCTTCTTCTTCGTTTACTCTCAAAAATCCTGTATTTATAAAAACACATTTTACAGCATCACCAAGCGCTTGCTTAAATATATAAGAACATACTGCGCTATCTAATCCTCCAGAAACAGCACAAATAATATTGTAATTTGAGTATTTTTCTTTGATTTCAGCAATTGTTTCATCAACAAATTCATCAAGATCCCAATTAGCAGCACATTTGCAAATTTCTTTAGCAAATCCATTTATCATTTCTATACTATAAGGATCATTGCGCTCGAAACTTCGCTGAATGCAGAATATTTCTTTTTGCTCATGTTTTACTTCAATGCACACATTATTATTTATATATGCAAATGGTATCATTTTTTCTGCTGGAAACAACTCTTTTGCATGTACAATAGCATGAGTGTGCTTTTTAAGCACAGAGTAATTATCATCATAATAATGAATATCTTCAATTTTATTGCTTATTATTTCATCAGAAGTCTGTCCACCAAGCATTATATTTACAGCAACAGCACAGCTTCCTAGTGCTAAAATAGGTATGTCAAAAGAAAGCCAAACCTTATCAAGCTCAAGACCAGCTACACTACCAGCATAATCTCCACAAATTATAATACCTTTGCAGTTTGGATCAATGGTTTTATCAGCAGGTGTGTTTCCATTCAATATGGTAGTATAAATATTATTATTTCTTAATAGCTTAGCTATAGTTTTTGATATGAAGGTATTAAAATCAAGTATTAAAATATAATCCATATTTACCTCACGATTCTTCTTGTTTTTTTGTATGCTTCTACTGCATATATACAAAACGACAAAACTGATAACGCTACAGACAACCATACAAATATGATATCTAATGGTATTCCTAAATTAACCCAATGAGAGTGGAAAAATAACAATATTAAAGATATAACAAAAGATACCATTCCTGCTTTGCCATAAAAATTACTATAAACAACGATTTTATATTTTTTAAGCATTATAAATCCACCTATAATTAATAGCAATTCTTTTATAGCAATTATCAAAATAGGTAAAATATCAACAGTTCCTTTAATACAATGGGATATTAAAACAGATACGACCATAAGTTTGTCTGCCAATGGATCACATAATTTACCAAAATCAGTTATTAAATTATGTTTTCTTGCTATCAGACCATCAAAAAAATCTGTGATGCATGCGACACAAAATATACTTAGGCATATTATCCTGGAATCAATATAATTGATAAAGAATATCCAATAAACTGGAACAAGAAACAATCTTATTAAAGTAAGAACATTGGGAACATTTGCATTCCTTTTTATATATTCAGAAATTTTATTTGACATGTTTTAACTCCTATTACAACTTCGATTATATCATATTGATATGATTTTTTAAAGTAATAATGAACAATCTGTACTTATTTATATCATACATGATATAATACTATTAACGGGGTGATACAATGATAAACAATGATATAAGCATTAATGTTTCAGAGCTTATCAAGCTTAGTAACAAATTTATACATTATCAGGTTAGATATAAGGCAGCAATAAGAAAGGTGCGCACATATCTACAGATTTTGAACGATGAATTTAATATTTCACATAAACGCAATCCTATACATCATATGCAAAGCAGGATCAAGTCACCTCTAAGTATATTAGAAAAACTGCAAAGAAAAGGGTTTGAGATCAATATAGAGTCAGCAATTAACAATCTTACGGATATAGCTGGAGTTAGAATTGTATGCTCTTATCTCGATGATGTGTACAAGATAGCAGCTTTATTAAAGAAAGATCCTACTTTTGATGTTAAAATTGAGAGAGATTATATAAAAACTCCGAAGCCTAATGGATATCGGAGTTTGCACTATATTATCAATGTACCAGTTGTAATTGAAGAACAACAGTTGTTTGTTCCCGTAGAGCTCCAAATCAGAACTATTGCTATGGATTTTTGGGCATCGCTAGAGCATAGAATTAGATACAAAAACAGTAACAAAAATGTTCCTAAAAAGCTAGAAACAGAACTTGTAAAAGCTGCCGATGATATTTCAAAATTGGATAAGAAGATGCAAGAATTATATGATCAGACCGTTAAATTATATCCAGAATCTAATGAGTACGATGGACAATACGATCTGATTCAACCACTAATAGAGAAAGATGAAGATAATGAATTGTTTTTTCCAATAAATAAATAAATATAAAATAAAGGCTCAAATGAGCCTTTATTTTATATTTACTGTGATATTATCTTTTAAAATATATTCTTTACCATATATAGAAATATTAAATTGTTCGCCTGATAGTAGGCTAATATTTACCTGCTCCTTATCAACAACAACTTTCAAAAGTCTATTACGATAATTTATTTTAAAGGAATATGATTGCCATACATTAGGCATTATAGGATTGAAACATAGGCCACTATGAGTTCTCATTCCAGCAAAACCGTGAACTATTGACAACCAACTTCCAGCCATACTTGTAATATGTAATCCATCTATAGTATCGTTGTTTATATTATCTAAATCCAACCTTGCAGTACGTAGATACATTTCTACTGCTTTATCATTTTTGCCTATCTGCGCTGCCAATATACTGTGAACACATGGGCTAAGACTGCTCTCATGTACCGTCATAGGCTCATAAAATTCAAAGTTTCTTTTTATAGTTTCTTTATCATATCGATAGTTTAAAAAATATAATCCTTGTAGTACATCAGCTTGTTTTATAAAGCATGATCTTAATACCTTATCCCAAGACCAATGTTGATTTATAGGTTTTTGTTCCTCGGGTATATCAGCTACAGACATAAGATCTTTGTCAAGAAATGTATCATGTTGAACAAATATATTTCTTTCTTTATCATATGGGAAATACATATTATTAATAATTTCTTGCATATGATCTAGTTCTGAGCTAGTTACATTATGCTCATCTAGTTTGTTTTTAGAAACTTTTTTACTTGTTTCAATAAAGTATTCAAGACACCATGTTGCCATTGTATTTGTATACCAATTGTTATTTACGTTGTTTTCATACTCGTTAGGGCCAGTAACACCATGAATCATATATTTGCTTTTATTCTTGCTATAATGAACCCTGTCTGCCCAGAATCTTGCAATTCCACATAGTACATCATAACCTTCATTTAGCAAATAACTATCGTCTCCAGTATATGAAGTATAATCATAAATAGCATATGCAATAGCAGCGTTTCTATGTATCTCTTCAAATGTAATTTCCCATTCATTATGACACTCCAACCCAGTAAAAGTTACCATAGGGTATAGGGCACCAGCCAGTCCTTGGGCCTTTGCATTTATATAAGCCTCAGGAAGCTGAATATGTCTATATTTTAGCAACTGTCTTGCAACTTTGTCACCAATTACGGACATATATACGGGTAAACAATAAGCTTCAGTATCCCAATAAGTAGCTCCACCATATTTTTCTCCAGTGAAACCTTTTGGACCAATATTAAGCCTTGCGTCATCACCAGTATACGTGTTTAACAAATGGAATAGATTAAAGCGAATTCCCTGCTGAGCAGAGTCATCTCCAGCTATTTCAACATCGCATTTTTCCCATCTGTTTGCCCATGCATTTACATGGTTCTCTTTAAGTACGGAGTACGCTGTCTTACCAAAATTATTTGCTAAGCTTAACGCCATATCAAGTATGCTTTCTTCGTTGAAATCCCTATCAGTAACTATAGTTGAATATTTTATTAGCTTTGCACTTTTATTCGCTTTTAGTTTGCAACGATATATCTTTTCAACATAACCGTTATGTATTTTATTTTCTATAAATTTGAAAGTCTTTGATCTACACGACATTGCAGCTGCCACCATAAACCTTGGCGCTCCAAATTCGTTTTCTTTTGTTTGGGAGAGTAATCCTATGCTTGATTCATATTCTCTTTCACCTAAATTGTTCCAGAATGTTTCATCATAATTTGAATCTTGGTTTTTGACATTTGCATCAATATATGGCCTTAACTCAATTTCTACATCAAAATCAGAATCAATCTGATATCTTATGGCAAGTAATTCTTTGTCTGAAAGCGAAACAAATCTTTCTACATTAAATGTTACATTACCCTCTGGAAAATTAACAACAAAATTTCTTTGTAATATACCACGCTTCATATCAAGATTCCTAGAGAAACTTGATACTTTTGCAACATTAAGATCTAAAAGATTGCCATTCAAATATACATGTATACCAATAATATTTACACAGTTTATAGCTTTGCCAAAATATTCTGGATAACCATTTTTCCACCAACCAACTCTTGTTTTATCAGGAAACCATACTCCACCAATATATTGACCTTGATGAGTATCCCCAGAAAAATCTTCTTCAAAAGTTCCACGTAGCCCCATATATCCATTACCAAGAGAGCAAAGACTTTCTGCAAAACGTATATTATCAAGGCTGTTTTGCTTTATACTCCATGGATTTATTTCAAATGACATAGTATCCTCCTTTATAATGCAATAACATAAGGTCCTATAGGTCTAATGTTTAACTCTAAGCAAGCACCGTTTCCAAACACTTTTTCCATAACATTTTCAAATTCCCCAATCATATTAAAGGGTACAATATTTAGCGTTGTACCTGCAAAACCTCCACCATGGATTCTCCATGCTCCTTTAGATTTTAAAATTTGTTCGGATAATGCAAGGGCAAGAGACATAGGTTGATAATCTTCATGTGCATATATATTTTGGAGATACATGAAACTGCTCACACCAGATGCAATTATATTATTTAATATAGATTGAATATTATTTTCTTCAATTGCAGCCATTATATTTTCTACTCTGCTATTTTCATTATAGAAATGTAATGCACGCAGTAAAGGCCTTTCTCCAAAATTCTCTCGTATTTTATCAATATTATTGAGTATATCTTTAAAGTCGACTTCTATTAAGGTGCTTTTTCCAAAATATTTAGCAATATCTTTCATTTCTTTTGGTATGGCTGCATAAGCAGAAGTGAGATTATCATGCCTTGAATTAGTGTTTACTACTATTATTTTATATCCAAATGATGAAAAATCCATTGAAATCGGCTTAATTTCAGGGTCACTATTTTTGAAGTCTATATATACAAGGCCACCTATTGCACTTGCTGATTGATCAAGCAGTCCACTTGGTTTTCCAAAATAATCATTTTCTGCAAATTGACCAATTTTAGCTTTTAATATTGGACTCATGTTATTGTTATTAAAAAGTGCATCAAAAATAGTTACAAGCAATATCTCAATAGATGCGCTAGAACTTAAACCACTCCCAGATAATACAGTTGAGTTTATGCATGCATCAAAACCTCCTATTTTGTAGCCTTCCTCACACATACGAAATGCTATTCCTTTAACAATAGAAGTTGTAGTATTATATTCAGATTTACTTAATGATAAATCTTCAACATTTATCTTAATGCTATCATATCCATCGCTATATATATTTATGATGTTGTCATTTCTTTTACTTACGCAGGCTAGAGAATCTTTGTTTATTGCAGCTGTAAGTACTTTGCCATTATTATGATCGGTATGATTGCCTACAACCTCGATTCTACCTGGAGCAGAAATAAGGAATAATGATTCATTGCTATTATATAATTTCTTGTGTTTTTCCAATAATAAAGTATAACGTTCTAATTCGCTGGAAAAATTGCTTTCACCATAAATATATTTGAGTTTATTTTGAAGCTCTTCACCCTGTAATTTTTTTAAAGCACTGTCATAATTTTTCATACTATTTCTCCATTACTTTATTTTGCCAGAATTCAATGAATTCTTCCAAACCCAAGTCAATAAGTGTAGATTTAAAATCGTTCCATGTAACATCGTCTAGAGTAATCTCACCTAAAACAAACCTTGTAATCATTTCATCAGTGTATTTTCCTATTTTATATTGAAGTGGTTTCAAATAATCAATGTCTTGCATAGATAGTTGCAATGGAGGCATAGGACTTTTAAGATATTTTCTAAAATCTTCCATTTCCATTAAAAAACTACTAGCATCTTTATTACTATATTCTTTTAAAAATTCATTAGTTTCTATATATGGAGCAAATCCTCCAGCACTTAATGTTATATTGCTTAAAACATTCTGGATACTCTTACTATCGGAATTTATCCAATCCCAGGTTCCATCATCAAACACTCTATATTCTTCGTTTTCTTCTCCTATACTTATAAGTTTTGAACCATCAGCACTATAAAGATAATCTACTGCTTTTAGTATTGTAGGAACATCCCTGCATTTAGAACTTATGGCTAATGTTCCCGGAATTGCTTTCTTGTTAAATTCTCTATATACTTGTTCTCCATTGTTGCTTAGTGGAGGCATGATTATATATTCTTTACTGAAATCCGAATTGCCATAACTGTAAGGATTAGGAGATATGATAACTCCATATATAGAGTTTTTTAATTTTTCATTATTTAAATTTAATTTAGGATAAAAGCAGTTCTTGTCTATTAGTCCATCATTATAAAGTTGCTTTAAATAATCTATAAAATCATAGTAGTTTTGAGAAGTAGGAGCAAAATCAAGTTTATCGTTTGAAAAAGACAAATTGAAATCATCAGATATTATTCCAAACGAGTGAGACAAAAATTTAGCATCCCAAATACCATTAAATATAATAGGTATTTCATCCCTTTGGCTATTTCCATTAGGATCATTATCTTTAAATGAAGTAAGTACATTTTTAAATTCTTCAGAATTTTTTGGCAAATCTAATTTTAAATTATCTAGCCAAACTTTATTTATCCATATATAGTTTTGCGATGGTACCATGTTTATATATGGCAGCGTCAAAATTTTGCCATCAACAGTTATTATATCTCTTATGTCTGGATTATTAGCTAATGTCTTTTTTAACTCTGGCATACACTCATCAATATATTGTGTTAAATCAACTATTACATTTTTATTATAAAGATCAATGGCTTGAGTACTATTTAAATTTGCTTTAAAGAATACATCGGGAAGATCAGAGCTATCACTTAGTGAGCTTATATAATTATAATATTCAGTTTTATCTCTATAAGCTTTTAGATCGAATTCTATGTTAAATTTTTCTCCCCATCTTTTAAAAAATGAGTTATCTATCCAATTTACGTTTGATGATTCATCTTCATATCCATACAAAGAAAAACTGATGTTTGGTTCGGCAAACGCTATGGGTAAACATAGAAAAAAAACTAATAATAACGAAATTAATTTATTAATAATTATCACCCTATATTAAAATATTTTTTTGCATAATTCTTTAATTTACCATATATAGTAAAATTTGATTTATTATAAGCCAAAGCTGCATCAAGAGCACCTTGTCTGTATTCTTTATTTTCGGGATCTAGTTTCACAGCTTCTCTAAAGCTGCTATGGGAATCCTCATATTTATTTAATGCTAAAAGTATTTTTCCTCGTAAAAAATACCATTCCTTATCGTGACGAGGATCTCGGTCTAATTGAAAGAGCGCTCCTTCGTATTTTTGGTCATAATAAAGTTTTTTTGCCCACAATCTATGATCAATGCTTTTAAAGTCGTTTTGCTCATATCGTTCAGCAAATTTTATTGCCTCTTTATATGCAATATTAAGTTCGATCATTTTGCTTTCAGCTGCTTCACGACTTTCTAGGTCATTAAAGTTATCATAATGATATTCCTTTACCTTTTTTATATATGCATTATGAATTTCATCTGATGACGAAGTCATCGGAATATTAAGTATTGAAAATGCATTATTCATCAACTTTTATCCTTTTTATATCGGCTCCAAGAGATAATAACTTTTTCTCAATATGATCATATCCACGGTCTATATAGTGAACATTTGATATCTCACTAACACCTTTAGCCATAAGACCTGCTATTATTAGTGCAGCACCTGCACGGAGGTCCGTTGCACTTACATGTGATCCATATAGCTCAGGTACACCAGTAATAAACAATGTTCTGCCGTTTTGTTGTATATTAGCACCCATACTTCTTAGCCTAGATACATGGTTAAATCTTGTTTCATAAATATTTTCATTAACAATACTAGTTCCATTACACATTGTAAGCAAACTAGTCATAGGCTGTTGTAAATCAGTAGGGAATCCAGGATATACCTGTGTAGTGAAGTTAACAGCTCTATGCTTTGATATAGGGGAAACCCTTATGCAATCATCCATATCGGCTACTCTTACCCCAATTTCAAGTAGTTTTGCAGAAAGTGACTCCATATGAGTCGGAATACAATTATGCAATACCACATCACCATGAGTAGCTGCTGCTGCGATCATCATAGTTCCCGTTTCTATTTGATCTGGTATTATACTATAAGTAGTGCCATGAAGGCTTTCAACACCACGTATCTTAATTATAGAGGTTCCTGCTCCACGTATTTTGGCACCCATACTGTTTAAAAAGTTAGCTAAATCAACTATATGTGGTTCTTTTGCAGCGTTATGTATTACCGTATTTCCCTTAGCCTTAACAGCTGCAAGCATAATGTTTATAGTAGCACCTACGCTAACACAGTCAAAATATACATCTGTTCCAATTAATTCTTTTGCTTTTCCACGTATTTTTCCACCAATTGTGCTCATCTCTGCACCCAAAGCACATAAGCCCTTTAAATGCTGATCTATAGGTCTGCCACCAATTTCGCAGCCTCCAATAGAAGAAATTTCTGCTTCTCCAAACTTGCCTAAAAAGGCACCCATAATATAATAGCTTGCACGTAGCAAAGAGGATAGATGCTCGGGTATCGAAACAGAGTGTACACTTGTAGGATCAATGTATAACCTGTTATTATTTAAAATCTCAACTTTTGCTCCAACATAAGTGAGAATTTCTATTAGAGAGTATACATCATCTATATTAGGAATATTTTCAAGAGTGCATGGCTCATCGCTAAGTAATGCAGCAGGTATAATTGCAACTGCAGTATTTTTGCCACCACTAATATAAACATCACCAGTAAGTGGAATGCCTCCAGTGATCAATAATCTTTCATCGTTATACAATAGTGTTCCCCCAAATTATTAATAAAGAACAATAATAACAATAATATTATACACTAAAATCTATATTCTACAAATACATATTGAATTAAATTAAATGTTCTATTATAATAAAAGAAAAAAGAATATTTTGGAGGTAGTTATGGACAAGAAATGTAATGGATCAAAACTTAACATATGGCTTACTATTTTGCTGGTTGCTGCAATAGTTGTTGCAATTGTTTCTCTAGTAGGTAAGAACAATCAAACTAAAGATTTAAATACTGTCAATGAAAAAATCAAGCAAATGCAAGAAGAGTATGACGTAAAAGCTGTCGAACTCCAAAAGCAAATTGATGAGAAGACACAAGAACTAAATGATCAGAAGGATTCTGCCAAGGCTGAGTTGGAAAAAATTATAAAGGAAAAAGATGAGGCAGCTGCTAAGATTACTGAAGAGAAAGACAAAAAGATCGCAGAACTAAATACCCAAATTTCTGACACTGAAAAAAAGATTGAAGAGATAACAAATGAAAATAAAGGCAAATTTTCTCAGGAAGAGATTGATAAGAAAGTAAGTGAAGCAATAGCTCCTTTGCAAGAGAAGATTGATGAATTTAATAAGAATCAGGAAGGCTTAAAGAAATATATTAGTGAATTTGTTCTAAAATATTCAAATGATATCACCACAAATGCAAAAGATGTCGTTTCTGAGCTTTCAACTGGCTTAGCAAAGATGTTTGCAAAATGATCTAAAATTAAGTTATTTATGTGCAGCATAGACTGCACATTTTTATTGCTAAAATTTTTCCTATATTGTCCAATACATTGACTTTTAAGCCATCTAATGCTAATATTATTTGGAAAGCATAAGGTGGCCTAGCAATCGCATTGAAAAATGAGGAAAGTCCGAGCACCATAGGACAGAGTGCCGGCTAATTACCGGTAAAGGCGACTTTAAGGAAAGTGCAACAGAAATATACCGCCGTTTTCTCGGTAAGGGTGGAAAGGTAAGGTAAGAGCTTACCCACAATATGGTAACTTATTGTTGATGTAAACCCCACTTGGTGCAAGATTCGAATTGAGCTATAAGATGTCCTACTTGCTCTAAAGAATCGCTAGAAGTTGTAGGCAACTGCAACTCCAGATAGATGATTGCATAATACAGAACTCGGCTTACAGGCTACGCTTATGTTTTTTGGAGTTAATATGTTTACAAAGCGATTATTTATAAGTTTCATATTGTTAGTTTTTATATTGCTCATGATTGTTGATGCAAGTTTTTATTCTAATTCGCTAAATTCAAATGAGCTTTCTTTTATTTCTTATTATAAGAATACTCCGTTACCAGACAAAATTACAAATAAGTTCTACAAACCACGCTTTTATAGTGTTGTATTTATACCAGTTGTCTTATGCTTAGCTGTTTATCAAATGGCTGCTCGAGACTCAAACAGAAATCCATTAACTCTTAGATTGTATAGAAAGTCCGTTTATCAGGCTTTCCATCCAGATAGTAACTTTGTATAACTCATCTATTATTGAAATTGATTTATACCAAAAATATTTTATAGAAAAGGAAGATGAAATTTGAAGATCTTTTCAAAGACAAACAAACGCACGCGTTCAATTATTGCTTTGCTATTGGCATTTATTTTGACGCTTGCAGTAGGCTACATTGGCATTAATGGAATGTGGCTAGATAACAAAGGGCTTTATAAGCTTTTGCCATGGATACCAAATACTGACGTTCAAAACAATTGGCCAGATAGTATTAAACTTGGTCTAGACCTTAAAGGTGGAGTATATGTAGAATATGAAGCAAAGCTTCCAGAAGATATAAATAATATGGATTTTGAGCTTTTGCTGAAAAATACTATTGACATAATGGCTACCAGACTTACAGATAAAGGTTTCCCAGAAGCTACTGTAGTTCAGTTTGGTACTAGTGGAATAAGAGTTGAGATACCAGATGTTCAGGATCCAAACGCAATACTTGATCTAATCGGTTCTCCTGCAAAACTTGAATTCTTAGATCCAGATGGTAATGTTTTTATGGAAGGAAAGCATCTGCAAACAGCTGTCGCTGCAAAGGATAATAATGCACAGCCAGTAATAAGCTTTACACTCACTCCAGAGGGTGCCAAAATTTTTGCTGATATGACAAGCAAAAACATTGGAAAGACTCTAGCTATACAGCTTGATGGTCAAAAAATAATGGAGCCTACTGTAAATGATGCCATACTTACAGGCTCTGGAATAATAAGTAACTTAGGAACAATGGAAAGAGCTCAGACTATTGCATTGCAAATTCAGTCAGGTGCTTTGCCACTAGAGATTACACAGCAAAAGGTTGATACAATATCAGCAACTCTTGGTATAGATGCCCTAGAAAAAGCAGTTTTTGCTGCTATTGTTGGTATTGCACTTGTAATGCTACTTATGATACTAAGGTATAGACTTAGTGGATTTGTAGCTTCATGGGCTATAGTTATTTATATCATAATGCTATTCTTCTTTATTGCAATTATTCCTGGTATTCAACTTACTCTTCCTGGTATAGCTGGTATAGTTTTAGGAATTGGTATGGCTGTTGATGCAAATATTATTATATGCGAAAGATTTAAAGAAGAAATTATAAGTGGGCGCCCAGTTGCACATGCATTTAGACTTGGATACAAGAATGCTCTCTCTGCTATAATCGATGCAAATATTACAACTATTATAGCTGCTATAGTATTACTAGGATTTGGTACTGGTTCTATAAAAGGTTTTGCAATAACATTGCTCTTAGGCGTACTTGTAAGCATGCTTAGTGCAATAGTTATCTCAAAATATTTGCTTAGAAACTTTATAAACATTAGTAATAAAACTAGCTTGTATACCCATGCTAAAGCAAAGGAGGTAGAAGCATAATGAAGGTAAAAGTAAAGAATCATTCAAAAATTTGCCTTGTTATTTCTGGAACTATTATGCTAGTAGCTTTAGTTATGAGCATTATGGGGTATGGAATTAACTATGGTCTTGACTTTGATGGGGGTCTAAATATTAAATATCAGATGAATAGTGAGTTTGATAATGCTGATATTGAAGCTGCTCTACACAATCAAAATATAAATGAATTTAAGATTTCAAAAGCTGGTGCTGATCAAACAGAACTACAGTTGCGTATTAGAGATATAAGCGATGAGGACGTACAAGTATTTAGAACGAAGTTAGAAGATGAGCTTCTAAAAAAATATCGGGATATGGATATTAAGAATGCTGCAGTTGCTTATGTTGGGCCTGTAGCTGGTGCAACTCTTATTAAAAATGCTTTTTTAAGTGTTGCTATTGCAAGCTTGCTTATGCTTATTTACATTGGATTTAGATTTGATCTTAACTCAGGGGTTGCTGCAGTCTTTGGCCTTGTGCATGATGTGCTAATAATGGTTTCATTTATGGTTATTTTCAGGTCTTTTATTCAAATGAACAGCACATTTATTGCTGCAATGCTTACAATAGTAGGCTATTCCATCAACAATACTATTGTAATATTTGATAGAATAAGAGAAAATAATAGAAAACCTGGATTCTCTTCTATTGATAAGAATGAGATTGTAAATATTTCTATAAGTGAGTCTTTGGGAAGAACAATCAACACTACCTTGACAACTTTATTCACAATAGTTGCTCTATATGTTTTCGGCGTTGATGCTATTAAAGAATTTGCACTACCAATTATTATAGGAATTTTATCTGGTGTATATAGTGCAAACATGATAAATGGTTATGTTTGGGCATATCTTACAAAAACAAAGTTTTTAACTAAAAAGAATAAAAAGCCACAAAGAGCATAATTTTAGAATGCCCCATAATCATTTTGTGATTGTGGGGCTTTTTGTATTTATATGAAGAAAATAATAAAAAGAATTGAATATAAATCAAATATAGTACTGCATGAATCTAACTTCATGAACGAACTATTACAATCATATGGGTTTGTAAATAAAGAAGAAGTGCATGAGTTTCTTTATCCAGATATAAAGAAACTCAACGATCCTTTTTTATTTAAAGACATGAAAACAGCAGTTGAGTTAATATTTAATGCAATAAAAATACAACAAAAAATAGTTGTTTTCCATGACTATGATTGTGATGGAGTATGTGCTAGTTTTGTCCTATCTTCCACAATCCGTCATATGGGTGGCAATGTCGATTGTATGTGTCCAACTAGGGAAGAGGGATATGGATTAAATCTAGACAGAATAAAGCTATTAAGTAAAAACTACAATCTGATAATTACTGTAGATTTAGGAATAAGTAATTATGATGAAGTGCGTTGTGCAAAGAATCTAGGAATGAATGTCATTATAAGTGATCATCATCAGTTGCCAAGCATATTGCCTGAGGCAGATGCCATAATACATCCACAGATAGATCCGTATCCATTTAAATACTTATGTGGAACTGGTGTAGCTTATAAAATTGCTAAAGCGCTCATAGGAGAAGATGCAGATCAGCTACTAGACATTGTCGCAATAGCTACAATTGGAGACATTGTTACTCTCACTGATGAAAATAGAATACTTGTAAAATTTGGCTTAGAAAAACTTTCTAATACTAATAATCTTGGATTAAGGGCGTTAATTGATGTTAGTGGACTTAATAATAAAAAAGATATAAAGTCTTTAGATGTAGCGTTTAAAATCGTTCCGAGACTGAATGTGGCTGGAAGAATGCAAACAGCAGATATTGCATTAAAACTATTACAAAGTGGTACTGTTGAAGAAGCAGAACAATATGCTGATTTGCTCAATGAGCTTAACAAATCAAGAAAAGAATCCGAACAGAGTATTATTAAAGCAGCTTTTGAACTATTATCAACTTATGATTTTAATAAAAACAAATTTATTGTTATAAGTGGTACTGATTGGAATTCCGGAATTGTTGGGCTTGCTGCAGGTAAAATTTGTGAGAAATTTCATTTACCTGTTGCTGTTTTTTCGATAACTGATGATAAGGCAACAGCAAGTATACGCTCTATAAAAGGTTTGAACATTTATGAAGTTCTTAAACATTGTTCAGAATTATTTATCAAATGGGGAGGTCATGAGCAGGCTGCAGGTGTAACACTTTATTCCAATGATATTGAAAAGTTTTCAGAAATGGCCAATGACTATATTTCCAAAAATATTGATCCAAAAGTATTCATTCCACACATAGAATATGATCACATAATAGACCTAAATGATGTAACTATTCAAAATTGTAATTTTATTGAGCAATGCGAGCCTTTTGGAGAAGGAAATCCAAAACCAAAATTTTTGATAAATGATGTGCAAGTTTTATATGCAAAAAAAGTTGGATTAGATGGTAAGCATTTAAAGCTTTCACTTGGAGATAGAACTAATGATGTAAATGCTATTGCTTTTGGTATGGGGGACATGCTTAATGATTTACAAAACTCTGTTGAGATCATTGCAAATATGGAAAAGAATACGTTTAACGGTAATACAACTCCTCAGTTAATTATTCAACATATTGGATATAACATAGAAAATGAGCTTTTACGCTTTGATAAAGTCAATGAGGATACTTTACTTACATATAAAATATCGTGGCTGTGTGAAGCTCTGAAAGAGAATCGAAGCAATTACACTGAAATAAAAAAATGTCAAAATAAATTAACAGACTACTATGGCACATTGGTTGTTTCTTATGATAAAAAGAAAATATATGATTATTATAAAAAAAATTATCAGTATATTGATATTGCTACTAATTTGCCAACCAGCGAAACAACACTAAACTCTCTGATTGCTATGCCCGATTGGGATAAGATCAAAAATTATAAATATAATAACATAATTATTCTCGATAGCAATGTAAGACAAGCTCAAGTTGATTTTTTGCATTTTCTTTACCCAACTTCTAATATTATTATCGAATGTAAAGTTGAACCTGATAAAAATATATATTTAGGAATTGAAATATTTAGACAAATATACATAAAACTTTTAAAAAACTGCTATAATAGTTTGGAAGATTTATCTCAGTCTATTGGAGAAGATAAAGAAAAATTGCTTTTTGCATTATTTGTTTTTGAAAGTTTAGGCTTAATAATTTTCGATAAGGATAATTTTAAAATAACTGTAAACAAAAATCCTAAAAAATGCGATTTGGAGGATAGTCCTCTAATTAAGGCTTTATAGAAAATTCGGAGGTGGCTATCTATGGAAACATCACCAATGGAAATTATGTCATTGGAAACAATGCTGCGTCGAGTAAAAAAATATAGTAATAGCGAGCAGCTAAATGTTATAGAAAAAGCTTATTATTTTGCAGAAAAGGCTCATGAAGGACAAAAGCGAAAGAATGGTGAAAATTACTTTATTCATCCATGCGCTGTAGCAAGCATACTTATTGAGCTTCAGCTTGATGTTGACACAATCGCTGCGGGATTGTTGCATGATACAGTTGAAGATTGCAGTGGCGTAACAATTGATATAATAAAAGAAAAGTTTTCTCCAGAGATAGCATTACTTGTTGACGGCGTTACAAAACTTGAAAATATAGAATATCAGGATAGGGAAGAACAAAAGGCCGAAAATATTCGAAAAATGATTCTGGCTATGGCAAAGGATATAAGAGTTGTACTTATTAAACTTGCCGATAGACTTCATAATATGCGTACTTTACGTTTTCAGACTCCAGAAAAGCAAAAGAGCATTGCTAAAGAAACTCTTGAAATCTATTCATCAATTGCTCATAGATTAGGCTTAAACAGCATTAAATCAGAGTTAGAAGATCTGTCTTTTAAATATTTGGAACCAGAAGAATATAAAAGAATTGCTGAACTAGTAGGAATCAGGCGTAGCGAAAGAGAAGAGCAGATAAAAATGATAGTTAAGACTCTTAGCGAGAAGATAGAAACGCTTGGATTTCATTACGAGATCGACGGGAGGCCTAAACATTTATACAGTATTTATAAGAAAATGTCGCAAAAGAATAAAACTTTTGATCAAATATACGACATAATTGCAATAAGAATACTTGTAGAAACAGTAGAACAATGCTACTCAGTACTTGGAGTTGTTCATACATTTTGGACACAAGTCCCTGGTAGATTTAAAGATTATATATCTGTTCCTAAAGCAAATATGTATCAAAGCCTGCATACTACTGTTATAGGTGGTAGACAATTTCCATTTCCATTTGAAATACAGATTCGAACCTTTGAAATGCATAAAATTGCTGAATTTGGTATAGCTGCTCATTGGAGATATAAAGAAGTGCCTGGTTCAAAGGTGCAACCGGATAAAAAAATGTATTGGCTTGGGCAAATACTTGACTGGCAAAAGGAAATGGCTGATAGCAAAGAATTTATTGATTCGCTTAAGACGGATCTGTTTAGCGATGAAGTATTTATATTTACTCCAAAAGGCGATGTTATTACAATGCAGGCAGGGGCCACACCTATTGATTTTGCATATAGGGTACATAGCGAGGTTGGTAACAAATGTGTTGGAGCAAAGGTAAATGGAAAAATTGTTCCACTCAATACAGTGCTAAAGACTGGGGATAAGGTTGATATAATAACTTCTCCAACATCAAAAGGTCCAAGCATGGATTGGCTTAATGTAGTTAAAACTACTCAAGCAAAGTCTAGAATTAGGCAATATTTTAAGCATGCTTTTAAAGAGGAAAATATAAATAAAGGGCGTGAAATGGTTACTCTTGAATGCAAACGTCATTCAGTTGCACCTGCTCAACTTTTAAAAAAAGAATATTACGATCCCTTACTGAAGAGATATTCTTTCGCTGAGTTAGACGATATATTTGGCGCTGTAGGATATGGAGAAATAACAGCAGAATATTTTGTAGTAAAGCTGCTTGAGGAAAAGAAAAAGCAAGAAGATATATCTGCACCAGAAATAAACGAAGTAAGTAAAGAAGAATTAAACTTACAGTTTAGCAAGTCAAATCATGGTGTTTATATTGAAGGCCAAAGTGGAATTCTTGTTCACTTTGCAAAGTGCTGTAATCCTGTTCCGGGCGATCAGATTATCGGATTTGTTACTCAAGGAAGAGGGGTAACAATACACAAGGAAGAGTGTATAAATATATTAAATTCAAATAAGGATAGACTTGTAAAAGCTAATTGGGCAAATGAAAACGAAGATGAATTTGATGCAGGTATACAAATTATAGCTTATGATCACATTAGCCTTTTAGCAGAAATTGCTATGCTAATCAGCAATATGAATGTTCAAATTACGGCATCAAATGCCAGACGCGATGCAAAACGTGAAACTAGCGCAATTACTATGGTTATTAAAGTTAAATCAAAGGGACAGCTTGATTCGGTTATAAAGAAAATAAAGCAAAGATCTGACGTGATTGATGTGTTTAGAGGAACAGGTAACTAAGGAGAGAAAAATGAGAGTTGTTGTACAGAGAGTTATTAACTCGCATGTTGAAGTTGATGGAAAAACTATTGGAAGCATAGGCAAAGGATTTATGCTTTTAATAGGCGTTGAGGTTAACGATACTACAGAGGATGCAGATTATATAGTAAATAAAGTAAGTGGCCTTAGAATTTTTGAAGATGATGCAGGAAAAATGAATTTTTCTATACAAGAATCAAAAGGGGAAATTTTGGCCATAAGTCAATTTACTTTATTGGCTGACTCAAGACATGGTAGAAGACCATCATTTATTAACGCAGAGTTACCTGAAAAAGCTAATAATCTATATGAATATACATGTGATAAATTTAAGCAGAATGGAATTCATGTTGAAAAGGGATCTTTTGGCGCAGACATGAAAGTACATTTAATAAATGATGGCCCAGTAACTATTCTTTTGGATAGTAAGAAGTTATTTTAGAGGAATAATGGATAAATTTAATAATGTAAATATAAAAAAAATTTCTGTTGGTGAATTACAAGAAAACTGTTATATAGTTGAAAATAATGATTCTGCTAGTGCAACAATCATTGATCCTGGTTCAGAACCAAATAAAATAATAGAAAACCTATCTTATCCGAAAATTGATAGTGTTATTCTAACACATGGACATTTTGATCATATATCAGCAATTGACGACTTAGCAAAGAAATATGATTTTAAAATATATGTTCATGAATATGATGCCGAAATGCTTGCTGATCCAGAAAAAAATCTTTCATCGTCTTTTATGACTAAACCAATTGTTATATCACATAATTTTATAACATATACTGATAATCAGACAATTAAGTCATCGGGACTAGAGTTCAAAGCAATACATACACCAGGACACTCCAAAGGTAGTACATGTTTATTGCTTAATGTTGGAGAAGAGAATATTCTTTTTACAGGTGATACTCTTTTCGCAGGAGGCTATGGAAGGACAGATTTTTATGGGGGAGATTTCTCATCTTTAGTGAACTCCATGAGAAGACTTTATAAACTTGAAGGATATTACTATTGCTATCCTGGCCATGGCGATAATACTATTCTTGGAAAGAAAAGCTAATGAAAGTTTACTTACAAAGCCACCATACTGAGCTATACAAGGATTTTTATGATATTATAAAAATATTTATTCCAAATCTTGAACTAGATTTATTAGATAATGGAAAACGATATGATTTAGTAATATCATCTTTTGAAAAAATTGATGGCAATTTTCACCTTGTTAAGTTTGAAACTATATTTGAATTAAAAGAATATTGTTCAGAAGATTCATGCATAATAAAAACAGATTCTCAATTGCTTTATAAAAAGGAATACAAGAGACTTGTTAAGAACAGTCTTTATTCTTTACTTAAAAAAATTTTTGGAAAAACATCTCCATGGGGTTCTCTTACTGGTGTAAGACCAAGCTATTTATTTTATGAAAGCCTTGATTCAATTAAATCTCTAGATAAAACTTGTAGTTTTCTTCAAAAAACTTATGACTTAGATAATTCAAAGGCCACACTATTGAGAGACGTTGTAAAAACTCAGTTGAAGATGAAGCCAATAACAGATAAATCAGTTGATGTATATATTGGCATACCGTTTTGCACGTCTAGATGTCATTATTGCACTTTTGCTAGCAACAAAACTGATGAAAGCAGTATAAAAACATATTTAAACTCATTATTTAAAGAGATTGGTGCTATTAATAATATTATTGATCATAATAATTTTAGTTTGCGTGCGCTCTATATTGGAGGAGGAACGCCAACAGCTCTTGATGACTTATCTTTTGAAAGTTTGCTTAAAACAGTTGACCTTTATTTTTCACAGTATGGTGAATTTGAGTATTCTATTGAAGCAGGTAGACCTGATACAATTAATGAATATAAACTTAATTCTATGAGAGAACACAATGTAAATAGAATCAGTATCAATCCACAAACATTAAATGATAAAACACTTAGCCTAATAGGAAGAAACCATAGTTCAGATGATTTTTTCATAACTTATGACCTTGCAAGAAAATTAGGTTTTAATAATATTAATACCGATATAATAGCTGCATTGCCAAAGGAGCAGCTTGAAGATTTTGTATATACCGTAGACGAAATCTTAAAACTTAATCCGGAGAGCATATCGGTTCATACATTAGCATTAAAAAGAAATAGTGTATTATCCAATACAGGATATAGTTATAAAGAAAATGATATTGCCAAAGATATGATAGATTATGCAAGAAACGCAGTATATAGCACAGGATACAATCCATATTATCTATACAGGCAAAAAAATATTGTTTCTAATCTAGAAAATGTTGCATATTCAAAACCTGGATATGAATGTTTATATAATGTAGATATAATGGAAGAAAAAATTAGTATTCTTGCTGCAGGAGCTGGAGCTATTTCAAAAAGAGTCAATAGTGAAAAATTTGAAAAAATACAAAGAGCTCCAAATGTTTCTGATTTAAAAACTTATAATGAAAAAATAACAGAAATGATAAATAGAAAATATTTATTATTTAATATGAGATAATTAAACATTCAAGATAAGCTTTTTTGTAGAAAAAATGATATAAAAATGATATTATATACATATTAAAAGTTAATGTTATAGTTATAAAGGAGGTACTACAATTGAATAATTTAAAGGCAATTGTTGCACTTGACCAGGGAACAACAAGTTCACGTGCTATCGTTTTTGATTTAAATGGAAACATATTGTCTTCTTATGCAATAGAATTTTCACAAATATATCCTCAAGCAGGCTGGGTTGAGCACAATCCTGAGGACATTCTAAATTCACAGATCAGAGCATTAAAAACTGCAGTTGAAATTTCTCAAGTTAAGGTTGAAAATATTCTAGCTATTGGAATTACAAATCAAAGAGAAACAACACTCGTTTGGGATAAAAAAACTGGAAAATGTGTACATAATGCAATTGTCTGGCAATGTAGGCGTACAGCTTCATATGTTGAAAAGATAATTAAAGATGGATATAGAGATAAGATACGCTCTATAACAGGTCTTATTCCTGATGCTTACTTTTCATCAACTAAAATCGCTTACATACTTGATAAACTTAATCTTCATGATGAGGCAAGGCATGGAAATCTTTGCTTTGGTACTGTAGATAGTTTTTTGGCATGGAATTTAGTTGAAAACAGACCTCATGTTACTGATATTACCAATGCATCTCGCACAATGCTTTTTGATATAAGAAAAATAGAATGGTGTGATGAAATCCTAGATTATTTGAATATTCCAAAAGCAATTTTGCCAAAAGTAATTAACACATCAGAAGTTATAGGTATGCTTAGAAGCGATATACTAGGTAAACCAATTCCTGTTGCAGCCTTAGTAGGTGATCAGCAGGCATCGTTGTTTGGTCAGATGTGTTTTGATACTGGAATGAGTAAAAACACATATGGTACAGGATGTTTTATGCTCATGAATACAGGTGACAAAATAATTGAAAGTAACAATGGATTACTATCCACAATTGCTTGGGGTATTAACGATAAAATTAACTACGCAATAGAGGGTAGCGTTTTTATGGGTGGAGCTACTGTTCAATGGCTTCGTGATGAAATGAAGTTTATTTCAAATAGTGCAGAATCAGAAAAAGTTGCTCAAAGCGTAGAAAATACGAACGGGGTATATCTTGTTCCAGCTTTCACTGGCCTTGGAGCACCTTATTGGGATATGTATAGCCGAGGTACTATAGTTGGAATGACTAGAGGAACCAATAGAGCACATATTGTACGAGCTGCACTTGAAGCCATTTGCTATCAGTCATATGATTTACTAAAAGCCATTGAACAAGATTCAAAAATAAAGAGTTCAAAAATGAGAGTAGATGGTGGAGCCAGTGCAAATGGCTTTATGATGCAGTTTCAATCAGACATAATGGGTATAGCAATTGAAAGGCCAAGATTATTCGAAACAACAGCCTTTGGCGCGATGCTTCTTGCCGGACTTGCAACAGGAGTATTCAGCAATTTTGAGGAAGTAAAAAAATTATATAATTTAGATCTTACATATACACCTTCTATGCCTAAAGAAAAACAAAAATCACTTTTAAATGACTGGCATAGAGCAGTTGAAAGATCTAAGAATTGGATTCAAAAATAAATAATTTCCATATAAAAATCAGCAATATCTCGCTGATTTTTTATATAAAGTTATAAATACTGTGGAAATACTTAGAATATTAAAAAATAAGAAGTAAAACGCTACTTTTATTAAAAATAAATTAAGACTTTACGGATGTTAAAAACTTTTGACCACCATTTTGACAACCATAGATATTAGAAAATACTAGAAAATACTGGAAAATATGTACAATATGGTAAAAAACATCATATGAGGCAATAGGTCTCTAAACAAGAAAAGTAGCCACTTTAGGCTACTTTTTTATGGTCTGGGTGAGAAGATTCGAACTTCCGACCTCTTGAACCCCATTCAAGCACGCTACCAAGCTGCGCCACACCCAGAAAACATATAAATTCTATAATATATTATATAAAATGTCAAACTATATATTTATATATACACTTATAAATAAACGAACAAAAAATATAATAACACTTTTTTGTTCGCAATAATATTGATTATTAAGTATATATAATATATAATGTTCATATAATTGATGGAGGGTAGTTATGAACAAATCTACTTATGCAGTTGAAATTATCAACCTAAGTAAAAGCTTTGGATCTGTTGCTGCAAATAAAAACATTAATTTAAACCTACAGCATGGAGAAATTTTAGCTCTTTTAGGTGAAAATGGCTCTGGAAAAACAACATTAATGAATATGCTATCTGGAATTTACAAGCAGGATAGTGGAATAATAAAGCTTAATGGTAAGCAATGCAAAATTTCCTCTCCAGCTGATTCTATTAGTTTAGGTATAGGAATGATTCATCAGCATTTTAAGCTAGTTGATATTATGACTGCCAAAGAAAATATTATGCTTGGCAAAGTAAAAAATATAAAGGCAGATCCTGAAGAAATCAACAAAAAATATGGTTTCAATGTTGATCTTAACAAAAAAATATATGAGCTTTCAGTAAGTGAAAAACAGACCGTTGAGATACTAAAGGTTCTCGTTAGAGGAGCCGACATATTGATACTGGATGAGCCTACGGCTGTTCTAACTCCTCAAGAAACCATAAAGCTTTTTTCAATTTTACGAAATATGAAAGAAAGCAATAAATCTATAATTATAATTACTCATAAACTTAATGAGGTTATGGAAATATCAGATAGAGTAACAATATTACGCAAAGGTGAATCTATTGATACAGTCGTTACAAAAGATGTAGATGCAAAAAAATTAACTGAACTTATGGTGGGAAATTCAATTAATCTTGAGATAAATAAATCAAATCGAGAAATTGGAGATACTCTACTTGATGTACATAAGCTTGTTATTAAAGACAAAGATGGCGTAAAAAAACTAAATAAAGTAAGCTTTCAATTGCATGAGGGAGAAATACTTGGTGTTGCTGGAGTAGCTGGTAGTGGACAAAAAGAACTTTGCGAAGCAATTGCTGGTCTCCAAAGTGTAGATGGTGGATCAATATTATTAGATGATAAGCGTATTGAGGGACTTTCTGCCATGGAAATTATTAGACGAGGCGTTTCTATGTCTTTTATTCCTGAAGATCGACTTGGAATGGGTCTTGTTGGAACAATGAATATTGTTGAGAATATGCTTCTAAAAAATTATAATTCTAACAAAGGTATATTTCTTGATTTAAAAAGGGCACAAAAGTCTGCTGATAGAATTATTAAAAGGCTAGATATATCAACTCCTTCTCCTTACACAGAGGTTAAAAGGATGAGTGGTGGAAATTTGCAAAAAGTACTTTTAGGAAGAGAAATACATGGTGCTCCCAGAGTTCTAATTACTGCCTATCCAGTTCGTGGACTTGATATAAATTCTAGTCTTACAATTTATAATATGCTTGTAGAGCAAAAGAATAGGGGAGTTGGAGTTCTATATATAGGCGAGGATCTTGATGCACTTATAGAGCTATGCGATAGAATAATGGTTTTGTGTGGTGGCAAATTGATGACAATACTAAACGCCAAAGAAACAACTAAAGAAGAAATTGGCCTTTATATGACCAATGCATACCTGGAGGCTGTAAATGAGTAAGAATGGAATTTCTCTACATGCAGTAAAAAGGCTTGAAATATCAAAAGCCGAAAGCATAGTTTTTAGACTGCTGGCTGTTTTGCTTTCTCTAGTTACAGCTGGACTAGTTTTATTATTAATTGGATATAATCCATTAGAAGTATATTCTACAATTATTAATGGTGCTTTAGGTACAAATACAGCATTAAAAGAAACTATAAAGGTTACATTTCCTCTGCTTATGTCTGCTCTTGCTGCAATGATAGCTTTCAAAATGAAATTTTGGAATATAGGCGTAGAGGGACAAATTTGTATTGGTGCTATAGCTGCAAGTTATTTTGCATACAGACATAGTACGCTACCAAGTGGATATATGATTACATTTATAGTAATCGCTGGCATTATAGGAGGAGGAATTTTTGCTCTAATTCCTGCATTTTTTAAGACGAAATATAATACAAATGAAACTCTTTTTACTTTAATGTTGAACTATATCGCAGTATTTTTAATTCAGTTCTTTAGAGAGGGACCATGGAGAGATCCAGAATCATTGGGGTTTCCTATAATGCCTAGATTTCCCAAAAATGCAAGAATGCCACTAGTTTTTGGAGTGCATTTTGGATGGATTGTAGCTGTTGTGCTAGTAGTATTAATTTATGTATATATTAAGTACACAAAACAAGGATATGAACTAAGAGTTGTTGGAGAAAACAGAAAGACTGCAGAGTATGCAGGAATGCCAGTATCAAAGATAATACTTAGAACAATGTTTATTAGTGGTGCTATTGCAGGATTGGCTGGAGCTTTCCAGGTTTCAGGTGCTGATAGGCAACTTACAGAAACAGTTGCTGGTGGAGTAGGATTCACTGGAATAATCATTGCATGGCTAGGTAGGCTTTCATCTCCAACAATATTATTGGTATCTATTCTATTTGGTATTTTAACAAAGGGAGCCGGAACACTGGAAACAGCACTAAAAATTCCAGCGACTATGTCAGGCGTTATTCAGGGTCTAATATTGTTTTTTGTTCTAGGAGCTGAATTCTTTATAAACTATAAAATAGTTCATACTGATGAGATAGTGAGGGTAAAATAATGAACAACTCTATGATAATAAATTTTCTTTATGCTTCTATTTTAGCTGGAGTCCCATTACTTCTAGGTACTATAGGTGAAATACTAACACAAAAATCTGGCAACCTAAATCTTGGTGTTGAAGGTATGATGTATCTTGGCGCTATTTTTGGATTTTATGGTGCGTATGCTTTAGACAGCATTATTTTATCTTTAACTTTTGGAATAATTGGTGGAATGGCTGGAGCACTAATTTATGCTTTTATAACTGTTTCATTAAAAGCAGATCAAAATGTAGCGGGATTAACTCTAACAATATTTGGTACTGGCGTTGCAAATAGTATTGGAGCAGCACTTGTAAAATCCTCCATAAATAATAATGTTAGCATATCACCATACATTAAATCTATGTGTAAAGAACTTGATCTTGGTTTTTTAAGCAATATTCCAATTGTTGGTAGACTGGTTTTTTCACATAATTTCTTTGTATATATTGCGTTGTTTGCTGCTCTTTTTATGGGATATTATCTAAATCATACAAGATTTGGCAGAAATCTTAGAGCAGTTGGAGAAAATCCTGCAGCTGCTGATTCGGCAGGAATAGATGTAAGCAAATATAAATATATTCATATATTGATAGGTGGAGGGATGTCTGGTATTGCAGGAACATATATTGCACTAATTACTTGTGGAGGTACATGGACTCATAATGCAGTTGCTGGTCAAGGGTGGATAGCAGTTGCACTAGTAATATTTGCCTCTTGGAAGCCATATAGAGCAATATTTGGTTCAATAATATTTGGAGCTTTGAGTATATTGAGACTATATCTTCCAAAATCAGTAATTGATATTCCACCAGCAATATTCTCTATGCTTCCATTTATTGTTACATCATTAGTGCTTGTTATAAGCTCAATCAATATGAAAAAAGAAAATCAGCAACCTTTATCATGTGGCATAAATTATTTTAGAGAAGAAAGATAATACATATTAATCAAATAGACGGTATAGTATGCCGTCTATTTATTTCAAAATATTTACATAATAGTCAAAAATATGTTATAATATCAATGAGTATTTTTTTAGGTGATTGTATGATACACGATGGACGAAGAGAAAGAGTTAGAGAAAGATTTTTAATGGATCAAGGCAAATCTTTTGCAGATCATGAAATTTTAGAATTACTGCTCTATTATTCAATTCCTCAAAAAGACACCAATGAACTTGCTCATAAGCTTTTACATCATTTTAATAGTTTAGATGAAGTTCTTGAAGCCAATTATCATGACTTAATAAATGTTGAAGGCGTTGGAAAGAATACAGCAATTTTATTAAATCTGATTCTTTCTCTCTATTCTGCGTATTCAAGAAGCAAGTATGCTAAGAAAATCGAACTCAAGACTTTTGACGAGTTAAGTAAATACTGTTTTTCATTGCTAAGGCATGAAAGAAATGAGGTTTTATACTGTATAGCTTTAAATGCGTCTTATGAGATTTTGGGTCAGAGCATTGTTTCCAGGGGAACCAATAAAGAGCTTTATATTCATGTTAAGCAGGTAGTTGAAGTTGCAATTAGATTCAATGCAGTAAATTTAGTGCTCTGCCATAATCATCCTAGTGGCAACTGTGAGCCTTCCGTTCAAGATGAAGAGTATACTATAAAAGCAGATAAGGTTCTTTCAATGTTGGGCATCAAATTATTAGATCATATTATAATTGCAGATCCTTATGCATATAGCATGAAAGAACATGAAGCACATAAAATTATTACTTAGGAGATATTAATGAGAAAACTTTTATTTTTTCTTTTTAAACTTTTTATTTTAGCCTGTATAATAATACTTGGATATATTATATTCAAAGAGAAAACAATTACATCTGCTAAGGATTTTGACTCAATAATTGTTTTGGGAGCTCAGGTAAAAGAAGATGGTTCTTTATCAAACCAACTTTTGCTAAGGCTTACCAGATCTTTAGAAGCTTATATGCAAAATCAATGCTTGATTGTTACTACTGGTTCACGAGGAGAAAATGAGCCAGTGGAAGAGGGTATTGCAATGAGAGATTGGCTTGTAAAGAGTGGGGTCAACCCAAATGATGTTGTTGCAGAAACCAACTCTAAATCAACCATAGAAAATATTAAGTTCGCCAATCAGATATTAGTTTCTAGAGGAAAATCAAAACCTGCAATTGTAACCAGTGATTATCATTTACCAAGAGCACTTCAAATTGCAAAAGACTTATCAATAAATGCTCAAGGCATTCCAAGCCCTACAAAAAGTGAATATTGGTTAAAAAACCATTCAAGAGAAGTACTTTCATGGGGAAAATATTTACTAAATAAATATGTTTTATCACAAAAATGATTGAATATCTAGCTTCACAACTACATAATAACAACATTGAGTTTACACATAAAAAGTTGCAGATGCTCATGCAATACCATGATTTACTTTATAACGCAAACGAAAGTATTAATCTTACACGAATACCAAGTGGTAAAGAGGCAATTGATAAACATTTTATTGATTCTCTCATTGCACTTAAAGCTTATAATTTCCATGGTAAATCTATAGTGGACATTGGAACTGGAGCAGGATTTCCAGGCATACCTTTAGCAATATTTGTAGATGATTCCAAATTTTTGCTTATAGATTCATTAAACAAGCGTATTATGTTTATTAATAAAGTTTTGCAAGCTTTAAATATTAAGAATGTCGAGTGTTTACATATAAGAGCTGAAGATGCAGGACGAGCTGTTCAATACAGAGAAAAGTTTGAAATAGCAGTTTCTAGAGCTCTTAGTAATATGTCTGTACTGAGTGAGTACATGCTTCCACTTGTTAAATTAGGTGGTGTAGCAATAGCCTATAAGGGTAACGTTTCAGAAGAAGAACTAACAGATTCCCAATATGCAATGAAAGAAATGGGATCTGAAAAATATAGTGTTTATGATGCAAGCATAAATGGTACTGATCTCGTACGCAAGTTCATTATAATGAACAAAACCACTGCTACTCCTAAAAAATATCCAAGAAGATCAACAAATATAAATAAAAAACCATTGATTTAATTATGGAGGATTTTATGAAAAGAATAAGCTTTTTTTTAGCAATTACCCTTTGTCTATGCCTAATATTTCAAGCTGCTTTTGTGCAGGCTGCTGGAATAAAATTAAAGATTGGCGTCAGTTCAGGTAATTCTGAAGAAAAAACTGAAGAAACAAGCGAAACAAAAGAAGATAATCAAGATATAGAAGAATCTGTAAACACTTCTAAAGATAAATCTGATATATCTGATTCTAAGAAGCAAGAAGATAATCAGTCTAAAACACCAAAGACAGAATCGAAACAATCAAACATACAAAGGTCTGGTTCTGCAGAGCAATCGATGTCAAATGAAGAATTTCTGTTGTCTTGTGATTATAAACTTATAACAGCAACAAATGCCAGAATTTTATATGAAGATAATTATAGCTTTGCATTTCTAGAGCAGGGCACATATCTCAGATATTTAAGAAATACAGATGATACTCTAGAAGCTGAAGTTTATCTTGATAATACTATAAAAACAGCATGGGTGCCAACACATAATGTAGTTCTTGCAGCGACTATTATAAAGGATTCTGATGGTGAAACTGTAATTGTTAATGAAAAAGATCCAGAAAGAGATACAAAAATTAAATCTGGCAAAGTGCTACTTAAAGAAGGAGATAATCCTTTAATTAACAAGGCAAGAATCAAGAATGTAAATACTTTATTGTTTGATTCTCAAAACTATAACTATAGTGGTCTTTCTCTTGAAGAAAATAATACCGATAAAAATAACAACAAAAAGGCTAGAATAGCAGGTAAACCTGATAAAAATCAAAAAATTACCTTGCCAATTGGAAAAACTACTAATGCAAAAGATGATGACGGTAGTTTAGATGATGAAGATGAATCGACTACAAAACTAAGTATACCTAGTGATGAAGAGTCTGATACAAATTCAGAAATTGACAGTGATGATGGAACCATGAAGCTATCAATTGGTAGCTCCAACAAAATTAAGGATGTAGATAATTCTGAATCAAATGAGAAAACCTCTTTAAATGTTGATAATGGTACATCTATGAATGCATTAGCAACTGCTACAGAGGATTCTAAACTGTATTCAAACAACGTTACAGATTCAGAGACTGTTGCAAACATAAATAGTGGTGAAGAAATCGAAGTATATGATCTTGGTTATGCTTTTTCTAAAGTTATTTATAATGGAATGGAAGGTTATATGCCTACATCTTCTATAAAGTTTGAAGATGGTAATGATTTTGCAGTAGTTATTGATAAAAAAGGAAATGCAAATACCTATAAAGATGATTCTTTGAAAGAAAAAGTTTCCAAAATACCAATTGGAACAGTAGTACAAGTAATTGAAGAATCAGGAAAAACTTTAAAAGTAAATTATAAGGGAAATTCAGTATTTGTTCCATTTGATAGTATGCAATTTATTTCAAGACCAACATCACTAGATAGAATAGGTACAATAAAATCTCAAAACGAAAATGCTAAAATTAATACTAGAATTAATGATAGCAAAGGAGCAGCAATCGTAGAAAAAATTCCAGTTGGAGAGCATGTTACTATAATTAAATCTGACGAAAAGTGGTTTCATATTGCAACTCCAAGTGGAAAATATGCTTACGTTCAATCACAGTTTATTAAAGAAAACTAGAAAATAGCCTCATATTCGAGGCTATTTTAATTTATATTTTTAAAATAATTAAATATATTTTCTGCAGCTTTTTTTGTTATTCCTTTTGTATTTTGAAGCTCTTCAATACTCAGTTGTTTAATATTAGAAACAGACTTAAATTTTTTAAGTAAAACTTGTACTCTTTTATTTCCAACATCAGGTATGTTTAACAGCTCTGATTTTATCATTGCCTTATCTCTTAATGATCTATGATATTCAATCGCAAATCTATGAGCTTCATCTCGAATGCGTTGTATTAGATGTAAAGCAGGATCGTTGTCAGCAATTATAATAGGTTGATCTCTATAAGGTATATATATTTCTTCGTTTTTTTCTGCAAGGCCAAATATTTGTATATCTAGATTTAAACTATCTAATGATTTTTTTGCAAATTCTATTTGTTGAATTCCTCCATCTATAAGAATCAAATCAGGAAAATCTGAAAAACTTCCCTCATAATAAGACTCTCCTGTTTTAATAAGTTCTTTCCTTTCATCAATGCCTTTTGAAAATCTTCTGTAAATCACTTCTGCAATTGAAGCAAAGTCATTTGATCCACTAACTGTTTGTATTTTGAATCTTCTATATGATTTTTTGGAAGCCTTTCCATTAATAAATGTAACCATGGAGCCTACTGAATATGTCCCTTGTGTATTAGAAATATCATAACCTTCAATGCGTCGTGGAACGCTATTAAGATTAAGAACTTTTGCCAAAGATTCACTTGCACCTATGGTTCTTGTGTTATGTAGTTTTTCCATTAAATCATGTTTTGCTAATGCTTCATTAGCGTTTTTAATGCATAAATCTACTAGTTCTTTTTTCTTTCCGCGTTTTGGAACAATTAGCTTTACCTTTCTATTTGATTTATCAGAAAGCCATTTTTCATATGATTCGTTATCATCTGTATCAATTGATAATAGTATCTCTTTTGGAATTGGCAAGTCATCATTATATACTTGTAATAATAAATCTGAAATTATGTTAGAAAAATCTATTCCACCGTTTTCACTTAATAAATATTGTTTACCGCCTATTATCTTTCCATCTACAATATTTATATTGTATGCCATAGCATCCTTTATATTTCCAGCAATAGCCCAAATATCCTGACTAATTTTGCTAATTTGTACAGATAATTGTTTTGTACTAATTTGATTTAAACGAGCAATTTTATCACGATATTCAGCAGCTCTCTCATACTCAAGATTTTCAGAACAATGCAACATTTTATCGTATAATTGTTTTTCAACTACATTTGTATTACCCTTAAGAAAATGTATTACCTCATCTACTACTTCGTTATATTCTTCTTCTGTACAAAGATTGGCACATGGAGCCATGCAAAGTCCAATCTCATACCTAACACAAGGACGTTTTTTCTCTTTTAAAGGAAATTTTAATTTGTTATTTCTTAACGGAAATATTTTTGCTAACTCAGTAGTCACTTCTTTTATTACAGAAGTACCAAGGTATGGCCCAAAGAATTCTGCACCACTATCGTCCTTCTTTCTTGCCAGTTTAATTTGGGGATAAGGCTCATTTCTATCTATTTTAATATAAGGGTATTGTTTATCATCTTTTAATAATATATTGTAAAATGGCCTATGTTTCTTTATTAGATTGCATTCTAAAGTAAGGGCCTCATAATTACTTTGGCAAAGGATCACTTCAAAATCATCTACCTTATTCACCATGGTTTGCACTTTAATAGAGTGATGTCCTCCATGGAAGTAACTACGGACTCTATTTTTTAAATTTTTAGCTTTTCCAACATATATAATTTGTCCTTCACTTTTCATTAGATAGCATCCAGGACTTTCAGTAATTATCTTTAATTTTAATTCAATATTTTCGTTCATACTTTCTCCCAAATAAAATTATAATCTATTGCATGCTCTCTTGCAAATTATGTATTATAATCGTATAATTTTCTTAGCATTGCATGCTGTTAAAAATTTTTATAAATATGTTTTTTAAAATTTTACAAAGATAACTTTTAGGAAATATTTATGTCATCACATGAAAAATATGATAGAAAATCCGAATATTCTTATGCAATAGGTGCATTTCCCTCATTTGAAGTACTAATGTTTTCTCCAGAAAAATGCATTAAGCTTTTTGTATCTGATAGAACATCTGGAGAGGGAATAGAGAAGCTGATCAATCAATGTAAAATTAATAACATTAAGATTGAAGTAGCTCCAAGACTTTTGCAGAGGATATCTGGCAAAAAGAATACTTTTGTCGCTATGCTTGTTAAAAAATCATTTACTGAACTAGCACAAGATAAGAATCACATAGTATTACATAATATAATGGATGCTGGCAATTTAGGAACAATTATGCGTTCTGCATTAGGGTTTGGATTTCATGATATTGCAATTATAAAGCCAGCAACTGACCCCTATGAGCCTCAAACAATTAGGGCAAGTATGGGATCGATATTTAGACTTAATTGCCAAGAGCTTGATAGCTTTGATGATTATAATTCGTTATATAAAGATAGAGAATTATATCCATTTATGCTTGATGCTTCTTATTCTTTAAAAGAGCTAGCTGAAATTCAGGCAAAATCTAAAAAAAATTATTCACTTATTTTTGGAAATGAAGGAAGTGGACTTCCAAATGAGTTTAAAAATTTAGGAAAACCATGTCGAATATTTCATAGTTCAGAAATAGATAGTTTGAATTTATCTGTAGCTGCTTCAATTGCAATGCAAAGATTTACTGAAGAGAATTATAAGGAGGAAAAAATTGGAAAACTATAAACAGCTAAGAACTGATCTGCGTACTGCTCTAGAAGAGCTCTATAATGCTGGCAGTTTTGAAGACGATGATGTTTTAGTTATAGGATGCTCTACTAGTGAGGTGCTTGGAAAACACATAGGGAAGGGTGGATCTGAAGACTTAGGGAAAGAATTATGTGATGAAATCTTTGATTTTTGTAATTCAAAAAAATTAAATCCATGTTTTCAGTGCTGCGAGCACCTAAACAGAAGCCTTATCATTTCAAAGAAAATTGCAAAAAAAAGGAATTTAACCATCGTTAATGTTAGACCTAAGCTGGATGCAGGAGGAGCTATGGCTACAGCTGCTTATAATAAATTTTCTGATCCCGTAGCTATACATTCAATACAAGCTGAGGGCGGAATTGACATAGGGGATACTATAATAGGTATGCATTTAAAACCCGTTGTGGTGCCAGTTAGACCTTCTTTAACAGATAGAAAACTTGGTATGGCAAATTTAGTAATGGCATATACACGTTATCCCTATGTTGGAGGGCCAAGGGCTATTTACTGATATGGAAAAACAAAAGTACAATATTGAAGACTATATGCTCTGGAGAGGAGATATAGAGCTTGATAATAAAAATATAAATGAAATTGATGCTCTTATTTTGACGCAAATTGCTTATTTAGATTTTTCTGATGCTTTTGCCGGTAAAGAGTGTGTTCCACTACATGAAGCGATAAAAAAAGTTGATAGTAGGCAATACGATAAAGAGATTTTCGTCACAAACAAAAACAGATATAACCTTGCTATTTTAATGGCCGAAACTCCAAGATTTAAAAACCTAATGCTTAACAACTATGTGAACAACATAGATAAAGATTCAGATATGCAATTCTCTGCTATTAGTTTTGATATTGACAATAAGCTCACATTTGTTTCTTTTAGAGGTACAGATAGCACTCTGGTAGGATGGAAAGAAGATTTGCAACTTTCTTATACTACTCCTGTTCCAGCACAGGAGGAGTCAAGTAAATATCTAAATAATATTGCAAAAGGTTTAAAGAAAAAAATAATTATTGCTGGACATAGCAAAGGTGGCAATCTTGCAATTTATTCGGCTATGTTTGCATATAAAAATACAAAGAAAAAAATATCGCTTATATATTCATTTGATGGTCCAGGCTTTGAAGAGAATATAATTAAAAGTGAAAACTATAAAGAAATTAGCGATAGAATAAGGCTTTATATTCCACAGAATACAGTCGTGGGAGCTATTTTAAATATTGATTGTATGCAAAAAGTTGTTCAGAGTGATGCTATGGGAATAGTACAACATGATGCATTCTCATGGAACTTGATAGGCAATAAATTTATTGAGAGCAAAAGAACGCAAACCAGTATTAAGTTTGGAAATGAATTAGATAACTGGTTGTTGAAATATGATAAAATTACCAGAAAGAAATTGATAGGGTTTTTGTTTGATACGCTTGAAGAGTCTGGTGTAGAAACAATAAATGATATAAATTTGATTTTAAAATCATCAAGTGCATTTTTAGAAGGACTTAACGACCTTGACAAAGAACAAAAAAGTGGATTACTAAGCATGTTAAAACTTATTATTTCATATAATGCTGGAAGTGTAACTGAACAAATAAAAGAAAAAAATATTTTTAGTAAATTATTTAATAAATAAAAATGAGGCAATGTCCTCATTTTTAATTTGATCCAGCAAAGTCTAAAAAGTTTCTTGTATCGTGTGGATTTTCAAGGGTATAGCCAATTCCTAATATAGTATCATACTGTGGATGATCTGATATGTGAACGTCAATTCCAAGCTGCTTTTTTACAAATTCACCAAGACCATTTAACAATGATCCTCCTCCACTAAAATATATTCCATTATTATATACTGTAGAAGAATCACCAGAGTTTAAACTATTTAATATTACTTGAATAAAATTGCATAGTGTATTAGCAGGGCTTTCAAATGAAGAATAGACGTTACTGCTATTTATTCTAAGTTTTACAGGAAGATATGTAAGTTTATTTCTTCCATAGACATCAATATAAGGAGAATTAGGATTAGGATACATGCTCCCAATATTCTTTTTTATATTTTCAGCAGTTACCTCATCCATAAAAAACAATTCCGAACTTACAAAATAATTTATCAACGCTCTAGTAAAACTGTCTCCAGATACTGCTGTATCTAAATTTCTAGAGGTATATTCAGCATCAATACCATTTTTACTAAGCAGAACTATATCTGTAGTTCCACCACTTATATCTACAATTAATTTTTTTTGACTTTCTATTTTTATTCCAGCACCAAGGCATGTAGCAATTGTTTTATCTATTATTTGCGTACGCTTCATACCAACATCAAATAATATTTTGATTAATTCATTTCTATCTCTATTATTTATAGATATAGGTAAACATATTATAGCCTTTGGGCGAGAAAACAAACTTCCTTTTTTGATAACTTTTAGAACAGATAGTCTTAAAAGCTCAGCGGCCATATCAAAATCGATAATCAATCCAGACTGCATTGGTCTAACTACTACTACGTCTTTGAACGCCTTATCAATCATATTATAGGCTTCAGTGCCTATTGCTAATATTTTTTTTGAACTGCTGTTATAAGCTATAACAGCAGGCTCATCGTATATAATTCCTTTTTCTCTCTCGTATATTAATATATTTGAAGTACCATAATCTATACCGAGCTCAATTGTAGAAGGCACTTTATCACCTCTGCTAAATTTCTATAAATTCTCTGAATTCTTTTAAAATACCAATCCCATCAGGATAATGAGCAGCAAATTGCGGTACTGCATGACTAGGAAATGAATTTCCTTCAATTAATAAAGGACCGCTATTAGTTACAGCAACATCCCATGCGATAAAGCGCATACTAGGAACAATTTTTGAAGCCTCAAGGCACATGCTTTTAATGTCTTCCCAAAACGGAATTGTAAATCCAATTATATCAGTGTTAGTTTTTGGATGAGTTTTAAATGTGTTTCCTGATTTATCGGCACCCACTGTTAACAATTTTCCACTTGTAAGGTCAACTCTGGCAGCCATGCCACCACAATCAACATTGTCAACCTCTTTACCATTGCCAATTCTTATAAAGGCATATACTATACCCTGTTTTTTTTCTCCGAGAAGAGTCGCTACTCTAATCGTATTAACAGATGACGGATTTAACTTCATTAGAGAATCATGTTGCACAACCATTTCTTCTATAATTGCTTGTCCAAGGCTTTGAAGTTTAAAAAAGAAATCATCAATATTTTGTAGCCATGACTCTGAGTGAAAAACTTTAATTCCAACACCACTCGAACCATAGAGAGGTTTATAAATAAATTTATCTTTCCCAGCAATGAAATTTTTAAACTCATCTATAGATGTATCAGAATTTAATTCAAGCCAATCTCTTTTTATGTATTTTGAAAACAAATTATTAAATTCAGCTTTGTTATCAAAATAATGCCAATCTTTTTTTGGGTTCATTCTTTGAACAATAGAGTTTGATATACCACGGGTTATGGTGCTTGCACGTTGTTCTTTATTTAAATTATACATATTCGAAATTTTATAATCCATATATCCGGCATTATAAACAATTCCACACCTTAGCATATCAAACAACAGCCATATAGAGTTCTTTTTGCTGGCTTGCTTAATTTGTAAAAAAGACTTACTAAAACGCCTTAAATCCATTCTAAAAAGTCTTTTAAAGAAAAAAGATATTTTACTCATCATACATTAAACCTAAATAGAATTATATCTCCATCTTTTACCACGTATTCTTTACCCTCGCTGCGAACCAAACCATTTTCACGACATGCTGCCATTGTGCCATGAGATATAAGATCATTATATGATACTACTTCTGCACGGATAAATCCTCTTTCAAAGTCACTGTGTATTTTACCAGCAGCTTGAGGAGCTTTTGTGCCATTTTTAATTGTCCACGCCCTGCACTCATCACTTCCAACTGTAAGAAATGAGATTAGTCCAAGCAAAGCATACGATTTTTTAATGAGTCTATTTAATCCACTTTCACCAATTCCAAGCTCATTTATAAAATCTTGTTTATCACTCTCATCCATTTGAGAAATTTCTTCCTCAATTTTAGCACTGATTACCAGAACTTGAGCATTGTCTAATTTTGCAAATTCTTTTACTTTTTGAACAAGTGGAAGTGACTCTTCATTATTGCCTAACTCATCTTCAGCAATGTTAGCTGCGTAGATTACAGGCTTAGTAGTTAAAAGAAACCAGGATTTAAGAATTTCTTTTTCTTCTTTATCACATTCAAGACTTCTAGCTGGTTTTTCGTTGCTTAAGTGTTCTTCTAATCTTTCGGCTAGATTTAGCTCTGTCTGAGCACTTTTGTCTCCAGCCTTTAAAAGTTTTGCAGCTTTTTCCTTGCGCTTTGCAACTGTTTCTAGATCACCCATGATTAGTTCGAGATTTATTGTGTTTATGTCCCTAACCGGATCAACACTTCCGTCAACATGAACAATATTAGGATCTACAAAGCATCTTACTACATGGACAATAGCATCAACTTCTCTTATATGAGATAAAAATTTATTACCAAGCCCTTCACCTTTACTTGCACCTTTTACTAAACCTGCAATATCTACAAATTCTACAGTAGCATAAGTGGTTTTTTTAGGCACAAACATCTCACTTAATTTGTCAAGCCTAGTATCTGGTACATTTACTATGCCAGTATTAGGTTCAATAGTACAAAATGGATAGTTAGCTGCTGGTGCTCCAGCTTGAGTAATAGCATTAAAAAGTGTGCTTTTACCTACATTTGGTAAACCTACTATGCCTAATTTCATTTTTCCTCCAAAATATCAATAACTTTATCTAATATTATATCTGCTACATCTTTCTTAAGCATTTTATTGAAGTTAACTGAACTATTTTTATCTATAATTGTAACTATATTTGTATCTACTCCAAAACCTGCTCCTTCTTCCATAACATTATTAAGTACAATAAAGTCTAAATTTTTTTTGGCTAGCTTTTCTTTTGCATTATTAATAACATTATCAGTTTCAGCAGCAAAACCTACAAATATCTGATTTGATTTTTTATTTTTCCCAATAAATTCAGCTATATCGGGTGTTCTCTTGAGCTGTATAGTTAATTCTGCGTCATTTTTCTTAATTTTTGAATTGCTATATTGGACAACTGTATAATCAGCTGGTGCAGCTGCTTGAATAATTACATCAAATTCAGAGTAAAGATTTTTCATTAGTGAAAATAAATCAGAGCTACTCATAAAAAATCTAGTATCTACATTTTGTGGTAAGGCAAGATTTGTATTACCACTTAGCAAGCATACTTCAGCGCCTCTATTGGCTGCAGCTTGAGCAATTGCATATCCCATTTTTCCAGTAGACCTATTGCTTATATATCTTACAGGATCAATGTTCTCAATGCTAGCACCAGCTGTTACAAGGACACGTTTTTTTAATTGCTTCTTAGGATGCAATAAATATTCAATATCATCGAAAATATTCTCTATTGAATTTAGTTTTCCAATGCCACTTGTCCGACAAGCTAGATCGCCTCTTGTTGGGCCTGAAAAATATAGTCCGCGTTTAACAAGAGTATCAATGTTTTTTTGTGTTGAGGAATTATTCCACATATTTGTATTCATTGCAGGAGCAATTAAAACTGGACATGTGCAAGCCAAAAAAACATCAGTAATCATATTGTCTGCAATACCGTTTGCAAACTTTGCTATGGTATTTGCAGAACCTGGCGCTAGTACAAATACATCAGCTAATTTTGCAAGCTCAATATGACTTATCTTACTACTATCAAAAATATCAAAAGTATCTATTAGTACTTCATGACCAGAAAGGGCTCTTAAAGTCTCAGGAGAAAGAATATTAGTTGCAGCCCTGCTCATTAGTGGGTAAACATTTGCTCCTGACTTTACAAGCATAGATGTAAGGTCTGCTGCTTTATAGGCAGCTATACTTCCACTTACGGCTAAAACTATATTCTTTCCATCAAAGCTTTGTTTCATCTTCATTAGAATTCGTTCTTACACTTACAAGTCCTCTATTTATTTCTTCAGCAGCGACCTTTATTGGTTTTAAATCTTCTGCATCTACAAGAGGTTGAGAATCGTTTTCTACAAGCTGTCTTGATCTCTTTGCAACTGCAATGCAAAGCGCATATCTTGAGTCAACTTTTTCAGATAATTCTTTTATTGTTGGTTTATTAATTGCCATAATAGCCTCCTAATTAATCTGTTAGTATGGGTATATATCTGTTTGTTCTTTGTCTTTCTGCTTTTACAATGTGCATTAGTTTATTAAAAGCATCTTTTCTTGTATCGTTTACTATCACATAATCATAGTTATCTAGCTGTTCAACTTCTTTTCTTCCATTAGCCAGTCTTCTAGCTATTTCATCTGGATCTTCAGTATTTCTAGTATGCAATCTTTCCTCAAGAACTTTGAAACTTGGAGGGAGAATAAATACTGAAACACAGCTTGGATAGGCTTTTATTACATTTTTAGCACCTTGACTATCAATATCTAGTAAGACACTTATACCTTGTTCTATTTTCTCAATAATAGGTTGTTTCAATGTACCATATTTATGCCCATGCACAATAGCAGTTTCAAGGAACTCACCTTTTTTTTCAAGTGCATCAAATTCATCGTCACTAAGAAAATGATAATCTACATCAGGGGTTTCAGTCACTCGGCATTTTCGAGTAGTAGCACTTATAGAAAAGTAAAAAGTATCATCTGCTGCCAAAAGAGCTTTGCCTAGCGTGCCTTTTCCTGCGCCTGCAGGGCCAGAAAGCACTAAAAGCATTCCTTTTCTTATTATTTTCATTTTTGCCCTCCATGAATTTATGTACAAGTAACCTATATATTATATCACGAAAAGTTGGGTTTATAAAGTCTTTATAAAAGTTTATTATATATTTAAAAAACACAAATTATATTGTATAATATGTGCGAAAAATGTTTTTCATAGAAAGGAAGAAAAATGCCTAATTATTCAAAAATTTGGAGCGATGAAATGTTAGCTTCAAGACCTATTGGTCCACTAGGAATTGTTTCTATGCGTGGTACAGAAGAACTCGGTTCACAAGTTAATGATTGGCTTATCAAATGGGCTAAGAAAAACAGAAATGACATTGATACGCCTGTCTTAGATCCTGCACTAGTATCTGTCCCTGGATATCAAAGAGAAGATTTTTTGATTCCAAACCAATGCCCGAGGTTTGGTACAGGAGAAGCAAAAGGATTAATTAGATCAAGTGTAAGAGGCTATGATATTTTTATCATTTGTGATGTTGGAGCTTATAATTGCACATACAATATGTATGGTAAGGAAGTTCCTATGTCTCCAGATGATCATTTTCAAGACTTGAAACGCTTAATTGGTGCAATGGGAGGAAGGGCAAAGAGAATCACCGTAATTATGCCTTTCTTGTATGAAAGCAGGCAACATAAAAGATCTAGCAGAGAAAGTTTGGATTGTGCTATGGCATTACAAGAACTTGCACATATGGGCGTACACAATATTCTTACTTTTGATGCACACGATCCTAGAGTGCAGAATTCCATACCACTTATTGGTTTTGATAGCATTAAGCCATCTTATCAGATTTTAAAGGCCCTATTTAGAGAAGTTAAAGATCTTCAATTAGATTCAGATCATTTAATGATAGTAAGCCCTGATGAAGGTGCTATGGAAAGAAATATTTTCTTCTCCGAGAGTTTGCATATTGATCTTGGTATGTTCTATAAACGTAGAGATTATACTAGAATAGTTGATGGAAGAAATCCAATATTGTCACATGAATATTTAGGTAACTCTGTTGAAGGTAAGGATGTTTTTGTTTGTGATGATATTATTTCTTCAGGTGATAGTATATTAGACCTTGCATATGAGCTTAAAAAACAAAAAGCAAAAAGAATTTTTTGTGGTGCTTCATTTGCTTTGTTTACTAACGGAATTGAGAATTTTGATAAGGCATATCGAGATGGAATAATAACAAAAGTAATATCGACAAACCTTACATACTGTTCTCCAGAAGTTAAAAATGCTCCATGGTTTATACAAGCAAATATGGGCAAATATATTGCTTATTTTATTGCTACATTGAATCATGATCGTTCCATAAGCAAACTATTAAATCCTTACGATAGAATTAATGCTCTTATTGAAAGATATAAAAAAGAAAATAAATAATACTTATATTCAATATTTTTTATTTAAACCACCCTCTTTGTTTATAATAAGGCGAAGAGGGTTTTTAGTTTTATTTATTTGAAAAAATTGTGTATAATAGTGTGGCCATAATTTTTAGGAGCATAAAATGGAAATAATTGAAGTAAAAGATCTACAATATAGTTATGACAACGAAGAAAAGAACATTATTGATAACATAAATTTATCTGTCAACAAAGGGGAATTCCTTGCTATTATTGGACATAATGGGTCAGGGAAAAGTACATTTGCTAAGATTTTAAACCTTTTAATTTTACCAAAATCTGGCAGTATAAAAATTTGTGGTATTGATGCTAAATATGTAAAGGAGCCATGGAAGCTTCGTAAACATGCTGGAATGGTGTTTCAAAATCCTGATAATCAGATCGTAGCTACCGTTGTAAAGGAAGATGTTGCATTTGGACTTGAAAACATTGGAATAAAGCATGAAGATATGCAACCTATAATTGATAAGGCTCTAAAAAGTGTAGACATGTATGAGTATGCAGAAAGAGCACCTCACTTACTTAGTGGTGGCCAAAAGCAGAGAATTGCAATTGCTGGGGTCCTTGCAATGATGCCTTATATAATTATTTTCGATGAAGCCACATCAATGCTTGATCCTGCTGGAAGAGCTGAAATACTTGACGTTGTTAATAGAATAAATAAAGATAATGGAATTACTGTAATTTGGATTACTCATTTTATGGAGGAAGCTGTTCTAGCAGATAGAATTGCTGTATTCAATGATGGAAAAATTGACATGATAGGTAAACCATGCGAAGTATTTAAAAATATTGAACGAATTAGAGCAATAGGTCTAGATGTTCCTCCAATGGTTGAACTTGCCGATTTTTTAAGAAAAAACAATATTATTATTGATGAAGATGTTATGACCATTGATGATATGATAGAGGAGCTAGATAAATTAAATGCCAATAAAAATTAAAAATTTAGATCATAATTATTCAAGTATTGGTTCAAGCGATGTTTATGCTTTAAGAAATATTAATGTGTCAATTAATGATGGAGAGTTTATAGGTATAATCGGACACACTGGTTCAGGCAAAACTACATTTGTTCAACACTTAAATGGCTTGTTACTTCCAAGCTCAGGAACGGTGGAGGTAGATGGAGTAGAAACAAGCAATGATAAGCAATCATTAAAAAATATTCGCAAAAAAGTCGGACTTGTTTTTCAGTATCCAGAAAATCAGCTTTTCGAAGAGACTATTTATAAAGATATAGCATTTGGGCCTAGAAATCTTGGACTCGATGAAAAAAGTATTGAAAAAAGAGTAAGAGAATCAATGGAGCTTGTACATTTGGACTTTGAAAAATATGCAAATAAATCTCCATTTGAAATATCAGGTGGACAAATGAGAAGAGTAGCAATTGCTGGGGTAATAGCCATGAATCCAAAATATTTAGTTCTTGATGAACCTACAGCTGGACTTGATCCACATGGTAGGGATAGAATATTGTCAATGCTTGCTCAACTGCATAAATCGGGTAATATCACAATAATTATGGTGTCACATAATATGGATGAGATTGCAAGATTAGCTAGTAGAATAATAATTTTCAGTAAAGGGTGTATAGTAGCTGATGGTACACCAAAAGAAGTTTTTAGTGAAAATAATATTTTAAAAACCACAGGATTGAGAGTTCCACAGGTGATGCTTCTAGCACGTAAGCTAAAAGAAAAAGGCTATGATATAGATGAGAGCATATATAAGCAAGAAGATATTAAAAATGAATTACTAAGAATATTTGGGAGAAAACATGCTTAAAGATATTACAATAGGACAATTCATTAGGGGAGATAGCATAATTCATAGAGCTGATCCACGAACTAAAATTGCTTTAACTTTTTTATATATAATCTCAATATTTTTTATTAAAAATATTGTGTTATATGTTATTCCTGCAATTTATTTAGCAATAGTAATTTATTTAAGTAAAATACCGTTTAAAATCTTTTTAGGAAACTTGCGTCCACTTAGAGCACTACTTATTATCACATTTATTTTAAATATATTTTTTGCTGCAGGAGATACTGTTTTGCTTTCCTGGAGATTTATCGTAATAACTAAAGAAGGTCTTGATCTGGCTTTACATTTTTCTTTTAGATTAGTTTTTCTTATTATAGGTTCAAGTATACTTACTCTTACCACTTCTCCAGTATCAATATCAGATGGAATAGAATCGTTTTTAAAGCCCCTAAAAAAAATAAAATTTCCTGTACATGAGCTTGCAATGATGATGACAATTGCCTTAAGGTTTATTCCTACGCTTATGGAAGAAACAGATAAAATTATGAAAGCACAAATCTCAAGAGGAGCCGACTTTGATTCTGGAAATATTTTTGAGAAAGCAAAGTCTATGATTCCATTATTGGTTCCTCTTTTTATTAGTGCATTTAGAAGAGCTAATGATTTAGCTATGGCAATGGAAGCTCGTTGTTATCATGGTGATGAAAATAGAACTAGATATAGACTTTTAAAATTTAGCTTAGTGGATTTCTATTGTATATTTGCCAGCATATTATACTTTGTACTAATAATATATACTTCAAAGCTATAAAATGAAAAAAATCTGTTTAAAAATTTCATATAAAGGAAACAATTATTCAGGATGGCAACGCCAAAAAAATGCAGTGAGCATACAAGAGACTATAGAAGAAGGAATTTATAAGCTTACAAATTATAGGACATCTTTGTATGGTGCTAGTAGAACTGATGCTGGAGTACATGCAAAATCACAATATGCCACATTCTATGACAATAATAGTTCAATTCCAGCTGATAAGTATTTATTTGCGCTAAATGCTTTATTACCAAGAGATATAAGAATAATTGAAAGTTTTCAATGCAATGAAACTTTTAATCCAAGATATGATGCCATATATAAAGTCTACTCATATCTTATCTATAACAAACCATATTCATCTGCCTTATGGAATGATCTATCTTCTCAAATTCCTGATAAACTTGATCTGATAAAAATGAATAATTCAGCAAAAATTCTAATTGGTACACATGATTTTTCAGCATTTGAATCATCAGGAGCAAATGTAAGAGATAAAGTACGTACAATTTATGAATCTAGCATTATGATCAACGGAAATTTTATTGAGTATAGAGTTAAGGGAAATGGATTTTTATATAACATGGTGAGAATTATCGTAGGCACTTTGATAGATATTGGTAGAGGAAGATTAGAAAGCGAATGTTTTAATAGTGCATTTTCCACAGGTCAACGATCTTGTCTTGGCTTTACAGCAGAAGCTAAAGGACTCTACCTAGAAGAAATTAGTTATGAAGATAATCTTAGAAAAGAGAATCAAAATGAAACAATATAGACATAATGCATTATATATAAATACAAATAAAATTGCTGAAAACTATACAACCATAAGAAATTCGCTACTACCTGGTACAAAGCTTTTAGCAGTAATAAAAGCAAATGCTTATGGCCATGGCTTAATAGAGACTGCTAAAGCTTTATCTGATAATCATGCAGATGGATTTTGTGTTGCAACATTGGAAGAAGCGATATCTCTTAGAGAGGCAGAAATTCATCAGGATATTTTTTTGTTAGGTAATATCAATAAAAACAGCTTGAAAGATGCGATTTTAAACAATATTGTAATATGTATTTCAAATATTGATTCTTTAAATAATTTAATTGATATAGCTGAAAAAATAAAAAAAACAGCTTTAGTACAAATTGCGATAAACACCGGCATGAATAGAATAGGTTTTAATACAAAGAATGAAATTTCTAAGGCACAAAAATTGATTGATTCATCAAAGTTTGTTCAATTAAAAATGTGCTTTTCACATTTGGCTTACTGTGATGAAAAGCCTGATGAGCAGAAATATATTAATGAATATACCAAAGAACAAATATCTAAATTTGAAGAACTTAGTTCTGAATTAAATTGTCCAAAGAGCTTAGCCAATTCAGCTGGGATTTTTCGTTTGCCTTATAAATACGATTATGCTAGATGTGGAATAATCATGTATGGATATCCTTCAGTTGAAACTAGTTTAAAAGTTAAAAAGGCGTTAGAGTGGCATACAGAAATAAGCAATATCATGTTTATATCTAGTGGTCAAAAGATTGGATATAATTGTTCATATGAAGCAAAAAATCCAATGAAAATTGCTACAATATCTGTTGGATATGGTGATGGATATTTAAGAGCTTTAAGTAACAAAGCTTCTGTAATCATCTCCAATAAATATGCAAAAATAATTGGTAATATTTGTATGGATCAAATTATGGTTGACATCACAGATATAGACGAAGCCAAGGTAGGGGATGATGTAATTCTCATAGGTAGGTCTGAAAACCTAGAAATCTCTGCAGAAGACCTAGCTAATATCGCTGGAACAATATCCTATGAGATATTGCTGAGCCCCAGTAACAGAGTTTTTAGAAAATATATAAACTAAAAAAAGCAGCAATATAGCTGCAATTTAACTTAAATCATTATATAAAGGTCATGCATAGCATGACCTTTATATTTATTTCATTCTATCTGTATGTATTTTAGCATTAGATTCTTCAATCCACTTCTGAATTTGATTGTTATATGCATCATTCTGCTTTTGCTCCAATATAGACTTTTTAATGGAATCTTTAACGCTATCGAAATCTACTGGACCTTCTTTTACATCACTTTGGTATTTTAAAATATAATAACCCAAATCACCTTTAACAATATCAGACACATCGCCAACATTTTTTAAATTCATTGCTGCATCTTTTATACTACTTTCATATATTGTAGAAGAAGCAGACATTGGATATCCAGTAGTTTTAAACGGTTCTTGATTCATACGTGGATCTTCATTATTCTCCTCAAAAACCTTATCAAATTTACTTGCATCATTTGAAAGTGCAGCAAGTACTTTATCAACTTTATTTTGAATATTTTTATATGCTTTATCTTTTGATTCATCCAACTTGTTGTTTAATTCAGCTAAATCACTTTCATACTGTTTTAAAGATGAATTCAAAGCATCAACACGATTAGTGTCATTTTCTTTTTTGTCTTGATCTTCTTTAGAATTATTTGTTTCTTCCTCAATAGATTTCTTTACAGTTGAAATTTGATTCTCTTTTTCTTTTATCTCTGACTTAAGAGAATTTATATTTTTCATATCTTCATCAGTAAACTTAACAAGTATTTGTTTTATATTACGGTATCCAGCAGGAGCATAATATACAGCGTTGCCATTCAAAACATAACTTGAATATAGTTCTGGCTTATTCTCAACATTTACTCTGGACTGAGTAACTTTTGAATCATAGTCTGATTTTATTTCTTCATCGCTTACAGTTACGTCTTTTATTAAATCGTTTTTTAAATTTTCAAGTTTCTTTGACTTTGATTTAATTTCAACACTATCTTCTATACTATTGTATCCAAGCTCATCTGCTTTAGCTTTGATTGCCTTATTAAGTTCGTCTCCTTTTAGCTCAGAGTCAGAAAAATATACATTCTTGATCCCATCTAGATAATTCTGATAATTTTTTTCGCATTCTTTTTTAATAATATCTAGTTCTTCATCACTAAGTATATCAAAACCTAATTCCTTTATCTTTTTATCGATAACTTTTTCAGCAATTAAACTATTTATTGCAGAGTTTTGTATGTTCTCTTTATATTCAGGAGAATTCAAGTCAACTGAATTACCATATTGATTTTGATAATAAAATTTTATTTGTTCAATTGTATTATTAACTTCTTCTTTGGTAATGTTTTCATCTCCAAGTTCTACGATTACAGTTTTTTTATCAACTTCTGGATCTTTTACTATAAGATCGCATGATGATAAACTAATCATTGCTACAATTACTAATGATAAAACTACAATAATTTTTTTGTTCATATTAATCTCCTATTTGGATAATTCTTAATAATTATATACCAGAGTAAAGATTTTTGCAATAAAATAACCCTGCATGTGCAGGGCTATATAAATTACAATTATTTCTTTGTAAGATATTTACGCATATCTATTGCACAAGCAACAAGTATTACTAAACCTTTAATAATATAGGTTACGCTTCCACTTATTCCTAAGAATGTCATACCAACAATTATCAATTGCATTAGTAAAACGCCTAAAATAACTCCACTAATTTTACCAATACCACCAACAAAGCTTACACCACCAATAACACAAGCAGCAATTGCATCTAGCTCGTAGTTAAGACCTACTGTACCTGTTGAGGCTCCAAGTCTTGCTGCTTCAACAAATCCTGTGTAGCCGTATGTAATTCCTGCAAGCGTGAAAACACCAATTATTACCATAGTAACGTTTACACCAGAAACTCTTGCAGCTTCTTCGTTCGATCCCACTGCAAACATGTTTTTGCCAAATGTAGTTTTATTCCAAATGAACCACATTATTATTGTAACAATAAGAGCAAACAAAACATACATTGCCATGGGAGTAGAGCCAATCTTTATTAGGGGAGATGTGAGCAAATCACTAGTGTATGATTCGTCAAGATTAGAAATTTGTTTGGCATTGCTTAATGTTAAGTATATACCATAAGTAATTAGTTGAGTAGAAAGTGTTACTATAAAAGGATGAAGCTTAAATTTTGCAACACAAAATCCATTTACCACACCAATTAACGCACCCGATGCAAGAACGATTATTAAAGCTAATAATACATTCATGGGGCTTCCACCAGCTAAAAATCGATTAGCAACTGCCTTTTGGAGTAATATTGAGGAAACAAATGCACCTAAGCCTACAACCCTACCAGCAGACAAATCTGTACCAGTCAAAATTATTGTACCAGCTATTCCAAGTGCTATTGGCAACCTAGTAGCAGTTAACTGAATCATATTAACTAAGTTTGCTGTTGCTAGAAAAGCAGGCCTCTTAGATTGAATATATATAACCAAGAGAAGTATAATAATAACCATGGCTCTTTCAAGCAACCAATTACCAATGTAACTTGCTTTTTCTTTACTATTTAAAGACCTAAATTCTTTTATTGAATTATTAAATTTGTCAATTAACATCAATTACCTCCACTATACGAATTTTGCTGCTAATGTCATAATTTCTTCCTGCGAAGTATTTTGAGCATCCACTTCGCCAGAAAGATAACCATTTGACATGACTAAAATTCTGTCGCATATCCCTAATAATTCAGGCATTTCGGAGGATACTATTATTATTGATTTTCCTTCTTTTGCCATGTTCATTATTAACTGATAGATTTCATATTTTGCCCCAACGTCAATTCCACGTGTAGGCTCATCAAGCAAAAATATATTAGGCTCAGTGAGCATCCATCTACCAAAAATAACTTTTTGCTGATTGCCACCAGATAGAGCACGTATTTTAGTATCTTGCGATGGAGTCTTTATTCTCATGGCTTCAATAGACCAGTTCGTGCTCTTTTTCATCTTTGAATTACTCAAAAATAAATTATTAACCAAATATTTTTTTAGACTAGCAATAACAGTATTATCACGTATAGATAGTATACTAAATATTCCTGTTGCGCGTCTTTCCTCTGTAACCATTGCAAAACCATTAGCAATTGCTTCACGAGGAGATTTGTTTTTTATTTCCGTTCCATTTAAAATAAGCGTTCCAGATTTTCTTGTAGATATTCCAAAAATATTTTCAAGTACTTCTGTACGCCCAGCTCCAGCCAGTCCAGCAAGGCCAAGAATTTCTCCTTTATGTAGATTAAAACTACAGTCTTTCAAGTTTACATATGCTGAAGACAAATTTTTAACTTCTAATACTACTTGATTACTTGGAGAATAATCTTTAATTGGGAATCGATTTGTCAGTTCTCTTCCAACCATAAGCTTAATAATCTCATTCATGGTTATTTCATTAGAATTTCTAGTTTCAATATGTCTTCCATCTCTCATAATTGTTACTTCGTCAGATATCTTTAATATCTCTTCCATCTTATGAGAAATATAGATTATTCCACACCCTTTATCTCTAAGCATGTTTATTATTCTAAAAAGATGATCAACCTCTTTTTCTGTAAGAGAGGATGTAGGTTCATCGAAAACAATTACTTTTGAATTATAAGAAACTGCTTTAGCTATTTCAACCATCTGTCTTTGAGCAACGGGCATAGTGCTCATCTTTTGTTTTGGGTTTACATCAATGTTTAATGACTTAAAGATCTCTTTTGTATCATTAAGCATTTTTCTTTCAGAAACAAATGGTAGGCCTTTTATTTTTGGATATCTTCCTAGCCAAATATTATCCATAACATTTCGCTTTAAAGCTTGATTAAGCTCTTGATGTACCATTGCTACACCATTATCCAAGGCCTCTTTTGAATTTTTAAAGTCTATTTCTTTTCCATTTAAATATATATGACCACTATCTTTACTATATATACCAAAAAGACACTTCATTAGTGTAGATTTTCCTGCACCATTTTCACCCATTAAAGCATGCACAGTACCTGCTTTAACTGTGATTGAAACATCATCAAGTGCTTTTACACCGGGGAAACTTTTTGATATATTTTCTAGTCTTAGCAGAACATTATTATTTTCTTTTATAGACATTTCTTTTCTCCGTTATTACTTGAAAATAGGCGAAGGAGCGAGCTCCTCCGCCTAGTAAATTTTTGCTTTGGAAAGTTATTATTCACCTAAGTAAATTGAATAAGGAATAGCAATCTTCCATGAGCCTTCACGAACATAGTGCTCGTCTAGGTCAGCTGTTGCTTCTTTTCCAGCAAGATAGTTAGAAGCGATCTTTGCTATAGCGTCAGCCATACCAACAGCGTCTTGTTTGATTGTTCCAGCAAGTGAACCTTCAGAAATAAGATTCTTTGCATCATCTGTAGCGTCTACGCCAAATACAGGAATGGTTGTTGAGCCTTCACCTTTATTGTATCCAGCGCTTTGTAGAGCCTGTACAGCACCTATAGCCATTTCATCATTATTTGCTATAACTAACTCTACCATATTGTTATTGTCTTTTGTATACTGAGCTAAAATTGTTGTCATATAGTCTTGAGCAACCTGACGGCTCCATGTACCCATCTGGTCAACAAGATAAAGTGTTGTAGCCTGATCATCATAATACTTAAGTTCTGGTTTGCCTGCCTCTACCAATTTAGCATTTGCATTTTCTACGCCATACTTTGTACGAGCAATTGCTTCTTGGTTAGACTCATCACCTTTGAACATTACATATGAAATAACGCCGTCTCCATTAAGATCATATTTTTCAAAGTCTTTTAGTAGATATTCGCCAATCATATCTCCCTGCATTTTTCCTGCATCTTCATAGTTTGTGCCTACAAATATGCACTTGTCATAGCTTTCAACTATAGACTGTTCAATAGAACGGTTAAAGAAAATCAGTGGAATATTAGCTGTCTTAGCGGTATCAACAATATTCTGAGCTATACCATCTGCACCAGTCTCAACAACATTTACTACTAAAAGGGAAGCTTTTGTAGCAACTGCTGTGTTGATTTGGTCTGTTTGGGTTGCTTGTGTAGCATTTGCGTCATTATCAATAAACTTAATATTGGCTTCATTTAGTTTTTGGTTTAAACTTTCACGAACAAAGCTGAGATATACATCAGAAAATGTGTACCAAAATACTTGTGTTTCACCTTCTGCAAGAGCAGTAACACCTAGTGTGAGCACCATAGCAAACACTAAAACTAAAGAAATAATTTTTTTCATATTTCTTCTCCTTAATAATGTATTATTTTACAAGTTTTTTTCCTTGTTTGACTATATTATATAAATAATGTTCTCAAAAGTCAATTATTATTTATTTTTAAACATTTATATTTTGAGTATAAAAATATAAATAAAATTAGGTAATTTAATTTAGAATAATAAAGTTTATTGATTTTTTTCGCTTGGCTCGTTAACAAGTGAGTTTAGCTCGTCCATAAAGCTGCCAATGTCTTCAAATTGTCTATATACAGAAGCAAAACGTACATATGCAACTTTATCAAGTTCCTTTAGTTTATTCATCACAATTCCACCAATATAGTTGCTTTCAATTTCACCACTACCGATGGTACTGCGTATTTCGTTTTCTATGCTTGAAACAAGTTCTTCAATTTGCTTTAGTGATATAGGACGTTTTTCGCAGGCTTTTAATATTCCACTTTTTATTTTTTCGCTGTTGTACGCTTCTCTAGTTCCATCTTTTTTTATAACAAGAATATGAGTGCTGTCTATACGTTCATAGGTTGTAAAGCGGTTGCCACATTCAACGCATTCTCTTCGTCTACGAATAACTGTGCCATTTTCAATATACCTTGAATCAACGACTTTACTTTCTAAATGATTGCAAACAGGGCATTTCATATCGTTACCTCGCTTTATTGTTTTAATTATAATAATTATACATAATTTTCTTTTATTTGAAAAGTTAAACTCTTTAAATTATTGATTTTTATATGAATCTAATATAATATAAATATATGTAAGTTTGGAGGTAAAATCTTGGATAATAGATTAAAATATATTAGAAACTTTTGTATTGTTGCACACATTGATCATGGTAAATCTACTCTTGCCGATAGAATACTTGAAAAAACTGGTGTGTTTGATAAGAGAGATATGCAGGACCAAATCTTAGACAGCATGGATTTGGAGAGAGAACGTGGAATAACTATTAAAAGTAAAGCAGTTAGAATGCAGTACAAAGCCAAAGATGGTGAGACATATACTCTAAATCTTATAGACACTCCCGGACATGTAGACTTTTCGTATGAAGTAAGTAGGGCACTTGCTGCATGTGAAGGTGCATTGTGTGTTGTAGATGCTACTCAAGGTGTTGAAGCTCAAACACTTTCCAATGTTTATATGGCTATTGATCACAACCTTGAAATAATTCCAGTTATTAATAAAATAGATTTGCCTAGTGCAAGAATAGACGAAGTAAGAGCTGAAATAGAAGATATTATAGGATTAGATGCAAAAAATGCGCCTGCTATTTCTGCTAAAACAGGACTCAATATTGATGATGTATTAGAAACAATCGTAACACAAATACCGGCTCCAAGTGGCGATATAAATGCTCCTCTTCAGGCTTTGGTGTTTGACGCAAAATACGACAATTATAGGGGTGCTATTTGCTTTGTAAGAATAATCAATGGCTCTATTAAGCCAGGAATGAATATGTTGCTAATGGCAGGAAAATCTGTTTTTGAAGTTGTGGAAGTAGGAACTTTTGAGCCGAATTATACACCCAAATCAGAGCTAGAATGTGGTGAGGTTGGCTATGTTGCTGCATCTATTAAAGATGTAAGAGACACAAGAGTTGGTGATACAATAACAGATGCAGATAGACCTGCAGATAAAGCTTTACCTGGATATCGCGATGTTACTCCAATGGTATACTGTGGAATTTATCCAGCAGATGGAGCAGACTATGAAAATCTAAAGGATGCACTTGAAAAGCTAAGAATGAATGATGCCTCGTTGCATTTTGAACCAGAAACATCAGCTGCTTTAGGGTTCGGATTTAGATGTGGATTCTTAGGATTACTTCATATGGAAATAATACAAGAAAGGCTTGAAAGAGAATTTGATCTTGTTCTTGTGTGTACTACTCCAAGTGTAATATATAAGGTCTTAAAGACAAGCGGAGAAATAATAGAAGTAGAAAATCCTACTGCTTTGCCGCCTGTTGCTGAAATAGAAGAAATTCAGGAGCCAATTGTAAAAGCAACTATTTATACTCCACAAGAGTACATAGGAACAATTATGGACCTTTGCATAGATAAAAGAGGTAACTTTATAGATATGCAATATGAAGGCGATAGGGTGAGAATGCATTTTATTATCCCTTTGAATGAAGTTATTTTTGACTTTTTTGATCAAATTAAGAGTCGCACAAGAGGATATGCATCATTCGATTACGAACTTAGCGATTATTTAAATAGCGATCTTGTTAAGTTGGATATATTACTTAATGGTGAGATCTGTGATGCATTCTCAATAATTGTACATAGAGATAAGGCCTATTCCAGAGGAAGAAATATGGCTGAAAAATTAAAAAATGTTATTCCGAGACAAATGTTTGAAATACCTATTCAAGCAGCCATAGGTGGAAAGATAATTGCAAGAGAGACTGTTAAAGCAATGCGTAAAGATGTTTTAGCAAAATGCTATGGTGGTGATATCAGTAGAAAAAAGAAGCTTTTGGAGAAGCAAAAAGAAGGTAAAAAGCGAATGAGAAAGTTTGGCAATGTGGAGGTACCAAGCGAAGCATTCTTAGCAGTTCTGAAAATGGGTGAATAATATGTCAGAATATGTATCAAAAATAGGAGTTTTTGGTGGAAGCTTTGATCCTGTGCATAATAGACATATTCAAATTGCCCAGGAGGCACTTGATCAATTTCAGTTAGATAAAGTTATATTTATACCAACTGTTAATCCACCACACAAAACATCATTAAAAGCTTCTATTGAAGATAGAATAATGATGCTTCAACTTGCTCTTGTAGGTAATAAAAAGTTTGAAGTGTCAAAAATAGAAATGAATAGAGAGGGATACGCTTATACCTATGATACATTAATAGAACTTACTACTCTTTATCCCAAAACTTGCTTTTATTATATTATAGGTGAGGATTCTTTAAACTATCTTGATAAATGGCATAGGGCAAATGATTTATTTAAGCTTACAAACTTTATAGTATGTAATAGATTTCATGATAAAAAAGATAGAAGAAAAGAAATCGAAAAAGCTGGAGCAAAACTTTACTTTTTAAAAACAGCAGCAAAAGATATATCGTCTACAAAGATTAGACAAGATTTGAAAGATCATAATAATAGCAATGAAATTCCCAAGACTGTTCTAGAATATATTTTAGAAAAGAATCTTTATAATACTGACGTTCTTCCATGCTATTTCTCGTCTTATATATCTAAGTTAATAAATCTCATTGAAATAAAAAGATTTGCTCACTCATTAGGTGTTGCATATGAGGCTAGAAAGCTTGCTATCATTTATAATCAGGATTATATTAAAGCTACTGAAGCAGGGTTATTGCATGACTGTGCAAAAAATCTTCCAATAAACAAAATGCAGCTCATTGCAGACATGAATAATTTAGATCTTGACCTTCAAACATATAATAGCGAGCTATTACACGCACCAGTAGGATCTATTTTAGCAAAAACAGCATTTGGTGTTACAGATAATAATGTTTTAAGTGCTATTTTTTATCATACTACTGGAAACTATAACATGAATTTATTTGATATGATTATTTACCTATCAGATAAAATTGAACTAGGAAGACCGAATTATCCACAACTTAACGAGATTCGAAAACTAGCAGAAAAAGATATACACGCAGCTATGATTATGTGCATTGAAAGCACTGCAAAATTTTTAGAGAAGCATTCAAAGCCTATGCATAAGGATACGCTAAGGCTATTAATTACACTAAAAAATAGAGGAGAAAACTATGGAATCTAAAGAATTAGCATTAACAATTGCAAAAGTATTATATGATAAGAAAGCAAGCAACATTGATGTTTTATATGTGGGAAATAGAACAGTTATTACTGATTATCTAGTAATCGCAAGTGGCAGGACTTATAACCAGGTAAGATCTCTTATGCATGAAGTCGAAGAACAATTAGAAAAGAAAGACATTTTTGCTACAAGAAAAGAGGGTGCTTCAGAGGGGCGTTGGTGTGTAATTGATTATAATTATGTTATGGTGCACATTTTCTATAAAAAGGATAGAGATTACTATAAGCTAGATAGCTTATGGGCAGACAAAGACAATAGGATTGATCTAGGCTTTGAATCAGACGATAATAATTAATGACTAAAAAAAATCTAATAGGAAAAAAAGAGATTATTTTATTTATTCTAATAATAACAATCTCTATTATGATATATTTATTAAATGTTTTTTTAAACAACAAACCATCTTCTAGAGTTCAGATAATAATTAATGGTGAATTGAGGGACACCATTAATATTGAAGAAGGAAAAACATATGACATTGTTCAAGGCGATTATAAAAACACCATTCTTTTTACAAAAAATGGTGTAAAAGTTATATATTCAAATTGTCAAAATCAATTATGTGTACATCAAGGCGAAGTTAATTGTGAAAATTATAAAACTAGAATGATGGGGAACAGCATTATTTGTTTGCCACATAATTTGGCAATCAGATTAGAACTTAAAGATGATATTCCAAGTGATGATAAAATTGATAATTAATTAAAACACTAATAGTCCAAACCTAAATCCAATTAAAACAAGTATACCTAATATAATCGCATAAGCCGCAAAATACTTTAAATTGATTCGGCTTATTATTTTCATCATAAATTTAATAGCAAAAAATCCAAATATAAAAGCCGCAAACATGCCAAATAGAGTTGGCAATATTTGAATCTCATTAAGATAATTTCCACTGATGGCTTTTTTAAGTGCATATATAAGGCTACCAAGTATTGCAGGAGCACTCATCATAAATGAAAATTTTGCTGAAGTACTTTTGTCAAGGCCCGATAAAATGCCACCAAATATTGTTGATCCACTTCTACTAACTCCAGGTAACAATCCAAGTATTTGAGCAAATCCCATGCTTAGAGCATTTTTAGATTTAATATTAGTATTAGTTGATTTTTTAGAAACTACTTGTGCGATAATAAGCAAAATACCTGTAATAATAAAATTAAATCCTAAAAATACTCCACTAGACAGATAGTCAATAGTATTATCGAATATTATAACAGCAAAAAAAGCCGGCAATGATGCAATGAATAAATAAAAGAGAGTTTTAGACTTAAAAGGATTTTTTAATATTTCTAGCCAATCTTTCCAAAAATATATCAATACAACTAATAATGTAGCTACATGAAGAAGAATATCAAAAACTAAATAACTTTCAGCATTTTCATTTATCTTCATTAGTGTACGTAACACAAGAAGATGCCCACTTGAAGATATCGGAATAAATTCTGCTAATCCCTGTAAAACTCCTAAAATAATTCCTTGAAATATACTCATACTATGCCTCTACTGGTAATACTATCAATCCAATTAAACCTTTTCCTGTATGAACGCCTAAAACTGGACTTAAAATATTAACAAAAATGTTCCTTATGTTTAAGGATTGTTTTACTTCCTCAGAAAATTGCTTTGCTTCTTCCTCGACCATACCATGAACAATATATGCATCAACTAACTGATCTTTATATCTATCTACAGCGTTTGATAGCATAAGGGACTTTGCTTTTGCAAAGCCTCTAGCTTTTGCTAATGTTTCATAAACACCATTTTGATTTACAAATACTATTGGTTTAATATTAAGCAAGGCTCCAACTACACCTTCAACAAGTCCGATTCTTCCACCTTTTCGCAAATACTCAAGAGTATGTACTACAAAAGTAGATTGCATAATTTTTCTTTGTTCTTCGATTTTGATTGCTATTTCCTCAATGGTTAAGCCTTCTGCAAGCATATCGCTTGCTCGAATCACAAGTAAACCAAGTCCACCAGAAAGTGTTTTTGAATTTAGAACTATAATATTTGCCTTGTCTCTGTAGTTGTCAGCAATAATATTTACTAAATTACATGTACCACTTAAACCTGCAGAAATTGAAATATGTAATATGTCTGTGTAACCATCATTTATCAATTCTTCATAAAGATTTGAAATATCATCAGGATTTGGAAGACTTGTCTTAGGGATTTCATTTTCAAGTAAGGAATATATTTCTTCGCTACTGATATCAATTCTGTCTTTATACTCAGCGTTACTTGCAATAATTCTTAATGGCACAAACCTTATATTTCGCTCTTTAAGAATCTTATCGCTAATATCACAACTCGAATCGGTTATAATGATACTTTTATTTTTCAAGATTAGGCCTCCGGCAAACTGTTTTTAATATTATAAATTGTTTTAACAAAACTATTAAAGAGTGGATGGGGCTTATTAGGCCTTGATTTATATTCACTATGGTATATTGTAATAACGTAGAATGGATGCTCTTCAATAATATATGCTTCAGCAAATTTGTTATTACTAGATACTGCTGCAAGATTTAATCCATATTTTGCAAATTGATCATCGAAGTCTCTAATTATCTCATATCTATTTGAGTGTCTTTCGGATATGGTTTTTTTACCATAAATTTCTCTAAGTTTATGATTTAAAATTTCTATTTCTTGACTTCCAAGCCTTGCAGCCCCACGACTGTCATTTTGGCAAATTCTGTCTTCAGGAACTTTAGCAATGGGGTGTTTTGAATAAGGATCGGCTTCTAAGGTATTAGCGTCCTTCAATCCTAAAAAACTTCTGGCAGCTTCTGCAACAGAAAGTTGCATGCCTAGACCTATTGCCATAAAAGGAACTTTATGTTCTCTTGCATATTTGGCTGTAAGAAGTATTCCATTTGTTCCTTTTGCACCATAGCCACCTGGGGCTAATATGCCATTGAAAGGCTTGAGAATTGTAGTATAGTTATTTTCATTAATTTGATCTGAATCTACCCAATGAATATTAACATTTATATGATTAAAATATCCAGAATGATGCAAAGCCTCAACACAAGAAATATAAGCATCTCTCAACTCTACATATTTTCCAACAATTGCAACATCAATTTGATCTATGCTCTTGCTTTTATCATCAATAAACTTAAGCCAATCACTTAAATCTGGTTCTCTTTTTTCGAGATTAAGAACATCGCAAACTTTATCAGCAAAGCCCTCTTTTTCAAGCAAAAGTGATACTTCATATATACTGTCAGCATCAAGGTTTTCAATAACTCTGTCTTTTTTTACATTACAAAATAGAGCAATTTTATCCTTTGCAGACGTTGGTATTTCAATATGACTTCGGCATACGATAATATCAGGTTGTATTCCTATTTCTCTTAAGGCCTTTACACTATGCTGAGTAGGCTTAGTTTTGAGCTCTTCTGCAGCTTCAATAAATGGCAATAAGGTAACATGAATAAAGCAACAAGAATCTTTTGGAAGATTTCTTTTCATTTGCCTTACAGCCTCAAAATATGGAGAACTTTCCATATCACCAACGGTTCCACCAATTTCTATAATTGCGATTTCGCTATTGGCAATTTCACCTGCATCTTTTATTTGTTTTATTATTTCATTTGTTACATGTGGTATAACTTGTACAGTTGCACCGTTATATTCTCCACGTAACTCCTTTTCCATTATTGCCTTGTGAATTTTACCAGTCGTTACACTAGATTTTCCACTTAAATTACAGTCTAAAATTCTTTCGTAGTGTCCTAAATCAAGATCAGCACATGTGCCATCTTCAGTTACAAAAGTTTCACCATGTTGTAGTGGGCTTAATAGACCAGGATCTACATTATAGTATGGATCGAGCTTTTGCATCGAAACCTTATAACCTCTGGATTTCAGTAATCTACCTAATGATGCGGCACTTATACCTTTACCTAATGATGAAACAACGCCACCTGAAACAAATACATATTTTCTATTCATAAGTATCTCCCTGCAAAAAGATATCTCAGTATATCACAATGAATAATTTTAGTAAACTTAATCCATTATTTTTATTTAAATATTATAACTACTTTTACAGTTGTTTACTTGTAGAAAAATTGAAAATTAGTTATAATTATAAAAAGTTTGAATATACTGGAGGTTATTGATTAGTGAGCAGTATTTTAAATAATAATGGCCCTTTTGATGATAAAAATAAGAGAAACACTCCTATAAGTAATGATGAAATAGAAAAAATGTTTCAAAGCATAGAAGAACATAATCGTTATTCACCAGAGGATCTAATTAATAAAGAGAAAATCAATGATTCTTTTAAACGCCCAGAATCAAATAATCAAGTAAATATAAACAAAAAAAATAAAGAAGTTAGAGAACGTAGCTTTTTATCTCCTGAAATAAAGGATAGCAACGCTGCACCAACAGTACTTTTTAATCGTGAAGATTTTATGAAAAACAATAACTTTAATGATAAAACACAAAGTTCAAATAAGATTCATGAAAACAATAATTCTTTAAACAATATTAATACTCAGGGTAGAAAGAGAAGACGCGGAAATTACTCTCAAGTATCTGAGCAAAACAATAATGCAGAAATTACCAATGCTTTTTTGACTAATAAATCTGATGGCATTAACAATGGTTCTAATGAATTGTCCAATATGGATTTAAACAAAGCAAGAGTAAATAGAAATGATTATGTAAATGATGCAGAAATTGAAATAAATAGCAAATATCCAAGTGCTGATGGTATAAAGAATATGCCAAAACTTGGCAAAACTATTTCTAAAATAATATTGATTATTATTATAATTCTATTTGCAATCATTGCTTTATTTAAATTTATCAATTTTGATAAAAATAGCTTTTTATATAATATAAAATCAAAAATCGAATCAATAATGCCTGGCGCCAATGATGTTAAGTTAGAAAATTTTTCATCGAACACTGATACAAGTGGATTTGTTGGAGATAATTTTATTTTTTCTGTTACTACCTCTAAAAACGTCAAAAATGTAAGAATAATAGACTCAGATAATACTGTACTTGATACGGTCATTCACAGCACAGAAAATGATGATGTAATAATCTGGACTATTGACTATAATCCAACAAATAATTATAAAGGAACAATTTGGCCACAGCTATACACAGCCTCAGGCGAATGGGTTGATATGAAAGAAAATTCAATTAATATCAATATAGAGGCACAAGTAACAGCTACACCTATTCCAGAAACAACAGATGAAGTTTCAAGCGATAATTCAGGAGACGAAGACAATTTATTTAGCGATACAGATGATAATATTTCTGGAAAAGCATTTGATAGGACTCCTGTACCAAGTGAGATACCGACAGCTATTCCAAAGGAAGTTGAAGTAATAACTCCGACTCCAATTATAACGATAACAGCTACTCCTTCGCCAACAATAGTTCCTACTAACACACCCGAACCTACAGCAGAACCAACTGCTACACCATTACCTACCGCTAGTCCTGTACCAGTCGGAACTGCAAATGCTGCCGAGGGTAAAAGTGCGGATGAAATGAAAATTATTAGCTCGGTATATACTGGAAAAAAGAAAGTATCCGGATTTACTAGAACGGCAGAAATAAACATGCCAGATTCCGATTATTATAGGCTTTGGAAAGAAGGAATATTTACATTTAGAGGTGATGCATATCATCAAAATGCTTCACAGGGCTCTCCTAAAAATGGAATAAATGAAAACACTCTTAAAATTGCTTGGTCTTATCCTGTAGGAGGCATGCAAATCAAATCAGGATCTGTTTATGGCTTTGGTTATATGTCACAGCCAGCTATAATCAAGTGGTATAAAGAAGCTAGAGAATTTATGAATTTTAATGCTGACAAGAAGGATGTAAAAGGTCTTACAGAAGTAATATATGCTTCTCAAGATGGCAATATATATTTCTTAGATTTGGCAGATGGAAAAGAAACTAGAGAAAAGATGAAACTCGGATTCCCTATGAATAGTGCAGTTTCAGTTTATCCTAGCAGTATACCAATCTTTTCTGTAGGACAGAATGCATCATTCCTTAAAAATAGACAAGTTGAAAGTGGATTCAGGTTATTTAGCTTACTAGATCAAAAACGCATTTATTTTATTGATGGCAAGGATAAAAACGCATACTTTTCTAATGCCACTTTTGACGGAACGGCTTTGTTTGATCGATTTAGCGATTCAATGGTAGTTGCAGGTGAGAATGGTGTTTTATACACAGTTATGTTAAACAGCGATTTCAAGCATAGCGTTCCTTCACTATCAATATCGCCAACAATTGACAAGTTTATATCTATAAAGAAAGGCCAACCTAAAAAACTTGTTGGAAAAGAATCAAGTGTCTCAATGCTAGGCAAATATGCATATATGGCAGATTCATCTGGATTATTACAGTGTGTTGATGTTAATACTATGTCTGTAGTATGGGCAACGGAACTTGGCGATAATGTAGATACTACAATAGCTATTGATGTAACTGATGAAAACAATGCATATCTATATTTAGGAAATACACTTCAAAATCGTAACAAAGGAAATGAGATTCAAATCTTTAAGATAAATGCTTATACAGGCGAAACTATTTGGTCTCGTAGCTTTAATGCAAACTATAGTAAAAAGAAGCCAGTGGGTGCTCTCGCATCGCCAGTAGTAGGCAATGGTATCTTAGAAGATATTGTTATATTTACAATATCAGACTCAGACTCTAGCTCTTATACAATAGCACTCAACAAAGATAATGGCGAAGAAATTTGGAAAAAACGATTAGAAGATTACAGCGTTTCTTCTCCTATAGTAATCTATGAAGATGCCAATGCTTTCGAAATCCAAGGCGATTCTTCTGGTAATTTGTATATGATAGATGCGAAGACAGGAGAAGAATTGCATGTAATTAAGTTGGATGGCGCAATAGAGAGTTCACCTGCTGCGTATAATGGAAACATAGTTGTTGGAACAAACGGTGGTAAAGATAAAAGTAATATCTATTGCATTACAATAAATTAATAGAGGTATAATATGGAACATGATAAGACTACTCAATGGAGTATAATGAATGCCAATTCTAATTCGATAAATAACAGTGAGTTAAGCGATGCTCGCGAAATACTTCATTATGTGTATATAGCTTTGAAAGAAAAAGGATATAATCCAGTTGTACAGCTTACAGGTTTCATAACAACAGGTGATCCCACTTATATTACAAGTCATAAGCAGGCACGCAGTATGATATGTAGAGTTGATAGAGATGATCTTGTTGAGGAGCTTGTGAGATCATATCTCAATAAACTTAATAAGGAAATTTATGAGTAGAGTACTTGGGCTTGATGTTGGCAATGTTAGAATAGGAGTAGCTGTTAGCGATTCTTCGCGTACAATAGCTCAAAGCCTTTGCTATATAAAAAGAATTGGTTATAGTAAAGATACAGAAAAAATAATTCAAATTGCATCTGAATATGATTGTGACACTATAGTAGTAGGATTACCAAAACTTATGAGTGGCATAGAAGGAACTCAAGCTTTAAAAACTAGAGAATTTGCAGATGAGTTAATAAAAAAAGGTTGTAATGTGGAATTTCAAGATGAAAGGCTTAGTTCAGTTGCTGCAGAATCTGTGCTACTAGAAGCTAATACATCCCGTAAAAAAAGAAAACAGAATATTGACAAAATAGCTGCATCATTTATACTACAAATGTGGCTAGACAAAAATAAAAATAAATAGGAGTTTAGTATGGAATTCGATAACCAAGATTATGAAAATGAAGATGAACTCATTGAACTTATTGATGATGATGGAAATTCCACAATGTTTGAACATATTGTAACTATTGAATACAATGGCGATGCTTATATCATGCTCGTGGAAGAATCAGTTTTAGATTATGCAGAAGAAAATGGCGAAGATGAACTTGATGCAGTAGTCATGAAGATTGAACAAGATGAAGATGGACAAGATGTATACACTGACATTGAAGATGACGAACTTGCTGCCACAGTTTTTGAAAAGTGCCTGGAAGCAATTGAATCAGAAGACTTTGACGACTAACATTTTGGCTTAAAGGCGAAAGCCTTTAGCCATTTTATTTTTATGGATTACAAAAGACCGAATAAACTAGAGGGACTTAGCTCATTACAATTAAATTTAGCAAAAGAAAAAAAACTGCTTAATTTTGATATACCAATTAAGGAACGCAGTATTTTTTCTATTATCAAGAAAAATTTATTTACTTTTTTTAATTTTATTAGTTTAGCCATAGCGATCTTATTAGTTTTTGTTAGATCATATCGTAACCTACTCTTTTTAGGAGTAGTTTTTTCCAATCTTCTTATTGGAACTTATCAAGAAATAAAGGCTAAAAGAATAAGTGAAAAATTAAGGCTGATGAATAAACATTCTATAAGATGTAAACGAGATGGGAAAACTATAAATGTTTATTCAAATGAGCTTGCTTTATATGATTTGATAATTTTAGAAAGAGGAGAGCAGGTTCCATCTGATTGTGAGTTAGAAGCAGGGGAATGTTCAGTTGATGAGTCTGTATTATCTGGTGAAAATGAAGCTGTAGCAAAATCTGAAGGAGATATACTTTTAAGTGGAAGCTTTATTACTGAGGGAAGTGTATTAGCTAGAGTAATCAGAATAAATAAAGACAACTATATTTCTAAGATACAGCTCGAAGCCAATCAAATTAAAGAGCCTAAAAGTGAATTATTAAAACAAATAAATTATATTGTAAAAATCGCAACGATTATTATTATACCAGTTGGTGCAATTCTCTTTTATAGTATGTCAAAGACTAGTGATATTAATAATAGTCTAATGATTATTAATTCCATTTCAGCTGCACTAATAGGAATGATTCCTTCTGGCCTTGTACTTCTTACAAGCGTTGCTCTTGCTATGGGAATAATAAATTTATCAAAGCAAAATGTTCTTATTAATGAACTGAGCGCAATTGAAAATCTTGCTCGTATTGATACTCTTTGTTTGGATAAAACAGGTACGATTACTAGTGGAGATATGCAGCTGCATGAGATAATTCCATTCGATTGTACTTACGATTATGCAATTAATGCTCTAAAATGTTTTTTAATAAATAATTCTGACAATAATAATACTCTTGATGCAATTAGAAAAGGTATAGGGTTTTATGAAAGGCGAGATCTTAAACAAAAAGAAAGTGTAAGCTTTAGTTCAACAAGAAAATGGTCATCTGTTTACTATAATGGCGATTACTATTGTTTAGGAGCAAGCGCTAATATTACAACAAACACAGAAATCCTAAAAAGGTGTGATATAATTTCTGAAACTGGGAAAAGAGTACTTGTTCTCGGAAAAACTAACTCAAAAATTAAAGAAAATACAGTTTTATTAGATGAGTTAATTACTATAATATGTATAATTTGTATCAAAGATGAAATAAGATCTGATGCAAGTGAAACTATTAAATACTTTTATGATCAAGATGTTAATATAAAGTTGATATCAGGCGATAATTTAAAAACACTAAAAAGTATAGCCAATTCTATAGGCATAAAGAATTCAAATGAAGCAATACACAATGATGATATCCAAAAGAATATAGATATTGAAAATATCTCACTTTTTGGAAGAGTCAGTCCAGAAAATAAAAAATATATTGTAAGTAAATTAAAGAAAAACAATCATACAGTTGCTATGTGTGGTGATGGCGTTAATGATTTGCCAGCACTAAAAGCAGCAGACTGCTCTATTTCAATGGGTTCAGGAAACGATGCTGTAAAATCCATCTCGCAGATCGTTTTGATTAATAATAATTTCAATATAATGCCAAGCATTGTAAATGAAGGAAGAAGAGTAATAAATAATATAAATTTATGTGCTAGCTTATTTTTAAACAAAACTTTTCTTTCTGCTTTTTTAAGTATTATTTGTGTAATTTTTTCATATAGCTATCCATTTCAACCAATACAACTTACACTTATTTCTTCTTTAACTATTGGTATCCCATCATTTTTTTATGCTATTGAGCCCAATAAAAAAAGAGTACAGAAAAGTTTTTTATTGACAATACTAAAGAATTCTATTCCTACTTCTTTAGCTGCCTGTATAGGGTTTGTTTTTCTACAGTTGATTTCAAAAAACACCGATATAAAAACTGAAACGATTTCAACCATCTATACTATTGTAATATCAATATTGCTTTTTGTATCGCTTGTAGATATTTCAAGGCCATTAACAAAATTAAGAATTTCTATCATACTTGTACTTATAGCTTTGTTTATAATTATATATTTATTCTTTGGTTCTTTTTTCTATTTTGTAACATTATATAAAACTGATTATTTTGCTATAATTTATACTGGTTGTATTTCTATACTTTCATATTTTTTGATTAAAAAGGTGGTAAATAAGTTTTGAACACTTACGATGTTATTGTAGTCGGAGCTGGTGCTAGTGGAATTATTAGTGCTATTACAATAAAAAAATCGGATAAGATTAAAGTTTTGCTTATTGATCAAGACAGCAAGATTGCACGTAAAGTTTCCACTGCTGGAAATGGAAGGTGTAATTTATTTAATATAAATAAGTATAAATATTTTGGAGATACAGATTTTGTAAATGATGTCTTGGGGGACAACTGTTCTGGTTTTGTAAGTGATCTATTAAAAAATATAGGTATAAACTCAGTTATAGATAATTCTGGTAGGGCGTATCCAAGTACTTATCAAGCAGAAACAGTTGTAGATGCTTTAAAACTTGCACTTAGTAGAGCCAATGTTGATTTTCATTTAAATGAAGCACTGCTTGATATTTCCACTGCAACAAATGGATTTTTAGTTCTTACTTCGAAAAATAAGTATTTTTGTAAAAAACTTATACTATCAATGGGCAGTAATGCTGGAGTTAAGGCATCAACAAATGTACTAGAAATATGCGACTCGTTAAACCTTAAAAATATCAAATTTGAGCCAGCGTTATGCTCTGTAGAATGTTATGATACTGATATTATAAACTTATCTGGTTTAAGAGTAAAAGCAAGTATAAGCTTGGACTTTCAACATAAAACAGATGGCGAAATATTATTTACTGATTATGGCATAAGTGGAATAGCTACAATGCAACTATCAAGGTTCATAAAAAACGATAGTGTTTTACATATCGATTTTAGAGAAAGTTTTGGCTTTGAAAATCTTGATGAAGACGATATATTTGATATTCTGGAAAATAGATTGAATTCTTATCCAAATGATAATGCAGAAAATTTACTTGTAGGATTATGTAATAGAAAAATTGCCAGAGTATTGCTAAAAAGAGCAAATATTTATATAAAGGATACTTCCTTTAAGTTAATTAAAAAAGATGATATAATCAAACTTGTTAAATTAATATGTGATTTTGATGTAAAAGTTAAACGCAGTAGGGGGCTCCAGTATGCTCAAGTAGCTAAAGGCGGTGTTGACACTAGTCAAATAAATCCAAAGACAATGGAGTCCTCTATAGAGGGACTATATCTTACAGGTGAAGAATTAAACGTAGATGGAGATACTGGAGGATATAATTTAATGTTTGCTTTTAAATCAGGATATAATGCAGGATCTGATATTCTAAAAAAATTTACAAGGAGATAGCATGGCAAAATTATATTTTAGATATGGAGCTATGGGCTCAAGTAAAACAGCAAATGCTATAATGGTAAGATATAACTATTTAGAGCGTAATCAAAATGTTCTTATGGTAAAACCGAAACTTGAATGCAGAGATGGTGAACGAACAATCAAATCTCGCTCTGGTCTTGAATGTGAATGTGTTTTTGTAGAAGAGCTAAAAGATATTGACTTAAAACAATATAATTGTGTAATAATAGACGAAGCACAGTTTCTAACAAAAGAGCAAGTTGAATATTTAGTATATATTGTTGACATTCTTAATGTTCCAGTAATTGCTTATGGTCTTAGAGCTGATTTTCGAGGTAATTTCTTTGAAGGCAGTATGTGGCTCATGGCATGGGCAGATACTATTGAGGAAGTAAAAACCATCTGCTGGTGTGGCAAAAAAGCTATATGCAATGCTAGAGTAATAAATGGTAAAGTTGTCAAAGAAGGCGAGCAAATTGTTCTTGGAGGCTCAGAGTCATATGTAGCACTTTGCCGAAAACATTGGAATGAGGGCAGACTTAAATGATTATTGATGCGCATTGTCATCTTCCTAAAGACCTAAACTTATCAAATTTTTTAGTAGAAAAAGATACCGCTGGAATAGAAAAGTCGGTACTAATTCTTAATACCCCAAAAGAACAAAATGCCTTTATAGATCAAATTGAATTAGCCAAAAAAAATAAAAATAAACTAGGAATATTAGTTGGACTTGATTATAAAAATGAGTCTATTCTAGATACACTAAATATAATTAAATCAAATGGTTTTAAATTTGGGATTAAATTACATAGCAGGTTTATGCATTTTACAATATCAGATATTGATAAAATATTGGAGAGCATGATGAGCATAGATTTTGATGTTGCTATGGTGGATGGATTTGTTTATGGACCAGATATAGAAACACATATATTTCTTGAACTTTTGATTGCAGTATCAAAAGCATTTCCATATAAGAAGATTGTCTTTGCTCACTCTGGTGGAATAGATATCTTGCGTACAATGTTATGTACTAGAAGCTTAGATAATGTCTATTATGATTTGAGCCTTACTGTGCCATATTTATTTGATACTCATATTCATCCAGATATAATTCATTTTCTTAAATTCACTCATACAAGAACTATGTTTGGAAGTGATTCTCCTGATTTTACGACCACATATGCATTGAAAAAATTTTTTGAGATTTTTGATGAAATGAAACTTAGCAATGAAATAATTAATAATTTATTATATTCAAATGCGAATAAGATTTATAGTGATATATGGTGATATTTATGAAAAAAAATAAAGTTATTCACAAAGATGCGATTCTTATTGCACTTGTTGATGTTTTATTAGTAATCGCATCACTTTATATTGCAACTTCTTTACGATTTGATTTAATTATACCACGAATTTTTAAAGTACAACTTTTATATACGCTTCCAATATCTGTTTCTGTTATTATAGTTTTGAATATTGCTTTTGGTTTATATAATATAGTATGGAAATATGCTAGTATTGATGTAGTTCTTCAAGTTTTTTTAAGCTCTATAATTGGTTCGGCAATAACTTTTTTTATAACAAAGCTATTAAGTCTATATTTCAAACATTTATTTATTGAAAGTAGAAGTATATACTTAATTTTTGCTTTAATTAATGTCTTATTTTTAGGTGGATTTAGAATAATTTTAAGACTGATAGGAACGGGTACATTTAAAAAATCTTTTAATAAAAATGATAATAAAAGAATTATGGTTATTGGAGCAGGGTGGGCTGGAGCTTCTACGATTCGTGATATAAAGTCTGGAAGACATGGCAACAGCACTGTTGTTGTAGCTGTGGATGACGATGAAACTCGTATCGGCACTGTAATTCATGGTGTGCCTGTTGTTGGTGATACTTCTAAAGTTTCTTACTGGGCTAAAAAGTATTCAATAGATGAAATTATTGTTGCTATTGCTACTCCTAAAGGTAAAATAGGGGACTTAATTAGTAGTTGCTTAGACACAGGCTGTAATGTAAGACGTGTTGCTAATATTGTAGACATAAATTCAAATGCGGGAAAAACACTTTCTGTATTTAAGGATATTGATTTAAATGATCTTCTTGGAAGAGCTGAAGAAAATATTGATCTTGAGCCAGTTAAACAATTTTTTAAAGGTAAAAACATATTAATAACTGGAGGAGGAGGGTCGATTGGTTCAGAATTATGCAGGCAAATTATGAACTTTGATGTAAAGAATATAATCTTGTTTGACATAAGTGAAAACTACATTTATGATTTAAAAAGTGAACTAATAATAAAATATGGTGATAGAGCAAAAAGTATTATTAAGTTATGTGTAGGCTCAGTAAGGGATAAAGATAGGGTAGAAGAAGTTTTTGATGAATTCCGACCAAATATTGTTTTGCATGCAGCAGCACATAAACACGTTCCTTTAATGGAAGATTGTCCTAGACAAGCTGTTTTAAATAATGTATTTGGAACATATTATACTGCTTTAGTATCAAAAAAATATAATGTAAGTAATTTTGTGTTACTGTCTACTGATAAAGCTGTTAATCCCACAAATATAATGGGAGCAACAAAAAGACTTTGTGAAATGATTGTGCAAGGTCTTATTGAAGATGATTCAACAAAGTTTGCAATTGTAAGGTTTGGAAATGTTCTTGGTTCACATGGTAGTGTTGTACCTTTATTTGAAAGACAAATAAGAGCAGGAGGACCTGTTACTGTAACAGATCCTAATGTAATTAGGTTTTTTATGAGTATACAAGAAGCAAGCAAACTAGTTCTTAAAGCAGCATCCATGTCAACTGGTGGAGAAATTTATGTATTAGATATGGGAGAACCTGTAAAAATACTTGATCTTGCTGAGCGTATGGTAAAACTCTATAGTGATCCCTATAAAAATCCAGTTGAAATAAAAATAATTGGCATGAGAAAGGGAGAAAAAATAAAAGAAGAAATGCTAAGCCAAGATGAAAACGCTCACCATACAAATATAAGTAAAATTTTAGTAACCAAACGTGATGAAATTAATTATAAAAAAACTTGCGAGATAATTGAAAAACTCGAAATCACAATACAAAATAATTTAGATATGCGCGAATGCCTTAAATCACTCGTTCCTACATTTATCAGTCCTGAAGCGGCAAATAAAAGTTTTAGTAAAAAAGAACTGTCTGAATACAGAAGATATGAATAAAATAATCTAAAATAAATTCAAATACTTTCTATAAAAGATTTGCATTATTAAAATAATTATGGTAAAATATCTTTCGTTGCAATGCTTGCAACTATGGGCTCGTAGCTCAGCTGGATAGAGTGTTTGACTACGAATCAAAAGGTCGTGGGTTCGAATCCCGCCGGGCTCACCAATTTAAAACCGCCAGAAATGGTGGTTTTTTTATATGTTTGATAGAATTTTTAGTAATTGAAAATATACCAGATTGTGCATATTTGAGTATGTTTTTATAGGAGTTAGCATATAATAAGTCGTCAAAACAGTCGTCAATAGTTAATTTTACTATTATTAAATGTGAAAAACAGGAAATATAAGCATATATACAATAAAAAGGGACGCTCTATTGAGCGTCCTTTAATAAAATATTATTTAACGTCTTAGCTTATTGCTGAAGTAGTAGTCAATGTCTTTTTGTTTCATTTCAATATCGAACTTACAGCTATTGATTAAAGCGTCAGTGCCAGTTATATCAAGACCTGTTTTAAGTCTATTGCTGCGATCATTCTGAAGATCTGCGAGCTTTTTATTTAGCTCAACAAGTTCAGCTTCAAGCTCTGATTTGGGATGTTTGAAAGCAAATTCGCGTTTTTCTTGTTTGATACCAACAAGTGTTGATATTATAACATATAAAATAAAAATAGGGGATAAGAGGAAAACAAGAATAAAGGCTATTGTGCCAGGCAGTAAAGCGAAATCGATTGATTGAGCGATAGACATTATGATTCCCCCTTTTTTTCTTGAAATAATTGTAACATATTTAAAGAATTTCAACAACAATTATTAGGAGAGATACAATGGTTGATATACGTGATTTAGTAGTACGACTTAGTATGGAAGTCGGCGGAGCTAAACGAGAGCTTGCAAATATATCTAATGGATTCAAACAACTTGACAGTGTGATGAAGAATGCTGCAATGGGAGCGAGTGAATTTGGGTCAAGGGTAAACCAGTTAGCAACAAGAAATGCAAGCTGGAATAACTTATAACTTGCATAAAAGGAATAATAAAATACCAGAACTAGTATGGTTACCAGTCCTGGTATTAGGTTCAACTTTATGGGGTCACCTTATATACCAGTGGATATTTATATAATTCAATTAGTTATTTAAAAAGAGTAGTTATTTCGTATAAATTATTAAAATGGAAATCAACAATATCGGAAATTCCATCACTATAAGGTATAAGATCTGGTATCATAACAGAAGTTATTCCAGCTCTTTTAGCTGCAGTAAGTCCGTTAATACTATCTTCTACAATAATACATTCTTTTGAGGTTAAATTTAAATTTAATAAGGTTTTTAAAAATATTTCAGGATTAGGTTTACTGCTTGAAATATCTTTACCACAGAGTATTGAGTGAAAATAATTTTTAATGTTAAACGCATCTAAATATGAAAATACTGCTTTTTCAGTATTGCTTGATGCAAGAGCTATAAGTATACTATTATCTTTTAAAAAATTAAGAGTTTCAATAACGTTTGGCTTAAGATGAAGCGTACCATCGTATGCCATTTTAACAAGTAAATCTTCAAAGTAAGAAAATATTGTATCATATGGGAAATCAATTCCATACTTGTTGAGAAAATAATTTTTACTGTACTCATAGCTTGTACCCAAAGTGTTTTTTATATCTTTGGTCTCAATATTATATCCCTGCTCTTTACAAAGAATAGGGAAATTATTTATATAAGGACTTTCGCTATCAGTAATTACTCCATCCATATCAAATATGACTGCTTTATATTTCATATGATTTCTCACACATTTTACTTGCCACTTTTATACCATCAATAGCAGAAGACATAATTCCACCTGAATAACCACTTCCTTCACCAGCTCCATATAAACCATTTATCGTACACATATAATTCTCGTCTCTCAATATTTTTACTGGGGATGATGATCTAGTTTCTACAGCTGTAAGTACAGCATCTTTAGATGAGAAACAATCCATTTTATTGGCAAGTAGAGGAAGTGCATATTTAATGTTTTTTGTAATAAAATCTGGCAAACACTGTTTAACGTCACAAAGTTTATATCCATTTTTACAACTGGGAATAATTTTACCTAATTCATAGGATTGCGAATCATTTAAAAAGCTACCAACTGTTTGTACAGGAGCTATATATTTTTTATCTGTTAAATTAAAGGCTTTAGATTCTATTTCTCTTTGCAATGCAATTCCAGATAAAGGATGTGTATCCTGAAAATCATCTGGTCTAACACCTACAAGTATAGCTGAATTAGCATTTTTGCCAGCTCTATCATAATAACTCATTCCATTTGAAACTATTTTGTTGTTTTCGCTACATGCAAGAACAATTTCTCCACCAGGACACATGCAAAAACTATAAACGCCTCGTCCATCAGGAGTTCTAACATTTAAATTATATGACGCTGAACCTAATATTGGAAAATTATAATAATTATGATATCGAGATTTATTAACTTCTTCTTGTAAATGCTCAATTCTAAGACCTATAGCAAAGGGCTTTTGTTGCATTTGTACACCTTTATTATAAAGCATTTCAATAGTTTCTCGGGCACTATGACCTATGCAAAGCAAAATTCTATTACAATTTACAGCAATTTTCTCTTGAGATTTTGTATTAAAACATATCGCTGAAGTAATTTTATTTGAATCCAACTCAAAGTCAATAAATTTGGTATTAAAGTAAATTCTTACTCCATTACTTATTAGGTAATCGCGTATGTTTTTTATTACTTCTCGTATTATATCAGTACCTATATGTGGCATTGCTTTATAAGTAATATTTTCTGGGGCCCCAAAGCGTACAAATGTTTTTAAAATTTTAGATATTAATGGACTACTTACGCCAGTAGAAAGCTTAGCATCGCTAAAAGTTCCCGCTCCACCTTCTCCAAATTGCATATTAGAATGAGGATTTAAAAGTTTTTTATTTATAAAAGTATCTACATCAACAATTCTTTCTTCAATAGGCGAGCCTTGTTCAACAATTATAGGGACAACTGAATTCTCAAGAAACTCTAAGGCAGCAAACAAACCGGCTGGACCCATTCCGACAATCAGAGGTGAAATTTTTTTGTGTGTTATATGTTTCCCTATAAAAAATTCGTCAACATTATTTTCATCAATTAGAACTGAATTCTTTATTTTGTTTAATATAGATTGCTCTATAGAAGATGAATTTAATACAAGATCAAATGTATATATAAACATTGGTGATTTTCTTGCATAAATACTTTCTTTAATAATTCTAATTTCTTTTATAGTTTCAATTTCTAATTTATATCTTTTTGCAAGAAATTGTTTTACTCCATCAAAGTTTGTACATAGATCATCGTTCGTAATGCTTTTTCTTTCTAAAGGAGTTAAAGCAACATTTCTAATTCTTATCAATTTATTCACCCTTAACATAATTAAGAGCAATTACGCTCCAAGTCTCAAGTTGATTATTCACTGAATAATTTGCCAAATCTTGTCTGCTAGCAAAAAAACCCCTTAGAGTGTCTTTTTCTCTACATTGTAAATCCATATTTTCATCTATTTCAGCAACAAAAAGTAATCCGAGATGTACGCTTCCTACATCGTTGCTTTCATCAAGAATAAATCCTAAAAACTTTAAGCTGTTTATTTCTTTCTTTTCTAGTCCAACTTCTTCGTAAATTTCTCTATAAAGCCCAGACTTAATTCCTTCATCATTATCAACATGACCACCAACTCCCAATGATTTTTTTCCGATAAGTCTAGAATCACCACTTATTCTTTCCATACAGAATAACATACCACTTTCCTTTTTTCTAAAAATCACATAAGGAATGGGTTGTTTAAAATTATTATCATTTTCTGCTTTATATCTAAGCATATATTGTCCATTTTTCACAACTTTCTCTAATGCTTCGGTATCATTACTTGGATAGAAACAGTCATTAAAATTAGCTTTATTTAAAATTCCGAACAATTTAGAATTATTTATTACTAATATTTTGGTTTCTCCATATTTTCTTTTTAAAAAATCTTCATCTAATTTATTCATTTCATACCTCATATATTATCAACATAGTTATACACAGGAAAATAAATAAAAACAAAGCTAATAAATGCCTAATTTCCTTTGATTATAGTTTATATATATGTTTAATAAAAAGTTATCCACAGAAATCATACATATAGTATTTATAAATCAAAGTTGTCTCAATAGCCAAACCTACATGTTGTCAACACCCTGTGAATAACAACCGATTGAAAATAAACAATTTATCCACAATTATATCCACAAGTAGTAATATAATGATATACAAGATAATTGCTATACATTATGAATTATAACAGAAATTATCCACAAATACTATTTTTTATATATAAGATTTTTTTATATCATCTATATACCTTAAAATATTTTCATTATCATTATATAATTCGCCTTTTATGACTTTATTATATATATTTTGTTTGACAAGAGAAGTTTCTTCTTTAAAAATCTCATAAAGATATTTTCCATCTAAATCTAATTTATTATTAAAGTTTTGTTTCAATATTGATTCATATAAAACTGTTAAATTTAAGATTTTATCGTTTAATTTTTCTAGCTTTGCAATGTTTATACAAATTTTTATTAAATTAATGGCTTCTTCTTTATTTTTAAATAACAGGTTTATACCATCAGTAATGTTATTAAGACTTAGAATAAATTTAATATTTTCTATTGATTGAACGATCTTTTTTAAAATTGCATTTGATATACCATATCTCTTTAAAAAAAATTCAGTTGCTTTATAGTCATTATTATTTTCAAAATAGTAAAATAATATTATCATTTTATATAAATAATCATTTATTCCATTCAGTAACATAGAAATTTTGTAATATAAATCAGTTTCATGATTAATATATTCTTTGTTGAACTCATATATATTATCCGTAAAACTAAATAGTGAAATAAATAAAAATTTATATTTATCTAAATATTTATTGAAATTTTTCGAACTTATATATTTATGCAGCTCCTGAAATAATTTTGTAGGATTAATGTGATCTAATTTACCTATATTATTTTTTATAGCCTTTAAAGTATTTTCTTCAATGCTAAGACAATATTCAGATGAAAGCCTAATAGCTCTTAACATTCGCAATGGATCCTCAGTAAACTTTTGACTTGAGTCTCCAATGCATTTTATTTGCTTTTTGTTTATATCCTCTATACCATTTAAAATATCAACAATTCCTTCGTTTAAACTATATGCTATAGAATTGATAGTAAAGTCTCGTCTAACAATATCATGCTCAAGTGAATGAACAAAAACAACTTTTGAAGGGTGTCTACTATCTATATACTTAAATTCTTTTCTAAATGTAGTAATTTCTATATTACAATTATTTTGTTGCAACTTAAAACTTCCATATTTTTTGTCCTGATCAATAAAACTATAATTATAAAAAATATGGGTGAGATCATCAGGTGTAGCATCGGTGCATATATCATAATCATTATATGGAAAACCAAGAAGATAATTTCTTATTGCTCCACCAATTATATATGCTTTAAATCCATTTTCATATAAGCAATTCAAAATATTTCGTACTTCATTATCAATTTCCATGAATAAATAGTAACAAAAATAAAACAATTAAACAAGATATACTTTATCAAATTTTAAGCGTATGCTATAATTTATTTATTGATAAAAGGGGTGACATAATGTTTAAAATTCTAAAAAAGGAAGTATTAAGTCCGACAATCACAAGGATGATAGTTGATGCTCCTGATGTTGCAAGACATGCTGCACCAGGAATGTTTATTATTTTACGTGTTGATGAAAATGGTGAAAGGATTCCACTTACAATTTCGGATTATGATTCAGAAAAAGGTACGGTTACCATTATTTTCCAAATTGTGGGTGCAACCACAATTAAACTTAATTCATTAAATGAAGGAGAATTTATACAAGATTTTGTTGGCCCTTTAGGAAATGCAACACGTTTATCTAATGTTAAAAAGGCCATTGTTATTGGTGGAGGATTAGGCGTAGCAATTGCTTTTCCTCAAGTAAAAAATTTAAAGAACATGGGCGCAGAAGTTACAACAATTGTTGGTTTTAGAAATAAAGATCTTATAGTTTTGTATGATGAACTTAATTGTTATAGTGATGAACTAATAATAATGACTGATGATGGGTCAAATGGAAATAAAGGATTTGTTACAAATGCCCTTGAAAATATTCTAATGAAGTCCACAGATTATGATGTTGTAATAGCAGCTGGTCCAATACCCATGATGCGTGCAGTCGCTGAACTTACTCGCCCCTATAAAATAAAGACTATTGTGAGCATGAATACTATTATGATAGATGGTACCGGAATGTGTGGGGGATGCCGACTAAATGTAGGTGGAAAAGTAAAATTTGCATGTGTGGATGGACCCGATTTTGATGCTCATGAAGTGGACTTTGATAGCGCAATAGCTAGAAGTGCTATGTTCAAAAAAATAGAACGTGATGATAACTGTCGAATGCTTCAAGCCTCTGAAGATATTAAATTAAAGTCTCAAGCTCCACAAAAAAGAAAAATAA
>JAXFOG010000031.1:0-77536 GCA_034180455.1 Eubacteriales bacterium
ATACCTCTTGTGCCAGCAGTACCAGGTATAAGATTGGGTCTATCCAATATTGTGCTTATATATGCGCTGGTGCTTATGGGCTTTAAGCCGGCAGCATATCTTATATTTATTAAGGTATCACTTGGTGGAATATTGTTTTTGGGTCCAATAGGCACTATGTATACATTAGCCGGCTCAGTGCTGAGCCTTGTAAGCATGTATATGGTGTTGCGTTTCAAGCTATTTAACATTGTGGGAATGAGTATAATAGGCAGCGTTGCCCACATGGCAGGGCAGCTAATAGTAGCTTATTTCAATCTTGGGTGGCTTGTGGTGCTGGCCAACTTGCCGTTTTTGCTTATAGCATCAGCAGTAAGTGGCGCATTCATAGGGATTTTGTCAATATATTTGCTAAGACATATCTCAAAAATTTATACAGAATATAGGGATAGATTAGAGGAATTAGGAGTATAAAATGGAAAAAAAGTTTACTTTGCCAGCGTGGCTCGTGTTGACCATAGTATCTATAGTTGCAGCTGTTTTACTTGCATACACCAACATGAACACCAGAGATATTATAAAGGCTCGCGCAGAAGAAGCTGTTCAGGAGTCTATGAAAGAGCTTATTCCTGATGCAGGCTTTTTTGAAGACATGAATTTAGAAGAAAATAGTGTCTTGGATCGCATAAGCTTAGCAAAATCAGGTGAAGATACAATAGGCTATGTAAGTCAGATTACAAAAGCTGGTTATGGTGGACCTATTGAAGTGCTGGTAGCAGTGGATAAAGACTCAAAGCTTTTAGGCATAAGCGTTGGAGGCTCTGAATTTAAAGAGACTGCTGGACTTGGCTCTCATGTAAAAGAACCTGAGTTTAGACAGCAGTTCGTCGGGCTAAGCGCTCCTCTAAAGTTTGAAAGAGGATTGTTTGGCAAAGGCAAGAACGAGCCTGGTGAAGTAGATGGCTTGAGTGGAGCCACAGTAAGCTCTCTTGCAGTATTCAATGCAGTAGATGTAGCACTGAACGAAATGGCAAAATTGCTTAAGTAAATTGTTTAAGCTGATATAATATTAAAAAGCGTAGACTATTGTATCTACGCTTTTATTTTGTTGTAATTTAGGCTAATTTCATTTATAATTATACTAAGTTATAAATGAATGAGAGGTGATACTGTGTCTGCAATAACGTTTAAGTGTAAAAATTGTGGAGCATTCATAGAATTCAACCCTAACGATCAGAACTTCAAGTGTAAATACTGTGGAGCCGAGTACACCGAGCAAGAAGTGCTGGCAGAAACAAAGGAAGATACCGTTAGCAAGCCAGAAGAATCTAGTGAAAAAGTATATAACTGCTCAAACTGTGGAGCAAGTATAGTTATGGATGGAACTCAATCTTCTGGTGAATGCTACTATTGCCATAGTCCAATAGTGCTAGAGGGAAAACTAAGCAACGAGTATAGACCACAAAATGTAATACCATTTGAGTTTGATAGGAAGGCTGCCGAAAAGAAATTTTTGGATCACACCAAGAAACTGAGATACCTACCAAGAGATTTTTTCTCAAACAGCAGATTAAAAGAGTTAAGTGGAGTCTATTACCCCTACTTTGATAGTGATGTATCTGTTGATGCATCTTTTCAGGGAGTTGGCACAACTGTGAGCAGCTATCGCTCTGGCAAATACGAGTATACAACTACCAGATACTATAATGTTGTAAGGGAAGGCGAAATATCTTTCCATAATGTTTTTAATTCTGCACTTTCCACAAGGCGTGACAAAATGGCAGAGGGAGTACTTCCATTTGACAAGGATAATATGAAGAATTATTCTCCAGCATATCTTGCAGGCTTTATGGCAGAAAGACGCGATAGGAGCGAAAATGATGTTGCCAAAGATGTTGACGCAGAGCTTGATGGATACATAGAGCCTGTGCTTACACAAGACGCCGAATGCCATTACGAAACATTGCAAGGCACACATACCTATACCATAAAGGATAGAGCCATGCGCTATCTTATGGTGCCAACATGGGTGCTTACATACATTGGCGCAGATAAAAAAACTTACTATTACTCAATGAACGGCCAAACGGGCAAGACTGTTGGAGAATTTCCTTTATCTCGCAAGAAGCTGTTCCTGCACTCGCTAATATCAGGATTGATTGTGGCTGGCTTGCTTTTGCTAGGAGGTAAGTTTATATGGTAAAACGTATATTTGCGACGATATTTGCTATAGTATTAGCACTAAGCTGCCTATCGTACGGACAAGCTGCTTATGATTTTTCTAGCCATGTGATAGATGACGCACAAGTACTGTCTAGGAGTGAAAAGCAAAATCTAATAAAGAGCATAGAAGATTTTCATAATAAATATGACTTGCCTATATATATTATAAGCACAGACAGTGTAGAGCTTGATGATACAGACGACTACTGTGATTCTGTGATAGAAAATAGTGGCTATGACTTTAGCAAGGATAAAAGCTATGCCCTTATCATGTTCAATTTTAAGACGAACAAGATAAATACTTTATGTATGGGTCGTATTAAGCACTTTATTGATTCTGAAAACAGAAAATATATAACAGGTAAAGTAAACGAGGGAATACAATCCGTAGGATATTACAAAGGTTATAGTGAATTTATAAGCCTAGCTGGAGATTATCTTGATAATACGCTTGATGATAAGATAAAGCAAGATAAAACTGCTAAAAAAAGCAATATATCCGATGAAAAGAAACAGGAAAACACAGACTACACATTATATATATCAGATGATGCAAACTTGCTTACAGATGAGGAAGAAGCAAAGCTTGTAGAAAAAATCAAACGAGTAGCGCAAAACAGAAATATCTCTCTTGTGATAGTTACAAGCAATGATGTGCCAAAAAATAAGACGCAGGAATATGCAGATGATTTCTATGATTATGGTGGATATGGACTAGACGAAGAAAAGTCAGGCGCTCTACTGCTACTTGATATGAAAAATAGACAGCTCTATATATCCACAACTGGCAAGATGATTGATATTATAGATGATCAAAGAGAGGATAGCATATTTGATCTTGCTATTTCTAAAATGAAAAGCAAAGATTATTATGAAGTATGCAATATATTCCTGAGCCTTGCTAGCAAATATGTAGAAAGTGGGGCTAAAAAAGGAACATTTAGATACGACGATAATAGGTATAAGGATGTAGATTTTAGCTCGTTTATTATTGATGATGCAAAACTTTTTGGTGATGCTGAAAGAAGTAATATTGAAAGCCTAATAAAGAGAATTGCAAACAAGTCTGACATGGCTCTGGTAGTGGCAAGTGTAGATGAACTAAACAAGGATCAGTATGATGGCTATGCAAGCAATCTTTATGAAAAAGGTGCTTATGGCTTTGATAGTGAAAAATCTGGTGCCTTGTTACTGATTGATAAAGCAAACACTAGAATATACATATTTACAAATGGAAAAATGAAAAATGTTTTAAGCAAGAAACGCTTGCTTAAAGTACAGGAAGAGCTAGAACAACTTATTAAAGATAAAAATTATAGCGAAGAAACTATGAAATTCCTTACTATGTCGGAAAGGTATATAGTAAGTGGACCTGAAAAAGTAAACAAGATAACTGACTTGGATATACTTATAGCTGCTGTAGGAGGAATTATAACTTTATTGATATTCTACTCAAGAGTATCTTCCAAATACAAGTTTAAACACAAGGCTTATATATATGATGTGCTTAACAACTGCGAAGCCAATATTCGCATTAGCGAGGATACATTTATTAGAGAAACTGTGGATCGTACATTAATAGAGACAGATAGCAATAGATCATCTGGCTCAGGATTTAGTGGTGGATCGGGCACTCACTTTGGCAGCTCGGGTATAAGCCATGGAGGAGGCGGCAGAAGCTTCTAGGAATGCAAGATAAATTTGATATATTAGATGGCATAGGCGCAGAAATAAACGTATATGACCTAAATGGAAAAAACATAAAAGACTCAACTCAGCTTGCCACATCTATTTTGAATAATATAGATGACAAGGTGCATGTTATAGGCAAGCTGAAGTTTTTGCGTGGCAAAAAATATATATTTTCTTGCAACGCTAGCGAAAGCAATGCGGTATTAAGCCTATGCAATAGGCTTGTAGAGTGCAGCAAAAACGATCAAAAAACCTATAGCGTTCAAGAAATTATTGAGAAAGCGCTTTCTGGCGAAATAAATGGTAAAGAAACTGTAAAACATTTGGAGGCTTTTAATTTACCCACTGAAATCTATGTTATAATATACATAGACTCCGATTCTTATGAGGAAGTGGCTCAGATATATCCTTCTCCAGATGATATACTTGTAAAACTTCCCAGTGGTGGAGTCGCAGCAATGCATTTTATTGACAGCGAAGACATAGAGGATATACGAGAGTTTGTAATGGCTCTTGCAGACACTGTAGAGCAGGAAATGGGTAAGAGCCTGTATTTTGGTGTCTCAGAGCATAAAAAAAGCCTTGATAAGATTTGTGAGGCAGGAAACGAGGCCATAAAGAGCATTTCTATACATCAAAGACTCAATTATAAAACTAGCTGTGCATTTTACAATGATATGCTTTTGGAGCGTATTGTTATGAATGTTCCAGAAGATAAGCGTAGGGAGTACTGCGAAAGAATGTTTTCAAAACGCAGGCAAAAGCAGCTAACACCAGAGCTTATGGATACCATAGAGAGCTTTTTGGCACATGATTTAAATCTTGGCGAAACTGCAAAACATCTGTATATACATAGCAATACTCTTACATATAGGCTAAAGAAGATAAATAAGATATTTGATATAGATATTAAAAGCTTTAGCGATGCAAATATATTTAAAATATTGCTTATTATGAAAAAGCTGGATAAATTTGAAGGAGAAATAAATGAAAAGATTTAAAAAAGTCGCTTTAATCTGCATAGTTATTCTATGCGTAATTTTCTCAAGCTCATTTGCTAAACTTTTGGGTGAAGAAAAGGTAAGCATACCAAAGAGCGAATATGAAGAACTGCTAAAGTTTAAAGAAATGTTCAACATATATGAGGTGCTTGATAAGCGCTATTATATAGAACCAGATGAAAAGAAACTTATAGAGGGATCTATAAGGGGTATGATGTCTGGCCTTGATGATCCATATAGCGTGTATTATACTCCAGAAGAATTTGAAAAATATTGGGAAGAAGATAGTGGTGAGTATGCTGGAGTAGGCATGCAGATCACTTCAAAATTTGATGAAAATATATGTGTTATTTCTAGAGTGTTCCAAGGCTCACCTGCTGAAGAAGCAGGAATAAAGAAAGGCGATATATTTATCAAAGCTGGAGATATAGACGTTTATCCAAATAACCTACAAGAGGCTGTGGACTTTATACGTGGCAAAAAGGGAACAAAGGTAAAGCTTACCATGATGCGTGGAGATGAAGAGCTTCTGTTTGATGTAGAGCGTAGAGATGTTCATATCAATCAGGTGGAAACAAAGTACATGGATGGAGATATTGGATTGATACAGCTTTATGAATTCTCTGGCGAAAGTGGAAAAGAATTCAGTAAGGCACTAAATCAGCTTATAGATAAGGGCGCAAAAGGAATAGTTATTGACCTTAGAGATAACCCAGGTGGATGGGTAAATAACGCTCGAGATATTGCCGATCTTTTCGTAGAGAATGACACTCTTTGCTATTTCCAGTACAGAGATGGAACTAAGGAATACATTAAGACTGGTAAAGGCAAAATGAGCATACCTATGTCAATAATCATCAATGAAAACTCTGCGTCTGCATCAGAATTATTCACTGGCGCTATGCAGGATTACGGCCTAGCTGATGTAGTAGGCACAGTAAGCTATGGTAAGGGTATTGCTCAGGAAATTATGGATGTAGGTGATGATGGAGCTGGATTCCAGTTTACTGTTGCACAATACTTTACACCAAAGGGCAGAGCAGTGCATAAGAAAGGAATAACACCAGACTACATAGTAGAGTTGGGAGAAGACATAAACAAGGAATTTGAATTTGGAAGTCTAGAGGATCCTCAACTTAAAAAAGCCTATGATCTAGTGATAAAAAAGGTAGAAAAAGAGGCTAACAAGTAGTTTGAACTAGCAAATCCAAAGGTTTATATGCTATAATTATGATTGATGCAAATTTAATTGTGGATATTTATTAGGAGAAATGTATGCCAAAGTCCAAAAGTCAAATATATAAAGAAAAAAAGAAGCGTGGGAAGATATTCAAGTGGTCGGCATGGGGCCTTACCTATTGGATAGCAAGCGCTATATTCTGGCCTTTGGGAATATTCAAATGGTTTATAATTTTCCCCGTAGGTGCCACTCTAGGCAAAATAGCTCAAGCATTTGGAGAAGGACTTGATACTAGCAAGAATCTTAGCAAGAGCAACAAGCAGCTTATAGAAGAGGAGGTTGCTCGCCAGAAGGCAGAAGAGGAAGCTAAAAAGCAGGCTGAAGAGCAAAGGCTTAAAGCAGAGCAAGAGGCCAAGCAGGCTCAGGAAAAGCTGCAGAAAGAAAAAATGCAGCAAGGCAGAACGGGTATAAAAGAAGTGGACGATCTGCTGGATGTAGGTTGGGAAACTTTAAACAACATACATGAGCAAAACTTGCTTATACCTGATGAGGAATTCACATCTATAATAGATGAGCTAGAAGCTAAAATTATAAGGATCCTTAAAGAAGTGGAAAGAGATCCAAGCGATGCTCCAAAGGTGCGTAAGTTTATGAACTACTATCTTCCCACTACCTTAAAGATGCTTATAAAATATGCAGAACTTGAGAAGGCAAAAGTTAAGGGAGAAAACATAGATTACGCCAAGCAAAAGATAGAAGATGCTGTAAAAGTAGTAAGCTCTGCTTGCGACAAGCAATTAGAGATGCTTTATCAAGAAGAAATATTAGATGTAACTACGGATATACAAGCTATGGAGCAGATGCTAAAGCGTGATGGATTCGTAGAGAGCGAATGGGATCAGATACAGAAACAGAATAATACAGAAGGAGCGCATTAGTATGGAAAATAAGACACCGGAGCTTACCTTTGATATGGGAGAGCAGGCTGTAGCAACTGCAGAGCAGGTGCTGGATAAGCAGCTTAGCGATGAGGAAATCGCAAAGGAAATGGACAAAGTAAAAAATCATGAATTTGAGCACATGCCTCAGCTGGATGGCGCAGAGTTGAGCTCGGAAGATGAGGAAAATATCAATGCGTTTGTAGATCAGATAAATCTGAATGATGCCGACAACATATTGCTCTATGGTTCAGCTGCTCAGAAAAAAATTGCTGATTTTAGCGATTCAGCAATACTTACTATAAAAAACAAAGACTCTGGCGAAGTTGGCGATATGCTAGTAGATCTTATTGGCAAGCTAAAAGGCTTTAACGATTCTACTGAGAAGCCAAAGGGAATAGCAGGACTGTTCTACAATGCCAAACGCCAATTAGAAAATATGAAGAACAAGTACGAAACCGTAGAAGTAAATGTGGAACAGATAGCTACGGAGCTTGAAAATCATCAGGCTGCATTGCTTAAGGATATAGCAATGTTTGATATGATGTATCAGACAAATGCCAATTATTTCAAAGAGCTTACAATGTATATTATTGCTGGCCAGCGCAAGCTAAAGCAGGAACGCGAGACAACGCTAAAGGAGCTAAAAGACAAGGCAGAAAAAACTGGCGATGCACTAGACGCTCAAAAAGCTAATGACTATGCGCAACTCTGCGATAGATTTGAAAAAAAGCTATATGATTTGGAACTTACAAGGCAGGTAAGCTTGCAGATGGCTCCACAGATAAGGCTTTTGCAGAATAACGATAGCTTGCTTATAGAGCGCATACAAAGCACCTTAAGCAACACATTGCCACTATGGAAGAGCCAGATGGTTATAGCTATGGGCTTGCATAGAAGTCAGCAGGCTCTAAAGGCTCAAACAGAAGTTACCAATATGACAAATGAGCTGCTGCGCAAGAATGCTGCCAAGCTTAAAACAGGCACAATTGAGACTGCAAAACAATCAGAACGTGGCATAATTGATATAGAAACTCTTGTAGAAACAAATCGCAATCTGATAGACACCATAAGCGAAGTAATGAAGATACAAGAAGAAGGCCATGCGAAGCGCCTTGAAGCTGCCAAGACTCTTGTAGAGATAGAAAACGAGCTAAAGAAAAAGCTTGTGGAGATAAAGAGTTAAAGTTTATATTCTTAAGTATTTACGGTAACGGAGTATTATCCGTCTACCGTTTTTTAAAAATATGCATGTTATATATTGTAGATTATTATAAACTTTTGACGGATATTTATTAGAACAAAACAAGGGGTAAATTTATTTTTATGACCAATGAGTTAAAAAATAAAAATTTAAAAAATACTTGGGAAAGGTTTGCAAGCATAGCAGATAATGCTGTTTATGTATTGTTTTTTATGCTTATGCTTTGCTCACTTTGTATTCTGCTTTATTCTAATACAGTGTACAACTTTAAAGTATATCTTAATTTTAGCAATATACTATTATGGGCCTATGGCATATTAACAAGCATTATTGTATTGCTTATAGTTTCCTTTACAAAAGATTTTAAGGTCAATATAAATAAGCTTACATTGGTTTTGTTCCTTTTGATTTCTTATATTTCGTTCAATATTGCATTTCAATTTAAGTGGGATAATTATTTTATTATAAGAAATGCTCAATTGATTGTAGGTGGAGCAGAGAGCAAAGACCTATCAAGTGACTACTTTAGCATGTATCCCAACAACTTCTTTTTGTTAATGATATTTACACTCATACTAAAAATTCACAATGTAATAGGAATTTTTAATATGAATGGCAATTATATGCCGGTGATATTGTTTCAATGTGCACTTATGAGCATGGCTGCCAGAACTTTGTATTTAATAATATATGATATGTGCAAAAAGCATAATATAGCCTTATTTGGATTTTTGCTATATTCTTTTTCAATAGTGCTGTCAGGAATGTCGGTAATAACCTATTCCGACCAAGTGGCTCTTATATTCCCTTTGCTGGTGTTGCGACTTTTTCAGCTAATGGATAATAAAAAACATATTTTACTAAAGGTGATTGGAATAATTGTATGTAGTTATATAGCATTTCTTATAAAGCCACCTACAGTAATACCTTTGATTGCCATACTGCTGTATGCTGCTGTGCATAGTATAAATAAAATAAACAAAAATATCATAAAGTACATAGTTTGTATATCAATATGTATAGCTATACTTATTACTGGGCATAGTTTTGTGAAAGATAGGTTTATTGCGTATAGTGGCTTAGAAATTGAGAAAAATGGAGGCATGTCTCCGTGGCACTTTGTTATGATGGGTATGAACAAGAATACTCAAGGACTTTTTTCGGGGGATGATGTCCAATTTAGCAAGGAATCAATCAAAAATCATAGCAACGGAGCTGTGCAGAAGGAAATAGCAATATCTAGATTTAAAGAGCTTATAAATTCTGGAGAATTTCTTAGTCATCTAGAAAGAAAAATTTTAAACAGTCTTGGAGATGGCTCGTTTTATTGGCATCAAGTGACAACCTTTAAAAAAGGGGAATTTGAAGATCTAAACTATCATGTAACACCGTTTTTAAAGACTATATACCTTAGAGAAGGCAAAATAGACAAAATTGCCTTTCAACAGTCTATATGGCTTACAATGCTGTTTATAAGTCTTTTCTCTATATTTTTAAAGAAGAATAAAGAGCAGACAGTAATGATACTATCGCTTATTGGCTTTGTGCTATTTATGTTGATATTTGAAGCAGGGCCAAGAACGCTAATGAATTTTATTTCGTACTACATAATACTTGCTATGATTGTATTAAGCAATTTAAGCGACATCATAATGAAAAGACTCAACAAAAAATAAACATATTATTATGGTAAATTTAGAAAAACACTTTATAAAAAAACTTAGAAACATAAGCATTTATGAATATGTTGGATACTGTCTATTGCTAAGCGCTGTATTTATTTCTGGCGTAGTTTTATCTGTCCTTATTGACGGAAGCATTTGGAATTTAAACTCATTCAACACACAGTGGGGAGATGAACTGACATATTATAGAACTGTGTTATCAATGCGTACAATGGGATACCCAACAGGCCATAGGGGATATAATGAATGTGTTCCACCTTTACAGTCTTATGGCAATTATTCAGTGCTTACATATATTCCGTATTATTTAACATCTTTTATTACCGGGATATCGTCTCATAATTTTATTGTTTATGGTAATGTTATTCTAATAGAGCTATCAATTATAGTATTTATTCTGGCAATAAGACCTACGCTTTGGCAATCAATTTTATTTTCATTGCTATTTGCAAGCAACATGGTAATTACAAGATATATATGGTCTGGTATGGCTGAAGCGTTTTTTATAGCAACAACAATTTCTGTGGCATCTATTTCTATAAATCTATATAGAAAAAAGCTATGGAAAACAAAAGAATATACACTGCTTGGAATAATGCTGTTTTTGATATATTACATGGGCGCCACAAGGCCTTTTATGCTTGCATATATTCTTTTGCCAATTATGCTTTTGTATAGGAACTCGGGATTAAAAAAACATCAAAAAATATTACTCACTATTGGAATATTTTTATTATCATTTGTGACCATATACTTATTTTTCTGGTTCATTAAAAATACAAATTCTAAGTTTTTATATGATACTATACTAACGGATTTTAAAAAATCACCCATAGATGCTATTATAAATGCACACAATAATATTCTATCTTTGCTACTAAATATATTTAATGAAAATCTAGATGCGTTCACAAAATATACAACTGCATATTTTTGCTTTTTTATGATTTTGTATATAGCGTTAAGCATATACTCTATAATTAGAAAAAAAGAATATACTAGCTTGGTGCTTGCAACTTTAATTATTACATTTGTGATATTTGAGGCTATTATTATAATTTATAATTATGCTCAAACAAGGATGTACCTTTCGGTAGCAATATTAATGATAATATTTGCCACAGTAGAAGTTAAAGAATTAAAAATAGCAGTACCGATGTTTTTAATAACTGTATTTTGCATGTACTGTATTATTGCGAATATGATAGAATTTCCTCAAAATAAAGAGGGTGACGATGTTAAGGCTTTAGAAACAAGACGAACTATGACAGAAGTAATGCCTTATGATTCAAGTGGAGAAGAATTTAATAATACCATAATTACACCAATATATTTACCATATACTTTTGATCGCACTTTTATGCTACCAGAATATATTGGCAATACATTCTTGTTGAATTCTGATATAATTAACAAAATTAAAGAAGGATTTACTTTTAAAAGCAAGTATATGATGGTAGGACGCTATGATGAACTAAATGAATTGTGTGCTGAAAAATTTGAGAATATTTGGCAAGACGATTACTGTATAGTATATAACATACGAGATTAATATATATTAAAAACACGCTCTATAAAGAGCGTGCATTTTTATGATAGGAAGATTATTTATTGTTTATAGCATCTAGGTAGAACTCATAAGCAAGCTTATCTGTATAGCCTTCATGTACTATCTTTGCTACTGCTTGTGACATTTCAACAGCATGCATACTCTGGAATATGTTTCTGCCCATATCCACACCATGAGCGCCACCCTGAATTGAATTATATGCAAGGGTAAGAGCATCTTGCTCACTAAGCTTTTTGCCACCTGCAACAACGATAGGAACTGGGCAAGCTGCAACTACTTCTTCAAAGTTTTCACAATAGTAAGTTTTTACGATATTTGCGCCAAGCTCTGCTACGATACGGGTAGCCAGCTTGAAGAATCTGTCTGTACGCTCCATATCCTTGCCTACTGCTACTACACCTAAGGTGGGAATGCTGTACTTGTATCCAGCGTTAATAACTTTAGAAAGATTATCTATGCTCTCTAGCTGACCATCTGCGCCGATAAAGGTCTGTACTGCCATGCAGTCTGCATTCATTCTAATGGAATCCTCTATATCTACGGATACTATCTCATGAGATAGATCGTCATTTATCATAGATGAACCAGCGCTTACTCTTAGAGCGATAGCCTTTCTATTATCGGGTCTTACGCATGTGCGCAAAGCACCTCTTGTGCCCATAAGGCAGTCAATATTGGGCATAAGCTTTGGTAGCAATATATCAAGACGCTCCAAACCAGATACAGAACCCATGAAATAGCCATGGTCAAACGCGAACATTACTGTATTGCCACTCTTGGGATTAAATATATTGGAAAGGTGCTTTTTCATACCCCAATCTAGATTGTTTGCTCCTTTTACATGAAAATCGCCTTGATTTTGAAAGGGAACATCTATATGAAAATCTTTCGCTATCTTTAAATTATCCTTATCTGCCATATTATTCCTCCAAGTTTTTAGTTATGAACTTAGCGTGTTACGCCTCGCTCATCATAATGCTCAGGTCAAGAAATCTTGACCTGAGTGAAAATAATTTTAGAAGTCGTAATTGTCCATGTTGTCTTTTGTGAATACAGCACGCTCTGGTAGCAATACAACGCCACTGTCGTCTGCTGTGTAAGCTTCTGGATCAAGAACTGTGTTAGGCATAACTTCTACTGTGCCTATCTCTGGGATCTCTACCTTGTCGCCAACCTTGAGCTCATTGCCGCTTGCAATGTAAGCTGCGAGGTAGCATCCAATAGCGCCCTGAATCTTGCAGTCCCATAGTCCCCAACGGGTTAGGATACCTGCACGGCAGTATTCTTTCATGCTGTTAGGTGATGCAAATCCTGTAATAGAAACTTTTGTTGCATCTAGGCCTAAGTTCTGAGCAGCCTGAGCCTGTCCTGGTAGAGCTGTTGAGTCGTTGCAGATGATGCCATCAATGTCTGGATGAGCTGTAAGAACAGACTCACCAACTGTTATAGCTTTTTCTGCATCCTGGTTGGAGTAGTAGTTTTCTGGAGCTACGTTTACCCAATTAGGATATTTTTCTTGTCTGTACTTCTCGCCTGCTACGTTCCAGCTGTTCTGGTCTGTAACTGTAGCCTGTGAATAGTGCCAGCAATATTTGATCTCGTCTTTTTCAACATCCTTGCCGCGCTCTTTCAAGCTCTCTGCAAGCATGTCTACTAACATTTGACCTAGTTGCTCAGGTGTGCCCTGGCTTACCATTACTGTACGGCTCTCTGCCTTTGAGTCAGAGTCCCATGTTGTAACTGCTAGACCAGCTTCTTTAGCTGCCTTCATAGCATCATCAACACCAGCTGCGTCAACTGTAGAAATGCAGATTGCATCTGCTCCACTGTTGATGGCGTTATCAATTATAGCAACTTGGTTTGCAACGGCAGCCTCTGGGTTACCGTCATACTTTACAGTATAACCAACTTTCTTTGCTAAATCCTGAGCGCCTACGTTTGCAGACTCAAAGAATGCATTACCACTTACCTTAGGAATGAATACTACTGTAACATCTTTGATTTCAGCAGCATAAGCACCTACGGAAAGTGCGAACAATGTAGCGATAGCAACTGCTAAAGCTAAAACTTTTTGTAGCTTTTTCATTACAAAAAAACCTCCATTTTATATTTAATGTGTGTTTAGCCACACATTATTTGCGTTTCCTTTGATTAAAGAGCTTTACTATATAGGGGTTGGTCTTTGCAAAACGGAAACTTACCACCACTATTAGTAATATTCCTACTGGTATATCAAGATACTGTGTAGAAAGCCCATTTAAACTAAGTCCTATTCTAAGCAGACCTATTGAAAGGGCTGCAAGTGCTGTACCTATTGTACCACCTACGCCACCTAGATTGCTTGTACCACCAAGCACTACGGCAGTGATTATTGGAAGAGTATATTCTTTACCAAGATCGGCTTTTGCAGTGCCAAGGTAGGCTGTAAGCAATATGCCTGCAACAGATGCACTTAGACCTGAAAGTACATATGTAGACATAATTACACTCTTAGTATTTATACCACTAAGCTCTGCAGCGTTTGGGTTTACACCACTTAGGAATATGCGCCTACCATATTTACTACAATGTAGTATTACGGTAGCGATCACTACTAGCAATAAGAATATTGCAAACTGACTTGGTATTACTCCAAATATCATTGTCTTGCTTATTGCTCTAAAAGCATCTGGGAAATTGCTTATTCCCTGATAGGCCTCTGTGGAGCTCATGTTTGTAACAAGTAGGGCAAGTCCAGAATATAGGAAAGAACCACCAAGTGTTATTACCATAGGCTGAACGCCAGTGTAGGCTACAAAGAATCCACTCAACAAGCCTGCAAGTGCTCCAAGACATAAGCCCAAAATGCATGCTACAAATATATTGATATGAGCATCATTCCATAGCACACCAACGAATATTGATGTTAATCCAACTATTGAGCCTGATTGTATATCTATGCCACCAGTTATCATTACATAGGTAACAAACAGAGATATGATACATACTGGAACAAAGTTATTAAGACTGTTAAACAGACGCTTTATATTCAAAAACTTTGGATTAAGCGCTCCAAAAACCACTATTTCTAGTAGTATTACTATTAGTAGCAGGGTTTCCCATCTTTTAAGGAGTTTGGTAAATTTTTTCATGCTATGCTTCTCCTTTCAAAGATGTCTTTACTGATAATCTTTCACATCTTGCTCTCTCTATGGAATTTCTACGTATTATAGCATCTACTACAACTATTATTATTAGCAATATGCCAGTTATAGTATCATCAAGATTGGAAGGCAAGCCTATAAATACTAGCAAACGGCTGATTGATGCCATAAGAGCTGCACCTATTGCTGCACCTATCATGTTGCCAACGCCACCACTTAGGCTTATTCCACCTATAACGCAGGCAGCTATAACTTTCATTTCGTAGCCTATTCCAGCTATTGGAGTTACAAAACCAACACGACTTACGAATATTATTCCGCCAATGCTGGAGAATACACCACATAGCAAGAAGGCAATAAACTTAGTAAGGTCAACAGGTATACCCAATAGATTTGCACCCGCTGCATTATCGCCAACAGCTGCAAAATACTTGCCCTTTTTTGCCTTTGTCATATACGTATGAATCAATATCATAATCAATATAACAAACAAATAGAAGTAGGTAAATGTATCAAAAAGCTTATACTGTGAAAGTGCCTTAAATTCAAAAGGAATATTCTCTACCCACTTACCGTCGGTATACACATACATAAGGCCTCTTATAATGCCGTTTGTACCAAGCGTCATTATTATAGATGGTATTCTAAATACAACTACGCCAAAGCCATTTACAGCACCTACCAAAAGTCCTATTGCAAGACCGATAAGGCAGGATGTTAACCATGGATTGCCATCTCTTACAAGGCACCCTACCACTGTGGCAGAGAGTCCTACCGTTGCGCCAACTGATACATCTATCTCGCCAGTGATTATTACAAAGGCTATGCCTATTGCCACTATGGCGAATACCACACTGGAATTAAAGCAAAGTAGAATATTATTTACGGTTAGAAAGGCTGGATTTATCGCACCGACAACCAAGAATATTAGAGCCAAGAATATCAGTGCACTAAGCTCTCGTCTTTTAAGCAATAATTTTAACATCTGTATCTCCTAAACTATGCCAAATGAGGCTTTTGTCAGGCTATCCTGATTTATTTCCTCATGTGTAAATTCAGCATTTATTCTGCCGTTATACATACTCAAAGCTCTATCGCTTAGCTCTATTATCTCTTCCATATCGCTTGATATGAGCAGTATTGCTATACCTTCATTTTGAAGCTCGCGAATTATGTTATACACATCTGCACGTGCTATTACGTCTATACCTCTTGTGGGTTCGTCAAGTATCAGTAGCTTTGGCTTTGACGCAAGAGCTCTGGCTATAACTACCTTTTGCTGATTACCACCAGATAGTGATGATATCTTATCTTCAAGGCCAGTTATCTTTGTATTGAACATTTCTGCATAGTGCTGGGCAACTTCTTTTTCTTTCTTTTTGTTTATAAAGAATTTCCCAAGGCTATTTAACGATGAGGCACTAGTGTTTTCGCTTATATCGCTTAAACCAAATATTCCATTAAGGAATCTATCTTCTGCAAGATATGCAATACCCATTTCAAGTAGCTTTTTGGTCTTAAATCCAGTGATTTTTTGCGACTTCAGATATACGTCTCCAGAAAGAACCTTATCTCTGCCAAAGATTGTAGTGGCAAGCTCAGTTCTGCCAGCGCCTACAACGCCTGCTAGACCAAGTACCTCTCCAGCATGAACTTTTAATGATATATCTGAAAAACCATAGCCGGATAAATTTTTAACTTCAAGTACTACATTATTGTAGTCTATATTTCTTTTGCTATCCTCAAGTCCCTCAAGATCTAGTGTGGAATCTGCGGGTAGAAGTCCTTGCAAAAGCATCTCGTGTGTAAATTCATTGCTAGGCCCTTGAGCTGTTATTACACCATCACGCATTATTACTATAGAGTCTGATATTTCAAACACTTCGGGAAGTCTGTGGGTGATGTATATTATGCTTATGCCCTTTGATTTAAGATCTCTTATTGATTCAAATAGCCTTTGCACCTCATTAAATGTGAGAGAGCTGGTAGGCTCATCAAGTATAAGAAGCTTTGCCTCGTGCATAAGACCTCGTAGTATTTCTACAAGCTGCTGCTCTGCAATGGAGAGCGTTTCAGCTTTTCTATCAAGAGCTATGTCGCAATTGAGTTCCTTCATTATATTATTGATTTTAGAGAGTATTACTTCTGACTTTTCATCAAGACCCATAGCTACGTTTTCTAAAACCGTCATATTGGGGAAGAGCAGAGGCTCTTGTGGCACAAGGTATGCACCATTGGCAAGAGAAACCGATGGCTTTGAAACCTTGCACTGCAAGCCATCTATAAATATTTCACCTGCATCAGGGAAATATATACCCATGATTATTTTCATAAGGGTAGATTTACCAGCTCCGTTGCCACCAATAAGAGCTACAACTTCGCCCTTTTTAACGTCAAAGCTTACGCCCTTTAGGACTCTGTTCAAGCCAAAAGCCTTTTCAATATTTTTCAGGCTGAGCCTTATTTGATTATCTTGTGTAGACAAAGACTTGTGTCTCCTTTACATTTGTTAAACACAAAAATATTTGTTATTTACATATTAGCAATAAGAATATGCTTTGTCAAGGGCAAACCAAAAAATTTTTATAAAAATAATGCTTATTTTCCATAATATCTATTAAAATCATCTTGACTATCAATAACTCTAATGATATACTAAGAACATAAACAACATTTGTAAATTATTTTATCAAATGTAAGGAGTTATATGGATTACGAAGAGATACTTATGACCCGTATTGCTTGGTACTATTATTTCGAGGGACTAACTCAGCAAAATATTGCAGATAGACTTGGAATAAACAGGCTAAAAGTTAATAAATTGCTTGATAAGGCTAGACAGAACGGTATAATTAAGTTCCAGATGAACAGCGATCGCGTAAGTCAAATCGAAGCTGAAAAGCAGCTAATGGATAAATATGGTTTGAAAGATGTGTTTATAATGCCGAGCACATCTGATGAAACTCATATAAATAATCTTGTGGCAGAAGCTGCATGCATGTATATAAATAGAAGGCTTAGACCAGACAGCATTATTAACATGGGATATGGTGATACTCAGAATAAGCTGCTTAACAAGCTTGCTACGATTGCAGAAAACACCATTACTTGTGTATCTCTTACTGGTGGAGTAAATTTTTATTTGCCAAACAGCCAGAGCAATATATTTAATGCTAAGCTACATTTGTTACCAGCGCCTCTAATAAGTTCAAACGAAGAAGTGGCAAAGGCCATATTCAACGAAAGCTCGGTAAAGGAAATATTGCGCATGATACAGCTTGCCGATATGACGGTAGTAGGCATAGGTTCTATGAATGTTGGCGCAACAATATTTAAAAATGGTTTGATAAGTAGGAATGACTACGATTATCTAAAAATGAAGGGCGCAGCAGGAGATATACTGTGCCACTTTATAGATGCAGATGGCAATCTTATAGACACATACTTTGAAAATAGGCTAATAAGCGTATCTTTGGAGCAGTTAAAAACTCTTAAAAATGTAATAGGAATCGCTGGTGGTATGCAAAAGGTGAAAGCAATAAAAGCCGCACTGAAGGGCGATTATTTAGATATATTGATTACAGATTCTAATACTGCCAAAGCAGTGCTGGAGTCGGACTAGGAGTGAGACATGAGATATTTGATGGCGATTGACGGAGGCACCGGTAGCGTTCGTGCAGTAATTTTTAATGCTGACGGGCGAGAAATAGCCTCTGGTCAAAGAGAATGGTATCATCTGGAAGATCCAAAATATCCTGGTAGCATGGGCTTTGACTGGGATAAAAACTTTGTTCTTGTGCAGGAATGTATAAAGGAAGCTTTGCAAAAGGCTACAATAGATCCGAAAGATATTGCTGCCATAAGCAGCACTAGCATGAGAGAAGGCATAGTGCTCTATGACGAAAACAAAAATGAGATTTGGGCATGTGCTAATGTTGATGCAAGGAGCAATGATGAAGTGGGCGAGCTTATAAAGCAAAACCCAGACTATGAAAAAATAGTTTATGATTCATCAGGGCAGACCTATGCTCTAGGCGCTTTGCCAAGGCTGCTTTGGGTAAAAAACAAAGAGCCGAAAATATACGAAAAAACACGTTTCATGACAATGTTGAACGACTGGATACTGTTTAAACTTGGTGGAGTACTTTGTAGCGAGCCAAGCAATGCTTGCACAAGTGGTATATACAGTTTGCACAACAGAGATTGGAATAGACAGCTTATACGAGATCTAGGACTAAAGGACGATATATTCTGCAAAACCTATGAATGTGGAACTGTAGTAACTAAAGTAAGCGAAGAAGCTGCCAAACTTTGTGGACTTTCAACAGAAACTCTGCTAGTAGCTGGTGGTGGAGATGCACAGCTTGGTTGCTTGGGAGTAGGCGTTGTAGAAGATGGTCAAGCAGCAGTATTTGGTGGAAGTTTCTGGCAGTATGAATACAATACTTCACAATGTATTGTGGATAGCAAGTGCAGAGTAAGAGTAAACTGTCATGCTGTGCCAAATATGTGGCAATTTGAAGCGCTTGCCTTCATGCCAGGTCTTGCTATGAGATGGTATAGAGACGCTTTCTGTGCTGAAGAAAAGGCAAAGGCAAAGGAACTGGGAGTAAGTGCCTATGACTTGCTTAATAAAGAGGCCGAGAAGGTGCCAGCAGGGTGCAATGGACTTATGTGTACATTCAGTGATGTAATGAACTTCATAAACTGGAGACACGCTGCACCATCATTTATCAATTTTAGCTTTAACAGTGAGGAACACAACAAATACACTTTCTACAGAGCAATTATGGAAAATGCAGCTCTTGTAACTCGTGGACATCTGAATCTAGTTTTTGAATCAACCGGGAAAAAACCTAATAAGATAATTTTTGCAAACGGTGCAAGCAAGAGCGATTTATGGTGTCGGATAGTGGCAGATGTTCTAGGTATGGAAGTGGATGTGCCAGTTGTTAAAGAGAGTACGGCTTTAGGATGCGCTATGCTGGCAGGAGTTGGAGCAGGCATATATAGTAACCTAAGCGAAGCAGGCAAAAAATTCTGCAAGATAGAAAAAACATTCAAGCCAAATATTGAAAATACAAAAATTTATAGCGAAATATATACAAAATGGCGCAAGGTGTATGAGCAACAGCTTAAATTGGCAGATGAAGGCCTTACAAAGCATATGTGGATAGCACCTGGAATATAGGAGGAAAAATGTTTACACTGAACGAAAATGAAAAAGAATATCGCTTTGGAGACAGTGGCCCAAAATATCTTATGAAAGGCCCAAGAGCCAATTTTGCAGTAGTGCAATTTCAGCCAAAGCAGGACTTTGACCCTCATTATCACGAAGTTATGGAAGAAAATTTCTTTATATTGAGTGGCAAGGTGGACATTGTGGTAGATGGCGTATGCCATACGCTAAAAGAAGGCGATTTTATCCATATTGAACCAAACGAGGTGCATTATGTGGTAAACAACTATGATGAGCCTATAAAGATGGTGTCTGTACTAGCTCCATTCCAGCAGCAAGACAAATGTGTTGTGGAAGACTATAATAAAGAACAATTTAAGAAATAAGAAAGTCCCTAGCGTAAACGCGCTAGGGATTTTTAAAACTCATACGATATTCTAAAAACAGAATATTAATTTAATAGTTAAGAAAAAAATATTTTTGATCTTTTTCAAAAGATTTATCTTATGATAAATAAAAAAATCCATACAATAATGTGTGATCTTTTAAATCATGCATTATTTTTATAAGCATTTTATTTATATTTGAGTTTTTTTAACATAGTAAGTTTTAATACACTTTAAAGCAAATGTATAAAATCTTTAATTCCTATTGACATAGTAGGAATTATGATATATTATATAAACGCTGAGTTAAGCAAAAAGCGAAAGGAGAAACTGAAATGCTTATTTCTACAAAGGGCAGATATGCCATACGCCTTATGATAGATATGGCGCAGAATCAAGCTGAAGGTTACCTACCGCTGAAGAGCATAGCTGAAAGGCAGAATATTTCATTGAAATATTTGGAGTGTATCGCTGGAGCCTTGACAAATAAGGGGCTTATTAAGAGCACTAGAGGCAAGCTGGGAGGTTATAGATTGGCAGATGAGCCAAAAAACCTTAATGTAGGCGATATACTGACAGTTAGCCAAGGAGGGATCACTACTGTGGAATGCAGTGGGGGCAAAAATAGCAGCTGCGAAAAAGATTGTTTGGCAATGCCACTTTGGGAAGGGCTAGACAAGGTTGTAAATGATTTCTTTTATGGACTAAGCCTGCAAGATTTACTAAGCTCGGAAGAAAAAAATATATATTTGATACGAAAGGATAAAGATGATGAGAGTATATGCAGATAACGCCGCAACTACGGCTATGTCTCCAAAATCATTGGAGGTAATGACAGATCATCTTAAAAAATATTATGGCAACCCATCAAGTCTTTATGAGATAGGTCAGCTTGCAAAGACAGAGCTTGAGAATGCCAGAGAAAAAATGGCAGAGTTACTAGGTTGCTCGGCAAAGGAATTGCACTTTACTTCTGGAGGTAGCGAAAGCGACAATCAGGCCATTATGAGTATGGCATTGTATGGCATGAAGAAGGGCAAAAAGCATATTATTACTTCAGTATTTGAGCATCATGCTGTTCTGCATTGTCTAGATCATCTTAAAGCTGATTTTGGCTTTGAAGTAACATATCTGCCATGCTATGAAAATGGCGTAGTTCGTCCAGAAGACTTGGAAAAGGCAATTCGCCCAGACACATGTCTTGTTACTATAATGTATGTTAATAATGAGATAGGTACTATTCAGCCGATAAATGAGCTTGCTGAAATTACCAAGAAGCATGAGGGTGTGTACTTCCACACGGATGCAGTGCAGGCAGTTGGCCATTTGCCAATAAATATAGATGAGACAAAGATAGATATGCTAAGCTTATCTGGCCATAAATTCCATGGACCAAAGGGTGTTGGCGCTTTGTACGTTCGCAAGGGAGTGCCAATAAAGCCTTTAATTTATGGTGGTGCACAAGAAAATCGTAGGCGCGCTGGCACAGAGAATGTGGCTGGAATATGCGCTATGGTGGCTGCACTTGATGAATGCTTGAGTAAGCTACCAGAAAGAAGCGAAAGAGTTCGCAAACTACGCGATAAGATACAGAATGCTCTGCTTAAAGTACCACACAGCATATTGAATGGCGATAAAGATAAAAGAGTTCCAAGCATATTGAATATGTGCTTTGAAGGAATAGAGGGCGAGGGCATGCTGCTATATTTGGACGATGCAGGTATTTGCGTAAGTTCAGGCTCTGCATGCACAAGTGGATCTCTTGATCCTAGCCATGTAATTATGGCACTAGGTAGGCCTCACGAGATAGCTCATGGATCGCTAAGAATATCTTTGAGCGAATACACTACTGAGGAAGAAGCAGACTATATTATACAGGAAGTTCCGAAAGTTATTGATAAAATAAGACAGTTTAGTCCAGTATGGAAAGATCTTGAAAGGGGATTAAAAGAATATGTTATACAGTGAGAAAGTTTTTGATCATTTTCGTCATCCAAGAAATGTAGGAGAGATAGAGAACGCTGATGGAATTGGCGAAGTGGGCAACGCAAAGTGTGGAGACATTATGCGCATATATCTCAAGGTAAATGATGATGGCATTATTGAGGATTGCAAGTTCTTTACATTTGGATGTGGATCTGCAATTGCAGCCAGCTCTATGGCTACCGAGATGATAAAGGGAAAGCATGTAGATGAGGCTAAAAAGCTAAGCAACAAAGCTGTTGTAGAGGCTCTGGATGGTCTACCACAACATAAGATCCATTGCTCCGTACTGGCTGAAGAAGCAATCGCTGCTGCAGTGGAAGATTATTACAAGAAAAAGGCAGTAAAGGAAGCAGCAAACAAATAAAAATTGGCAAAAGTGCTGTTTTTTTGCAGCACTTTTGCTTGATTTTTGCAGAAAACCATGTATAATAAATAGCGTCTCGCGGGAATGGCGGAATTGGCAGACGCGCTAGATTCAGGTTCTAGTGAGGTCAAACTCATGCAGGTTCAAGTCCTGTTTCCCGCACCATCCAATATTTTATTACAGAAGCCCTTGTAAATATACAAGGGTTTTTAATTTACCCTATTCTATGTAATTTTGTTGTGGGAAACGAAATTATCAATTAAATGCAGAAGAAAAGAATTCTTCTTTTTGAAGCAGTAGGGGAAGATAGGCTTTTAAAACATCAAAAACTTTATACTCGTACTTTTTCAAAGCTAGATAGCATTGAGCAGGCTTGTCACTAAACGTATTTACTGCTCTGGCTTCATTGGCCAATGAACTGATTTGATTTATCATTGAAGTGTAGGTTGATGAATTTTTCTGCTCCTCAAATAGTATATTAAAGTGCTTGATCATTTCGTAGATTAAATCGGGATTTTGCTCACTAGGAAAATTTGTTACAAAAGGCAAAAAATCATCTGAGTTAAAGGTTATATCTGAAAGACTATTGTTGCCAGTGATATAATTCAAAGCAACTCCTGGTTGAACATTATAAGAATAGATGTTGAAACAAATACCAGCGCCCTTATCCTCGACAGAATAGGCCTCTATTTGCACGCCAGAGCATAGTTTGTTGTCTCCTTTGAATATAGGAGTTGCACGATATAAAACATGATTGCCAGTTTCTACAACATAGTTTAATACTTGGTCTTCAAATGGCTTCATACCGTTTATATTAAAGTATCTTGTACCAGTTACAAGATTTATTTCTTCATCAAGTCCACCTAGAGAATGAGCAAGCAAATGGCATCGATTAAATAGATATGAGGGACTTGAATTTACAATACCATCATATCTATTTTGATTCCAACCAGATGGCTTTATCATGCCTATAATAGCTCTTGACATAGGTGGTGGAAGAATATCGGGGCCAATATTGGCAAAAACAAAGCCAGCTCTTCCTAAACTATCAAGCTCGCTATACTTCAAAAATGAAGTGGTAATCGCTTTTTGATCTGCAGAAAACGATGGAACGCCACCATTTACTATGGTAGCAGCTGCGCCAGAATAAGCAGATATTTCTTTGCCGTCTATTGTTGCTTGAGTGTTGATGGGATCATCTGCCAAGTAATCGGCAAGTATATGAGAATAATAAAGTATAGCAGCAAAGCTATTACATTTGCCACTTTCTGCGCCAAACCATTTGTTTAGCAATCCAAAATCAAATACTGTATTCACAGTGCTTTGAAGCACTTTTTTTCTATTAAGCTTTTTTGAGGAATATTCACGTTCCCAACTATCATGAGCGCAGCTAAAAAGCTCGTTGCCTTTGATGTTCAAATCTGAAAATGCAGGGAGCCCTCCTACGCCTTGCAAGTGGAGAAAATCAAGCTTATCTTGCCCTTTACCATCGGCTTGTAGGCTACATAAATATAGTCCGTTTAGGAGAGATTTAACTTTATAATCTGAGGTGCGACCAAATGCTCTTGCACCAAAAAGCATCTGAGTAATGTAGAAATTTGTTTGATTTTCATCACAGGCAAATGCGATAGATGACGCAAACAAAAATATTGCTATTATCGTGGCAAGAATGCGTTTAATCAACGATTTTTCCTTTCAAACTTTATTCCGTCAAACAAATATAGATTCTTTACTGCAATAACATCATATTGGAACTCAAGATATTTATATGGATTTTCAGCAAGGGGAATGACTTTTATAGTAACTAATTCACCAGGAGTATACTTATATGTCTTGGCACCATCGCTTTCATAAGCAACTTTAAATTCAGAGAGGCTTCCATCTTTTGGCCTATCTACATTAACTATATGCCAGTCTTCAAATATATTATTTTTATTATCATCAGACACTGTAACGGTTATCAACGAGCGATCTGTAACATAGCTTACTGGAATAATAAACTTTTTCCCATCAAAATCAACACTTATTGAGTCTTGATCGATTTCATTTTTACTGTTAAACCAGAACTTTTGATCAAGAGCATCAGATAGGAAAATCTTATTTCCATTTTCATGGATAATTGATTCTATTCTTACTTTTTCATCTGTATCGATATCTCGCTTTTCTGCTAAAGAAAACAATAGATCACAATTAAGGTATAAGGCTTCATTTACTGGAGGGAGAGCTGTTTTTCGCTCTTCTTTAATTATCTTGTTGTACTGATTAATTTCATCTTTTTCACGCTTTGTTGCACCTTTTTCTGCCTTTGTTTCTTTAACTGGTAGCAAGTATGATGCATTCAATTCACGTTGAGCGCTAACTAGCTCATTTACATTGTTAAAAATAATATTGTAAGCATTATCTAGATATGCAGAATTATTAGTTTGAGCGTACAAATCAAGATAGATCTGAGCAGTAAAATAACGTATGCTCCAATTGGAGTCTTTTGAGTTGGAAAGAATAAGTTGGCAATATTTTCCAGCAGTTTTAATATAGTCTTCCTTGTTCATTGTTTCTTTTGCAGAGACAATTACCATTGGTAGCACTTCTGCATAGTCAAGGTTCTGCCTAAATATACGTGTGGTAATTCTTTCGTACTCGCTTATTGACTGTAGACATTTAGCATATTCACCAGAATTATAGTAGCACTTTGCCAAAGCGAGCCAGTATGGTCCAAATTTTTTGTACATATTTTGATGCGATTCAAACCATGCTATTTTATTTACAAGCTGTGAATCAGGTCTGTTTGACCATGTAATAAAGTCTTCAACAGAAGATCTACTAAGTGCATAGTCGCCAGGTAAATCATAGGTTCTTACCATTTCAAACATATATGTAAGGGCATTTTTTGTACTGCTGTGAAGGGCATCTGACTCTGCATCATCTAATTGCCAGCCATCCTTTATAAATTGCATATCAGCTTGTGATGAAGCAGATTGATAGCTGGAAACAGAGTCAACAGCCATGTAAAGAACAGATGCTGCAATCTTCATAGGACTACCCGATTGAACAGCACTTAGTAAAGCAATTGGGTTAGGAATAGCTTGTCTTAGCGCTTGTGCCTTATTATTCTCATAAATAAACTCCAAACGATCACGCTTTACAGATATCATACGGTAATCGTTTATAGTATCCATAAGATTTGTGATTTGGGACTGTGTTTTGATATCAACAGAATTTGGATATAGATTATCAAAAGAATTATAAGCTTTTTCTAGAAACAACTGACTCTTGCGCTCTTCTGTAACATTTTGAGTAAGTGCAGTCATGTAATTAAGCATATTAACGGTATTTAGCTGTGTAGGAGTAAGGAGTACTTCCTCATCTATTTCTTGAGCTACATTTTCTGTAATTGTTGTATCGCTTACAGAGGCCTTGGCTTCATCTTTATTTTCAACATCTGCATTATCAGTACTTGGAGCCTCCGTACTTATATCAACTTTTGGATAATTTGATTCCTCCGTAGCCGGTGTTTGTAATTCAGTTTTGTTATCTGGACTTGAGCAACCCGACAATGATATCAACACTGATAGTACCAAAATTAGGATAGTGGATTTCTTTGCAAGCGAATTAAATTTTTTCATCTTCTTTGCCCCCATTTATGCCCTTAAGCTTATATATTTAGATAATTACTATAAATGTTTTAAATAATAAAAGTGATGTAGATTTTTGGCATTAGATATATTTGATTTGAAAATCTATATTTTAATCAATTTGTTTTCATTCTCCACTACATGTGATCGATGGAAAGCTAAGTTAATTATATATAATTATTTGTAAAAAATCCAGAAACATTTTGGATGAAGGGAAGTTGCTAACTTCATGCGAGGTGCAACTTGTGCTTCTGATTGCTATTGAAGTAATATGTATTTATTTAATAAATACATATTAAAAATAATCTTTGTGACATATAATATTGTATGATATAATTCACATATACAAGTGGTAATATTAAATTAATCTATAATATTAATACAAGAATATTTATATATTTAGTATTAATTAGAATAGCTTTTTTTATAAACATATGGTATGTTGTCAATTTTTATTAAAAAAGGAGAATATTAAATGAATAGGGTTAAAATGATAATAATTTCCATATTACTTATAGGTATATTTGTGTTGCCTATGAACGTTATGGCTAGTAATGTTGAACAAACAAAGCCAGAATTAGCTGGAAATATGGGAGCAGTAAGCACAGGTGAAAAAACTATCTCAGCTAAAAACCAGCTATTGAGGGGAGCTAACCCTAAGAATTTCACTCTAACAAAAAAATCGGGTGGGGCTGAGAGCAAAATTGGCGACTATGATAAGTTTACAGATGCTGTAATGGCAATGGACATAAATGATAAAGACAGCTTATATACAATATATGTAAATAAAGACGTGGTGAAAACAGAGCCTAGCACGTATAGAAGCAATAATAAAATTAGGCTGACATCTGGAGAGGGAGGACCTTTTAAATTTACAGAAGGAGGAGAAGGTCCTTTTATTGCTATTCAAACAGATGCAGAGATGCATATAGACAATGTAATATTAGATGGAAACAATAAAGGGCAATGCCTATTTGTATCAAACAATGGTAATGTAACCATAGGTAAAGGAACAACTATTCAAAATTTTGCAGATGCTCCTAGCTATGATGGCCCAGCTATATATATAACAGGTGGCACACTTAATGTGGAAGATGGAGCCGTTATTCAAAATAATAATTCAAATCAACAAGGTGGAGTAATACAAGCATATAATGGTACCACAGTAAATATTAAAGGTGGTATCTTTAAAAATAATAAATCTAATACAAGCGATGGTGGAGCCATAGCTGCCTATGGTGAATTGAATATAACAGGTGGAAGCTTTGAAAACAATCAGGCAAAAAAAACAGGTGGTGCTGTTCTAGTTGGCTCAAGATCAAATGCAACTATAAAAAATGCTACATTTAAAGGAAACCGGGCAAGAACTGGTGGAGCAATCTATGCATCAAACAATTTAAATAATTTAGATAAAACAACTTTTGAAAACAATCAGTCTTTATGGGGTGGAGCAATATTTGCCGCTAAAGAACTTAATTCGAGCAATACTATATTTACTAAAAACCTAGCAACCAAACAAGGCGGAGCAATTTATGCTTCTAAAGGAGTTAAATCAAGTAACGATACATTTAATCAAAATCAGGCAGCCCAACAAGGTGGAGCGATATTTATAAAAGAAAAAGATAGCAGTATTAAGGACTCAAAATTTACTGAAAATGGCTCTGGATCAGGTGGAGGAGCAATTTTGGTAGATCATAATAATAAAGGGACAACAAATATTTCAAATACATTATTTAACAATAACTTTTCCAATCAATTTGGTGGTGGCGTTTATCTTGGTATGAACGCAAAACTGAATTTATCACAATGTAAATTTGCAAAAAACCAGGCTGCATATGGTGGAGGAGTTGCAAGTGCAGGAACAGACAATGTAGATGCTAATTTAACAAATATAAAGGTTGAAGAAACAAATTTTGATGAAAATGAAGCATTTATGGGTGGCGCAATCTTTACAGCTTTTCCAATGGAGGTTAACAAGAGCACTTTTTCAAAAAACAAGGCATTGCTTATGCCACAAGATGACCAAAAAAATCCACATTTTTCTGGAGTGGGTGGATCAATAGAAGTTATATATAACAAAACTAGCATCAAAGGATCAACTTTTAAAGAGAATTATGCATTTGGCTCGGGTGGCGCAATTGGAATTAACGGTGTTACTAGGGATAGGCAAGGGAAAATTATTGGTATTAAAGATGTTAAAGTAGAAGTGCTGGACAAAAACAAATTCATATCAAACATATGTGATGTTGGACAAGGTGGAGCAATTTATACCATACCTTATTCTTATGATTTAGAAGGTCAAGACAATCATGATCAATTTCCTGCCGACTTCAAGAAAAAGGCATACAAAAATTTAACGATTGACAACACAACATTATTTAAAGGCAATAGGTCAGAATCGGGCTTGCATTATCCACCTGATAACTATCAGGAATATACTAATTTAAAGTTTAGCAGTGATTCAGATATACCTCATAAGAAAGATATGGTAAAGAGCTTGCTTAACAACTATGATGTGAATTACAAAGGCAGTCCTTATACTGAAGACAACAAACCAAAGATAGTTGTGCCGCAAACAGGTGATAATGAAAATATAGCTCTATATTTTGCCATTATGGGAATATCTATAATAATACTCGCTGGATTAGTACATAGAAAAACAAGAAAAAATTAATATAAAAAATCGACCTTTGGAGATCTAATTCCTTAGGTCGATTTTTATAATCGCTTTATTCTTCTGTTTTACCTAGTTGTTCAACATACCAAGTTGTGCCGTCTGTTGCTATATGTATTATGCCCTTGCGAGCGTATAGGAAAGGTATATGATTCTTTTTGAGAGTATGCTTCATATCCTTTGTACCCTTTGTGCTGTTGGTTATGAACACGAATTCAGGTGTAATTGATGACAAAAATTGTGGACGCAAATTTTCACGAGCGTGATGGGGAGCCTTCATAATATCGGAATCAAGCTCTTTTCCATATTTTTGTGCATAGAAGCCCTGACTATTCCAGCTGATATCGCCAGTAAGCAACAGCTTTGCTTCACCATAGGTAATATGTAGCATTGCTGATTTCTCATTTGTGTTTTTTATATCGCCATTTTGCAAAACCTTCATGTTGATGTCTTCATCAAACGAAATGCTATCGCCATCATGTACTGTTTGTATGGGAATATTATGATCGCTAAGCTTGCGTAGTGCCTTTGCCTGTACAGGAGAATCTTCTACAAATTCTGGGAAACCAGTATAAAACTTTGTAACCTTGTAGTTGTCTATAAGGTCAAATATGCCACCTATATGATCCTTGTGAGGGTGGGAATTAAATACTGATACATCCTTGATATTTTGATTTTGCAAAAGAGCATTTAGAGCGTAAAACTGATTGCTTTTGCCAAGGTCAACTAGCATATTTTTATCCTTATAGCGAATAAGCATGCAGTCGGCTCCTATAAGATCAAGCACATATATGTGCATAAGCTCCTTGGAATTATCGAGTCTTGATTCTTCCGGTGCAATAAACACGCGTTGCTCTGCATAAGCAGAAGAAAACAATAGGCAAATAAGGCTTAGAAATATAATTAATCTTTTTAAAGCTTTCATGTGTGCTCCTTATAACTTTAATAAGATAGATTATACACTAGACAATCTTATTTGTGCAAGGGGAGCCAATGATAGGAGAAGAGAATTATTATAAAAATAAAACAAACGAGAACAATCAAACACCATTAGACATAAATATGCAATATTAGGAAAATATTTTTTGAAAAATGATAAAAAGGTATTGACATATTGATAAAATAATATATAATTAAACTTAGTTACATAGTATTTTAATTTATGAAACTTTTTTTCTAAAAGATAAAAGGAAGTGTTGATATGGCATTGAAAGTAAGGGAAGCTTTAAAACTTGCAGAAGAAAAAAATACTGCAGTAATTGCTTTTGAGTGCATAGATTATAACATGGTATATGCAATCGCTGTTGCTTCAAAGAAAACAGGAATACCCGCAATAGCTATGGTAGATCCTGCCACCTGTATAGATTTGAATGATTGTCATCCTACATCATTTAGTGGCATTTATAAAAGCGTAATTGAACAAATTAATGCTCCTATAGCATTGCATTTGGATCATTGCTATGATTTTTCATATATTGCTAACGCTATGAAAAATGGTTTTTGCTCTGTTATGTATGATGGTTCAAAACTGAGTTTGGAAGAAAATATTCAAAACACTAAAAGAGTTGTTGAGATTGCAAGAGTTTTTGACTGTGATGTAGAGGCGGAGATAGGACATGTAGGATTTGCGAATGTAGATGATGACAGCAATACTGATTTGTACACAAAGCCTGATGTAGCAAAGAGCTTTTGTGAGCAAACACAAGTTACTTCACTGGCAATAGCGATAGGTAGCGCGCATGGCATGTACAAGCAAACACCAAAACTGGATCTGAATCGTCTTGAGCAGATAAATGCCGCGACAGATACCCCATTAGTATTGCATGGGGGAAGTGGAATACCAGACGAACAACTTAAACTGGCATTTAAGAAAGGAATAAATAAATTTAATGTCGGGACTGAGTATTTCCAGATTTATTACGCGACTATCAGCGAGTTCTGCGAGAAGTATAAAATTCAAGGAGATTGGTTTAAAGAACCACTTCATATACTTGATATGCCTAAATTTGTACAGGATAGGTTGAGCAAATATATTGAGAAAAAGTTGCAATTGTCGGAGTTCTAATGAGCAAGAACAGTGTAATAGTAGATTTAAAATTTAAATTAAATACCCTTACATCATCAGAAAGGATTATTGCAGACTTTGTAATTCACAACAGTCAAAATGTTCCTATGATGACAATCCAGGATTTAGCATATTCTTGTAATGTTAGCAAACCTACGGTTTCACGATTTGCAAAGAACATAGGATTTGAGTCGTACAGAGATTTTTGTAACAATCTGCTTATTAGCGAGAATGAAACAAATAATTCTGCGATGGTGTACAACGATATATCGGAGTGCGATTCGATAGATAAATTGTGCGACAAGGTTTTTGCAAACAATATTAATGCTCTTAGAGAAACGCTTTCTCAGATTGAGCCAGATATATTAAGAGCCGTTTTAGATAAAATATGCTCGTCAAGAGCGGTGCATATTATAGGACAGGGCAGATCATATATTGTTGCTGAGGCATTCAGTAACAGATTTTACAGGCTAGGTGTAAGATGCATTACATATAACGATCCTCATATTGAAGCCGTTGCAAGTGCTTTGGCATCGGAAGATGATATGGTTATAGGAATAAGCACATTTGGAAGAAGCAAGAGTGTATTTTCAAGCTTGAAGAGAGCTAAAGAAAATGGGGCCTGTACGGTGCTTTTCACCGGATATTCAGATTCGCCAATGGAGGATTATGCTGATTATACCCTGAAAGCGGTAGCAAGCCAGAGCTCAATAAACAGCTTTGAGCCATCATGCGAAACTGCAGCTATGTTTGTTATTATAGACTGTCTGTATATGATGTATATTGTTAACAACAAGGAAAAAGTTGAAAATCTTTTGGAAAAATCCAATGTAGCTATTGAAGAAGAAAAGATTAAACAATAAAGGTTGGAGGAACCATATTGAATAAAAAATATATAGTAGCTGCGGATATTGGTGCAAGCAGCGGCAAAATGACAGGCTTTATCTATGATGGAAGCAGAATTGTAAGCGAAGCACAATATGATTTTCAAAATACACCTGTAAATATATTTTCTCATATCTATTGGAATGTGTTTTCAATATACAATGATATCATTAAGGGACTAAGTATTTTTTCGAAAAAAAATCCTGATTCGATAGGAATAGATACATTTGGAGCATCGTTTGGATTTTTGAATAAGCAAGGGCTTCTGGCTGAACCTGTATTTCATTATAAAGACATAATCTTTAAAAATGCTCTTAATGAAATTTATAGCATATTAGACAAAAAAGAGATATTTATGCAGACTGGTTGTCAACCAAATAGGACATACTCACTGCCTCATTTATTCACATTTGCAAAAATGGATTATGCCCATTTTGATTCAATGGAGCACATGATGTTTTTGCCAGACTTGCTTAGTTATTTTTTGTCAGGAGAGATCAGCACTGAGTTATCAATTGCTGGGACATCAGCATTATTAAACAACAGTCTTAGCGATTGGAATTATGATATGCTTAATAAACTGGGTATTCCTACAAATTTTTTAGGCAAAATAGTAAATCCTGGCACAATAAAGGGTGTTATTGACAAAAGCATTACAACTCAAACAGGCATGGAAGGCAAAACAGCCGTTGTAGCGACATGTTCCCATGATACTGCTTCCGCAGTAACAGCGATACCTAATTTTGATGAACATTCTGTGTATATAGGATCAGGAAGCAACATCAATATGGGTATTGAAACGGAGTATATTGGTCTTAGTGACGAACATTATAAATATGGGCTTAAGAATACTGGAGGCATTTGCAATAAGAATCTTATATATAAAGATTTTCCTGCATTTTCATTTTTAAACTCATTAACTGCTATATGGAAAACGCAAAATAAAAATTACACCTATGATCAGCTGTATAATATGAGCGCAGGGGTGAAAAACAATAGCAGCTATATAGACTTGGAATCCGATATATTTAATAAACCTTATATAGATATGAGCAAATCTATAAACAGCTATCTTAGCGACACAGGTCAGAAACTGCTTAATACAGACGCGCAATTACTGAACTGCATATTTGAAAGCATTGCTCTAAAGGTAAGTGATACTGTAGATAAGCTAGAGAGAATATCAAAGTGCTCTATAAACAAGATATATATTGTAAACGGAGGATCAAGAAACAAATTCCTTAATCAGCTGATAGCAGATTCTACAGGTAAAACAGTATATGCAGGCATGGCAAATGCTTCACAGGTAGGTAATGCACTTACACAGCTACTTGCATTAGGAGAATTAAAAGGAATTGATGAAATAAGAGATCTAAGCGCAAACTCTTTTGAATTTTATGAATATTTGCCTCAAGAGACAGATAAATGGAATGAAAAGAAAGAGTATGCCTTTGAGAAATTAAATAAAAACATGGAGGATCAAATATGATTGACTTAAGTGCAATAAAAGAACTGCTAGTTGTTTGTGACAGACTGGACAAACGTGGATTGGTAAATGCTTATGAAGGAAATGTTTCAATTCGTCGAGATGGATATATATATATTACTCCTACTAGCACCAATAAAGCTTTTCTGACAGAGGAACTAATTTGTGTAATAGATGAAAAAACTCATAAGCAGGTTGCAGGTTTGAAATCACCATCTTCAGAAATGCTTTTACACACTAGGGCATATGAAACAAGACCTGATTGTTATGGAGTGGTACATTGCCATCCCAAAATGCTTACAGCATACTCTCTTTGCGGAAAAAGTATTGAGAGCAAAGCATATCCAGAAATGATAGGTAATTTTAAAGTCATACCATGTGCGCCATATGGAAGACCAGGAACCACTGAAATATTTGATGTTGCTGAAGAATATGTAAAGAAACATGATATTGTTTTGCTTGGAAATCATGGAATTTTGGTGGTAGGTAAAGATGTAATGGATGCCATGAATAAAGTCGAAGCAGCAGAAGCTATTGCGCAAGTGTTGTTTTTTGCAGAACACTTAAGTGAGCCAATTCAGGATCTAAGCCCTGATGAAGTTCAAATGTTCTTGGATAAATAAGAATATTATTTAGTTTATCTAAATAAAAATATATTTGGAGGTCACAAAATGAAAAAACTTTTAGCTCTATTCTTAGCCATGGTAATGGTGCTTGGAATGGCAACAGCATTTGCTGAAACGGAAGTAAGCATTTGGACATGGAGTCCCATTCCTCGTACTATGGAGAAGATGATTACTGCTTTTGAAGCGGAGAACTCGGACATTAAAGTAAACTATACCAATTACAACTATAATCCAGAGTATTTAGCTGCTCTTGCTGCTGGAGCTGGAGCAAATAATCTAGGAGATGTATTGGGACTTCAACCTGGCTCACTTACACAGCAGTATCGTGATTATCTTATTGATCTATCTCCCTATGCAGAAAAGACCTGGGGAGAAAATTGGGAAGAAAAGATTTATGGCATAAATGCAAGCCAGATGCGTCTTGGCAATCCTGATGGTGATAAGAGTGTGTATATTATTCCTATTGAGAGCCAGATAATAAATATTTTTTACAATACAAAAATATTTGCTGAGCTAGGTTTAAACGTACCTACCACATGGCAGGAGCTTGTAGATGTATCTGCAAAGCTAACTGAGAATGGCTATGCTCCTTTGTATTTCGGTGGAGCTGACGGATGGCAACATGTAAATGTGTATACAATGTTGGCAACTCAGTATGGCGATCAGATCTATGCTGCACAAGACGGAAGTGGCAAATGGACAGATGAGCATCTTCTTAAAGCAATGGAAGCTTATAAGAGCATGTTTGATGATGGAATTATGCAAGTTGGAGCCCTTTCAAACAATGCTTATCCCGATGGCGTAAGCCTGTTTACAGCAGGAAAGATAGGTATGATGGCTCTTGGTTCATGGTGGTTCCAAGAAAAAACAGCTCCCGATGCAGTTCCGCTTGTAGAAGATTGGAGTTTTGCAAACTTCTACCTACCTCCAATTGATGAGAATGCGACAGCATCACCAGCAATAGGTGGTATGGACTTCGGCTATGGAATAAGCAAGAACTGTGAGCATCCTGAAGAAGCATGGAAGCTATTGTCCTCATTTGCAGCTGGTGTAGGTAATCAAACTGCAATTAACGATTTAAACAATCTACCAGCATTTAAGGGAATTAGTCCTGAGAATGTGGATCCTTCTATTACTGATCAGATAAAAGCATATTCTGATAAGCTGGACTCAGCAAAGAACCAGAGAATTGCCAGTCCTGAAATAGAGGCTGAACTACAGAATGTTCTGCAAGGTGTGGCAGCAGGCGAAATAGAGCCTATGGAAGCCTTGAAGCGTATGCAAGAAACTCAGGATAAAGTTTTAGGCAAGTAATATTTTATAAAAGTATGACGCCGAGCTTGTATCGGCGTCATATTGAATTATTTTTATATTGGAAAAGAGGTATGTTATGAATAAAAAAACTATGCACAACAACAGGCATATTTTTAACAACAAATTTTCTGCCAGATTATTTTTAGCCCCTGCAATAATATTCTTCTTAATGTTTATAGCATACCCGGTTGTTTTTATACTTTATGGTAGCTTATTTGATTGGTCTACACTATCAAATATGAACTACGTAGGATTTCAAAATTATGAACAGCTCTTTAAAGATAAAGTTTTTGGAATTACATTAAAAAACAGTTTTTATTGGATCATTATAACTGTATCAGTTCAAATGATAATTGGTTTTCTTTTGGCGTATGCTATTGAGGAAAACCTAGAAAGTGGAAAGGGATTTTATAGAACAATATTCTTTATTCCAGTTGTAACATCAGTTGTTGCTATAGCTATACTTTTTAAAAGTTTATTTTCTCCTTACCAAGGTTTGATTACAAATTTTTTTTATAAAATGGGATATAAAGGGGTGTTAAACTGGCTTGGAAATACCAAGACAGCAATATTCGCTATAATTGTTGTCAATATATGGGAATGGACAGGCTGGTCAATGGTGCTGTATATAGCTGGCATATCTCAAATCCCACAGGAGATAAAGGAAGCATCAGATATTGATGGAGCTTCCAAATATAGAAAAATTATTTCAATTTATCTTCCACTTCTGTCTGCTACGCACAAGTCTTTGATAATGCTCGGAGTTATAGGTTCGTTACAAACATTTGCTTTAGTATATCAAATGACAAACGGAGGACCGAATAATGCTTCGCAGATGCCTGGAACATATATTTTTAAAAGTGGATTTCAAATTCAAAAAATGGGATATGCTTCGGCTCTCTCTGTGTTGATACTTGTTATAGCTCTAATATTGACTATCGCTCAGGTATTGATATTGGGATCTGGAAATTTTATGGGTAAAGGAGACAAAGAATAAAATGAAGCGAAACAAACATCAATTACTTTGGAAATTACTTCTGCTGATCATTGCTGTTTTTTGGATGATCCCATTGATTTATATGGTAAGCATGTCATTCAGAACTCCAGAGAATGCTTTTGAGCCTGTTTTATTAAAAGCTCCATTTGTAATTTCCAATTATCAAACGGTATTTAATGATGTAGCATTAGAGTGGAACTTTTTATCGAGCATTGTTACTACTGTTTCTACGGTTATACTGGTAACGCTATTTGCCCTTATGGCTACATTTGGATTATCAAGAAAAGAAATAAAGCATAAAAAATTTATATATAATATGCTTGTTCTTACTCTTATGGTACCTATAAGCGCTCTTGTCATTCCTCTCACTCAGATAAACGCAGAACTTAATTGGCTGAATAAATATCAAGGGCTCATTTTTCCATATACTGCGCTTGGAATACCGTTTGCTATAGTAATATTAAAGGGTTTTATGGATTCGTTCCCTATGGAGCTGGAGGAAGCAGCTACTGTTGACGGGTGTGGCTATTGGAGACTGTGTTTCAGGATAGTGGCTCCAATAATGAGACCAGGAATAATAGTAATTGTAATATGGCAATTTTTGACATCTTGGAATGAATTTTTCTTGGCATTGGTTACTATGAGTGATATCAAAATGAAAACACTTACACTTATGCCCATGCAATATTCAGGCTCTACATTCAGCAAACCAGGAGCATTATTTGCCATACTTGTAATTATTACACTGCCTATGATAGTGTTCTATACTCTTGTTCAGAAGCAGTTTGTAAGTGGATTGATAAGTGGAGCTGTGAAGGGATAAATATGGCTGTTATTGGAATAGATTTGGGTACAACGGCATGTAAAGCATGTGCCTATGATAATGAAGGTAATCTCATAGCAAAGACGAGAGCTGAATATAGTATAATTTCAAAACAAAATGGCTGGGCTGAGATAGACCCTATAGAACTAAAAAATTCAATATTTAAGTCAGTAAAAGATATTGCTTCAATAATAGATGAAGCAATATTTGCTATATCCTTCTCGAGTCAAGGAGAGGGGATAGTGCCACTGGATAGTAAATACAACCCAGTGGGTAATATTATTCTGTCTTATGATAATAGATGTGTTGAACAAGCTGATCGTATTGATAATTTTTTTGGCAACAAAAATTTTTATGATATTACTGGTCAACTTCTAAGTAGCTCTGTAAGTGCTGCAAAGATTCTGTGGGTAATGGAAAATTTGGATGAATATGAAAAAGTACCAGAGAAATTTTGTTGTGTAGGAGATTATGCTATCTCCTGTTTTGGACTAGAACCTGTAATCGACTATTCTTTAGCTTCTAGAACAGGATGTTTTAATGTATTATCGCTGAAATGGCAAAATGAAATTTTGGAAGCTATTCATATAAACAGCTCAATGTTAAGTCAAGTAAAGCAGGCTGGTACAATTGCGGGATATATAGAAGAAAACCTGTCAAATAGTCTAAATTTGGGAGAGAATATTGCAATAGTGGTTGGAGGACATGATCAGCCATGCGGTCAACTTGGAATATGCAGAGACGAAACTGATAAATGTTATTATTCTCTTGGAACTACAGAGACCTGCGTATGCACGATGGACAGCTTTATGCCCGAGCTATATAGTATGGGAATGCCGTGTTATCCTCATGTGGTACAAGGCAAATATGTAACATTGCCTGGCAACTATACTGGAGGCATAATATTAGATTGGTACAGAAAACAGCATGATAATGATAATGTGCGGTTAACATATGATGAAATTATAGAAGACATGAGCGATACTCCAAGTGATATATTGGTTTTACCGCATTTTACGTGCACAGGATCCCCATATAATGATGATAAGTCAGCAGGAGCTATTATAGGGCTTAAGCTTTCAAGTACAAAGAACAAGATTTCAAGGGCTTTGATTGAAGGCGTAACAATGGAAATCAAACTAAATATTGAGCTCCTAAAAAGTATTGGAATAGATATTAATGGTTTTTTGGCAGCTGGAGCAATCACAAAATATGATAAAATAATGAAAATCAAAGCAGATATTTTAGGAAAAGCTATATCAGTAAGCCAAATCTCTGAAGCTGCTGCTATGGGAGCAGGAATATTAGCAGCAAACGGAATTGGAGAAAAGATATGTATAAACAAGAACAACGTAGATAATTTACGTACATATTATCCTGATACAAACAACAAAAAATACTATAACGGGCAGTTTGAAAAATATAAAAGAATATACAACTATGTAAAGAAAATAATAGAATAATAACCAACAGATAAGCTGGTAGTATACACTGTGCTCTTAATGTTATAGTATAGGCTGCGTATTAAGAATATTTGAATGAGACTTCTAACTGTTTTTTTGTGGACTACTTCTAAAAAAGTCCTCCTTTATGCCTTGTTTTTTCTCTCAAAATTATTGTCATATACACTTTGCTATTCTCCTTTTTTTCTTACATGCTATATATATGAATACTCTCCATACTAAAATCGCCTATTATTAGATTTGAATTTTAAATTAATATATATTTTAAATGTCATTTGTGAGCTTTTTATAATTATACCATAAACTAGGATACACCTATATTGATAGGCGTGTTCACTAATATGTGTATATTATCTTTGCATACTTCTGCTAATATTATTTTTACACTTTTTAATTCAAAATATAATCCTTACTATGTCTTTCTTTATTAATTTATGTAGTTGTTATTCTATATCTTGGATTAAAGACATGAAAAATTTGCAATTACATTTAGCGTGTGAGAAGCTAAAAGTGTTATTTGCTATATATAATATATTTTCTTTGATTTTTTAGCCTTTCAAACATGCAATTGTTTATCAAAGAAGGTATTTATTATCTAATTTTTTTATTCTCACTGGCTTAGCTGGTGATTTTATTTTATTTAAACTACAACTAAAAATGCACTCAAGTAATTACTTGAGTGCAGATTTATTTTACAGCATTATTTCTCATTCTCTCTCAATTTACCAAGAGAGCCACCTGGATGACGAAGTACGTATTGCTCGGGGGTAAGCTGCTTTTGTGCCTGAAGCACTACAGACAGAGCCTGAAGCACAAGGATTTCAGCCATAATAGAGGTGCGTGGAGCTCTGTTTAAAGGGCCACCTTCGTTTTTAACGCCTGCAAAAAGGCTTACATCGCCAAATTTTGCGAGCCAGCTCTCTGGATTGCCTGTAACGGAGATTATCTTGCATCCATTGTTGCGAATAGCCATTGCAGTTGCCTTTAGCTCTGCAGTCTCTCCACTATTGGATATACATATTACCACATCACCAGCCAAAAGCTGACCACATGATCCATGCACAGCTTCTGTGCCATGTAGGAAGTAAGTGGGAGTGCCTGTGGAGGAAATGAGAGAAGCTACGTATTCAGCAACATGGGAGGGCTTACCAATGCCTGTTATGTGAATTCTGTTGCCATTTGATTCGGCATTAGTTATGAGGTCTGCTGCCTGCTGTATCTTTTCTGAATCTATATAGTTAAGTACATTTTCTAATTCAACTCGTGATGTTTCAATAAATTTATCTAAATCTTTCATGGCCGTCTCCTATTTTAGCGATAAGTATTTTTCAATATTATTTGCATTTCCACTTTTCATCTTATCCAACACCATATTGATGTCGGGTAAACTCGGCTGAGCACCCATCCTTGATACTGTGATAGATGCAGTATAGTTTGCAAATAAAAGTGATTCTTTAGGACTTAGACCAGAGCATATAGCTGTGCAGAAAGCACCTATAAAGCTATCGCCTGCAGCTGTTGGATCAAGAACATTATCGCATTTTATGCTGTGGCTCATAACTATTTCAGCGCCATCGCTAAATATTGCGCCATGCTCGCCAAGAGTTATTATAACATTCTTGACACCCATGTCATGAAGCTTTTGTACTGCTTTGCGACGGCTTTCTTCATCATTTACTGGGAATCCGACTATATCTTCTGCCTCAAACTCGTTGGGTGAAATGTAGCTTAAATGCGAAAGCAGAGATTTGCTTAAAGGAGCAGAAGGAGCAGGATTTAACATTACTGGCACGCCCTTATTGTAGGCATATTCAGCTACAAGTTCGTTTATTTGCATAGGTATTTCAAGCTGAAGCACTACTAAATCATAGTTTGCAATTTCTTCTTTAAGAAATTCAACTTCATCGGGGCGAATAGTCATATTTGCGCCAGAAATTACTACTATTCTATTCTGTGTTCCATTTTCGTTTTTCTGTATTTGTATATGGCCTACTGCTGAGCTTGCTTCTGAAGTTTTAAGCATCATGTGAGTATCGACTCCAGCGTTTTTAAGCGATTGTATCATTTCTTCGCCAAATGCGTCATAGCCTACTTTGCCAAAAAAACTTACGTCAGCACCAAGCTTTGCCATTTGATAGGCTTGATTGGCACCCTTACCTCCTGGAGCTGTGGAAAAACTATCTCCAAGTATGGTCTCGCCAGCCTTCACAAAGCGCTTTGATGTGGCGATAAGATCCATTACCAAGCTACCTACTACCAAAATCTTTGGCTTCTTCACAATATTATCCTCCGAATATATAATTTGTTTATTGTAATTATACTATTTTTTGATAAATTTATAAAGCTTATACATAAACAAAAAGCCCTCCCAAAAGGGAGGGAAAATATGGAGAAGAAATTCTATGCTTTTTTTCTGGTTTTTATCATATCCATGGTAACGGCGAATATTATTAGTACGCCACTAGTTATTTCTAGTACATGGGTATTTAGACCGAATTGTACGCCAGCATTGTTTATAAGGGTCATGAGCAATGTGCCAAGTATTGTGCCACTTACTGCACCACGACCACCTGCAAGAGATGCGCCACCTATAACGGCAGATGCTATGGCGTTCATGTCGTAACCCTCGCCACCAGTAGGCAATGCGCTTTGTACACGAGCTGCAAGCATTATTCCAGCTATGGCATATAGTAGACCTGCAAGCGCATATACTACGTAGGTCATTTGTCTAACCTTTATACCACTAAGTCTTGCAACTTCAAGATTGCTGCCCATTATATACAAGTTTCTGCCAAATACTGTGTAACGCAGCACCAATATTACTACTATAGCTATTACTATCCAGAATAGAGCAAGGTGTGGAATAATATCGAATAGGCTATTATCACCTATATTTAGTATCCTCTCATCAAGTCCACTTACTGTAAGGGCGTTGCTTATTATTTTAACTACGCCTCTAATTATTGTGCTTGTGCCAAGTGTGGCTATCATAGGGGGTACTTTGAAGTTGAATATAATAAATCCATTAAGGAAGCCAGCTGCTACGCTTACAACTATTGCTATAATCAATGTGGAGTAAAAGCTCATATTGGTATCTCTTTGTAGCAGAGCCAGCACCATGCAGCTTAGACCCGTAATTGCGCCACCACTAATATCTATGCCACCTGTAATTATAATAAGGGTTTGTGCAATGGCAAGCACACCTATTATAGAACCTTGTTTAAGTAGGTTGGTAAGGTTGTATGGGGTAAAGAAGTTTTTGGTAAATACGCTGGTGATTACAAAGAGCAGAATGATTATCACGCTAAGCGTGAACTCCGTCTTTTTAATAAGATTGCTAAATTTTCCTGATTTTACTGTGTTTTGCATAGTTCCTCCGTTACAAAGACGCCTTTCTAAGCACATCTTCTTCTTTAAGTGTTTTAAGCTCTTCGTGGTTAAATTCGGCTGTAATTTCGCCCTTTGACATAACTATAAGCCTATCAGACAAGCCCATTACCTCTGGCAGGTATGAAGAAATAAGTATTATTGCCTTGCCCTGCTTTGTAAGCTCTTCCATAATCTTGTATATTTCATGCTTGGAACCAACATCTATACCTACTGTGGGCTCATCAAATATCAATATGTCGGGATTGGTACACAGCAGTTTTGCAATTACAACTTTTTGTTGGTTGCCACCAGATAGATTTGCCACTGTTTGCATAATGCTTGGTGTTTTAACATTTACAAGCTTGCTGAACTTTTCGGCTCTATCAGTCTCTTTCTTTAGGCTTAATGTGCCATGCTTGCTTATTGCTTTATAAGAGCTCATATTGATATTGGTTTTTATATTTAGGCTTAGCGCAAGTCCATCTGCACGTCTATCTTCTGTAAGGAAGCATATACCATTCGTCATGGCATCGCCTGGATGATTGATCTGCACTTCTTTGCCTTTGATATATGTTTTGCCACTAAGCTTTTTTTCAGCGCCGAATAATGCCTTCATAAGCTCGCTGCGCCCTGCACCAACAAGCCCTACAAAACCCAGTATCTCGCCTGAATTTACATTGAAACTGATGTTTTTGAAATGCTTATGATCGCTGAAGTTCTCTACTCTAAGTAGCTCTGTTTCACTAGGAAATCTCTCTATATTGTATATATTTGTAAGTTGTCTACCCACCATCATGGAAATAAGCATATCCTTGTTTACTTCCTCTATGGGCTTGGTATCAACATATTTTCCATCTTTTAGTATTGTTACGCTATCGCATATCTCCATTATTTCTTCGAGTCTGTGAGAAATATATATTATGCTTACGCCCTTTTCTTTTAGCTCCTTTATGAAGTTAAAAAGTATTTCAACCTTCTCATTTTCCAAAAGAGCAGTGGGTTCGTCAAAAATTACTATTCTTATATCGTCATTTACAGCTATCTTGCTTATAGTTACCATGGCCTGCATGGCTATTGGTAGATCTTTTATTTTTTCTTTGGTATCAACGTTCATGTTGAATTTATCAATTATCTTTTGGCTGAAGCTGCTCATTTTTTTCCAATCAACTGCGCCTAGTTTATTGGTGGGCTGCCTACCTAGAAAATAGTTTTCTGCAATGCTGAGCTCGGGGGCGATATTTACATTTTGATAGTTTGCAAACACGCCATGGCTCTGGCTATCAAGAGCATCTTTATTTTCGATCCACTCATTATTATAGTGCATTAATATTCGACCGCTGTCTGCATGCTCAACGCCCATTATGCACTTTATTAGAGTGCTCTTGCCAGCGCCGTTTTCTCCTACAAGCGCCCTAACTTCGCCTTTTTTGATATCAAAGCTCACATCATTTAGAGCAGTAACTCCAGGATATGTCTTTGTAATATTCTCAATTTTTAAAATGGTATCGTTCACGCTAACCCCCTTGGGAGAAAGGGGCATGTAACATGCCCCTGATTTTTTTTATTTCTTAAGTCTGGTAGGATCAAGTAGATCTTGCATCTCGTCAGTGTTCATATTGTCGGGAGTAATGATTACAGGTGGGCAATTAACTTGCTTTACTTCTTCTGGGTTTTTGCCAAGAATAAGTGTAAGTATTGCATTTTCCATACCCTTGTAGCCCTGTGCGTATGCATCTTGTACTATAATAGCATCTAGATTGCCTTCTTGTAGAGCCTGTATCTCTGTATCGTCAGAGTCTACTGCTACGGAAACTATCTTGCTACCAAGGCCTGCGCCTTTTACTGCCAATGCAACGCCATCGCCTGTGATGTTGTTGCCAGAGTACATACCTACTAATTCATCTCCGTATGTAGAAATGATGTTTTCAGCATTTGCTTGGGACTTTTCTACAACGTTTCCATTGTAATATGTATCGGTCTGCTTTAGGCCAGGTGCTTTCTCTGTAAGGTAAGCTCTGAATGAATCAACTCTGTGATTTAAAGCTTCGTTTACAACGTTGGTATTGATGCCTACAACACCCTTGTCAAGAGCTAGGCCCTTCTTTTCCATTGCTGCGATAAATGCTTGACCAGCTAACTCGCCGATTGTGTCATTTGAACAGAAATAGAATTGATTGTAGTTTTCTTGATGAGCGCCGTCATCGCCTACGCCTAGTCCACAGTTTACGAAGTTTAGAACTATTCCATTCTTTGTAGCTTCCTTTGCCTTTGGAACTGTAGCATCTATAGCTAATGTAGCTGTGATGATTGCATCAGGCTGCTTTGCTATGGCTTGCTCAAAAGCTGTAACATAATCCTCTGTCTGAGCTTCTTCAGCAGGACCTACTGTTGAAAGATTGATCTTTACATTGTATTTTTCTTGTGCGTCTTTAAGTGCGTTCTCTATACCTATACCAATATAGGTCCAGAACTGAGATGCTGTTGATGGGGTAAGATAGATGATGTCATATTCTTTGCCCTGACCATCTATACCCTCAGCAAAACTGATGCAAAAGCTGCATACTAGAGCTAATGCTAGTAAAATGGATAATAATTTCTTCATACTTTATTTAACTCCTTTTTGTATAATTACGCAGCCATAAGGCTGTGTTTCACTGGTGCATACAGTGCAGAAAGCTCTGCCTGCCATATCATAGAACTTACTACGTTCTATGGTACCTACGGTGCTTACATCATAGCCATTGGAAACTACTGCAACTTTTACATCGTCCCATACTTGATTCTTTTCCATCTTTACACCTGAATCTGCATCTGGAATCATGTATAGCACAGAATGCTCTGCATACTCACTATCCAAAGGGAAAAGCTTTAGTATAGCATCCAACATTTGTGGCACCGTTGTACCCTTTGCTTGCACGCTTACTGCATGTGGACTCTTGCTGTATGGGGGATAGTAGTGGTCTGCTAGTACCAATATATCTCCATGGCCCATATCTGCAAGCGCTTTCAAAAGTTCGGATCCGATTATCTCTGGAATACCTCTTAACATTATTTACTCCTTTCTAATTGTTTTTTATAAACTCATCTATTTCCTCTCTAGTAGGCATAGATGGGGTTGTACCAAGTTTTTGAACAGATAGAGCACCTACTACATTACCAAATTTAACAGCTTCCAAAAGGCTCTTGCCCTCTGCCAATGCTGCTAACATTCCGCCATTAAAGGCGTCGCCTGCTCCAGTGGTATCTATTGCTTTTACATGATAGGCTGGCACTATTTCCTCAATGCCGTCAGCACTGATAAATACTCCATGCTTACCAAGCGTAATAAGTACATTCTTTACACCTTTTTGTTTAAAGTAGTTTGCAGCTTCTTTGGCAGATTCAAGGCTGTCTACCTTTATGCCACTAAGCTCCTCTGCCTCATGCTCGTTGGGAGTGATAAGCCATAGCTTGCTCAAGAATTCATCACTCATTGGAGCATAAGGCGCTGTGTTTACAATAACCTTGCAGCCTAAGCTGTTTGCAAGATTTACAGCATATTCATTGGCATCCTGATTTACTTCAAGTTGCAGAAGAATATAGTCTGCTTCACTGAATAATGGCTTTAGATTGTCTATTTCTGAAGTCTTTATCTCAGCACAAGCACCAGGCACTATCAAGATTTTGTTCTCGCTGGTATTTTCATCTACCATTATAAGAGCTATGCCTGTGGCAGTATTTTCGCTGAAAAGGATCCCGTCTTTAGGCATGTTTAGTTCATCCATAATATCTAGGCATACATTTGACATACTGTCTTTACCTAGCTTTGTAATCATCTTTACATCGGCTCCAGCTTTGTGTGCTGCAACGCATTGATTAAAGCCTTTTCCACCAGCTCCTTGCTTGAAAAAGCTGCCTTTTACAGTCTCGCCATTTTGTGGCAATCTATATGCCCTTGCCATAAGGTCTACTACAAAACTTCCAAATACAAGTACTTTCATTATTTTTCTCCTATAAGCATTTTTTCGCTTCCGCGTTTTATTATCCAAGACTTGACCAATATGCGCTTAATAATATCGTCTTCGCTTTCTTTATCAAAGCTATTATTAAGCAATTCCATTGCCTGATAACCCATGTTGTATATTGGCCTATCTACAACGGTTATGTTTATGTTTAGCAAATTCAAATAATCTATATCATCAAAACCAATCAAAGCTATATCTCTACCTATTTTAAGATGCTTATCATTAATGTATTGCAATAAACCAAGAGTGCTAAGGTTGTTACTGGTGAATATCGCCTTTGGAGGATCGGGCATCTCAAGAAGCTTTTTTGCAGCATCATAGCTTTTATCTAGCTTGAAATCACCCGATACTATGTAATCATCTTTTATGGGTATCCCAGCATCTTTAAGCGCTCTCTTATAGCCCTTTAGTCTGTTGGAGCCAGGCTTTGATGTGGTGGGGCCAGATATAATTCCTATATTTTTAAAACCCTCATCAATAAGCAAGGAAACAGCATCATAAGACCCTTGTTCGTCTTCAGAAAACACGCCATTGAAGTGATAGTTGTTTATATCTCTATCTATTAGCACTACTGGAATACCCTTGCTCTCAAAAGTCCGTAGATAGCTTGCAGTATTTTTATCTTCATTTGATACTGGAATAATTAGAAGACCCTTTAGCATATCATAAGAAAGCGATTTCAAAATACTGTGCTCTCTTTCTATGTTTTCATCGCTACCAAACATGAATACATTATATCCATAAAAGGCTGCTCTATCGCTTATACCATGCAGTATCTTGGAGAAGAATGGGTTGTCTATGTCGGGAACTATGAAACCTATGTTCATAGATGAGCCTTTGCTAAGATTTCTGGCTGTGGTGGATGGCACATAGCCATATTTTTCTATTATTTCTAGAACTTTCTGGGCAGTTTTAGGCTTTACTATGGACGAGTTATTTATAACTCTAGACACTGTAGCAGCCGAAACGCCAGCTTTTTCTGCTATATCATAAATGTTTATAATTTCGTACCTCTAAAATGTAATCGGTTTCATTAAGATCAGTATATCACTTTTAAAAAGCTTGTCAATAGTTTTTTGTATAATTTTTCAAAATAAATTCCGTATATTACCAAAATCAAGCAAAATAAGCTTTCCTTGCAAAAAATATTTGTATTTATTACAAATTTGATTATAAATAAAGCACAATATTTTCAAAAATCATTATCAATTAAATAATTATAAAAAATGCACAGAGACAAAAATATGAAAAAGTCTATATGATCTTAAAAAATACCATATAGACAAAAATAATATAAAGAAAACATTAAAAATGTAATAAAATAAAAAAAATAGTGATGTTATTGACAAAGCGAGCAATTCATTATAATATTATACACAAAGAAAAATAGTAGGAGGCAAACATGAAAAAGCTTATTTCAGTTCTTTTAACACTTGTATTGGGTTTTACTCTGATACCCGCTGCATTTGCTGTAAATGAGGATGTACATGGCGATGTTATGATATATACCTCAATGTACCCCATGGTAGTTGATGCTATGGACGCTGCTCTAAAGAAGGAGTTCCCAAACCTTAAGGTAGAATTCTTCTATGGTGGCACAGGAAAAATACAGGATAAGGTAACAGGCGAGATAGCCACAGGTACTTTAGGTTGTGATATGATGTTGGTTGCAGATCCTTCTTATGCAATAGAGCTTAAAGAGGGTGGATGGCTACATTCATTTGAGATTGAGGAGCCAGAAAAGTTGGCTTATCCTTATGATGAAGAAGGATATTGGTATCCAGTAAGAATTTGCAACATGGTACTTGCATACAATCCAGAGCTCAAAAATCTAGAAGATCTTCCAAAATCTTATAAGGATTTTGCTGAAGACGAAAGATTTGCTGGCAGAATTTCAATGGGTAACCCACTTACAAGTGGTACAGCATTGGTAGCAGTTTCAGCTCTTTCTGAAAAATATGGCTATGATTATTTTGATAAGCTTGGCAAAAACAAGGTTATGGTAGAGAGTGGCTCCACTGCAGTTTCAAAATTGGAAAGTGGTGAGTGCGACGAGATCATGATCCTTGAGGAAAGCATACTACAAAGACGCAAGGAAGACCATTCTAAGGTTGCAGTAATCTATCCAGAAGATGGCAATATCATTGCTCCATCACCTGTTATGATAATAGATGAAGCAAAGAGCTTAAATGTAAATACCGAAGCATGTGAAGCCCTTGCAAATTGGATGCTAAGCGAAGCTGGTCAGGAGCTTATAGTAGATGGTTATATGCATTCAGTAATAAAAGACTTCCCGAAGTATCCATATGACTCAATAGAGACAAGTAAAATTATGGAAAATACTATGCCTGTAGATTGGGTACAAACCTATCACAACAGGGAAGAGATTAGAAACGAATTCCAAGAACGTGTAACTCAGTAATAGTTCCATTATGACTTTAAGGGGGGCTTAGGCTCCCCATAATCTTTATTAAGAAAGGATTCAAGATGGATATTAAAAAGGATAACAAGAGGGCGATATTTTCAAAGTCTATGCTCGCCGCAATCTTTTTAATAGCGCTTCTGCTTACATACTTTGGAATAGATGGTTTGAAGCTCTATAATCGCACGGATTTCCATGATAGCTCTGCTTTTCGTTTCATAAGCAATGTAGCAGTTCCGATAGATAACTACTACGACAACTTGAATGAAAAAGTAAATGGCCTTGATAGTATGGACGAAAGTGCAGAGAAGGCACTTAATTTTATTTGGTCAAGTCTTGCCAAGGAAGACAGAGTTGCTGATGTGGAGCGTATAAAGGCAGAGACCTCTGGCAAAAAGTACAGTGAGGCTTTGTGGCAGAGACTTATATTTGCAAATGCTCTTGATGGCAAGAAGATAAAGGAAAGCCTAAAAAGAGAATACTTCTCTATGTCTGCATCAGAGCAGGATGCTGTAATAGCAAACATAGTTGCTTATCTTAAAGGCGAAGTTGATGAGCTAGATCCGTTGGTTAAAAAGATCGTTGGTAAAAAAAGTGGTGATGAGCAAATCGCTACACTCATTCAGTCACTTATGCTATTTACCGGCAGCGAAGATGCCTTTATAAAACCACAGGAAGAATCAATAAAAGGCCTAAAAAAGACAGCTAGAACAGTTGATTCAAAAATATTTGCTGCAGAGCTTGCAGAGAGTGATGCTGTAAATGGATTCAGGGCATTTACAATCACTAATTCAAAGACTTTTTTGTTGTTTGCATGCCTATTAGTTATAAATGTAATTATACTTCTATTAAATTGTCTTAAAACTCATGATTGGTTTATAGATGCCAAATGGATACTGATACTGCTTATAGTAGACTTTTTGTTAGTATTCCAGCTACTTCCTATGATATATATGATAATTAAATCGTTATTCCCAGAAGGTAGCTTTACACTTAATACTTTTAAGCGTCTATATACTTATACTATGAACCTTGAAGCCATGAGAAATACGTTGATCGTGGCATTCTTTACCATGATATTCGGAACTCTTATAGCATTCCCGCTTGCATGGCTCGTAGGCAGAACAGATCTTTATGGCAAAAAGTTCTTTAGATCGTTGTTCGTGCTTACATATATGGTGCCTCCGTATGTTGGAGCAATGGCATGGCTTAGATTGCTAAACCCAAATGTGGGCACAATGAATCAGGTGCTAAGGTTAATATTCCGTATGGGAGATATGCCAGGACCTATAAACATATACTCCATTGGTGGACTTATTTGGGTACTTACATGTTTCTACTATCCATACGCCTTTATTACACTTTCAAGAGCTATGGAGAAGATGGATCCATCATTAGAGGAGGCAAGTAAGATATCTGGCGCAAGCCCAATGCTTACAGTTATGAAGATCACCCTTCCTATGACATTCCCATCTCTTATCGCAGGTGCTTTGCTAGTATTTATAAGCGCAGCTAGTGCTTATGGTATATGTTCTATAATAGGCGTACCAGGCAAGGTGCATACAGTTACTACAAGAATTGTAGAATATATGGGACTTGGCGAAAAAGGTGTAAACGACGCTACGGGACTTGCAGTATTCCTAATGCTATTATCTATGATAATACTGTATATTTCAGACGTTGTAATTGCAAAGAAACAGTATATTACAGTATCGGGCAAATCCACAAGGCCTACCATAGTAGAGCTAGGAAAGTGGAGAAAGCCTCTTACAGTACTGGTAAGTCTATTTGCAATAATTGTGGTATTTATACCATTCCTAACCATACTTGTTACTTCTTTCAAGTTTGACCTTGGAAAGAGTCTATTTGACAAGAGCAACTTTACATTTACACAATGGAGCAAGATATTCTCCAGAGATGAAACAATTATGTGTCTAAGGAATTCCGTTGTGTTTAGTATAATATCTTCTACGGTAGGTATAGTAGTAGCTATTACAATGAGTTATCTGTTGCAGCGCACAACTATATCTGGCAAAAAGATACCAGACTTCTTGATTACATTAGGATCAAGCACACCTTCTGTTGTAGTTGCTCTAGGCTTAATTATGACCATGAAGGGTTCGTTTGGCGTAAACATATACAATACGCCTACTATAATAATCGTGGCATACCTTATAAAGTATCTTATGATGGGCATGAGGACGGTAGTATCTTCTATGTCGCAGATACATCCATCTCTTGAGGAATGCTCTCAGATATCTGGAGCAAGCTGGTTTAAGACCATGTTCAAGATAACTGGACCTCTTATTTTCCCATCAATAGCAGCAGGCTGGTTCTTGATATTTATACCATGTTTCTATGAGCTGAGCATGACTACATTACTTTATTCTAACACTACAAAGACAATAGGATATCAGCTTTATGAATATTGGACATTCCACAGTCAGCCACAGGCCTGTGCTATGGCATTTGGCATACTGATTATGGTAGTTGCACTTAACACACTACTTAATAAGGTTACTCACGGAGAGTTCTCAATATAGATAGGAGCATAATATGGCAAAGGTTGAAATAAATAACGTTGTAAAAGCGTTTGGAGAAAACGTAGTAATAAAAGACTTTACTCAGGTCTTTAATGACGGAAAATTCGTTACATTGCTTGGCCCTTCTGGATGTGGCAAAACAACAATGCTTAGAATGATAGCTGGTTTTGAAAGGCCTACAAGCGGAACTATAAAGATAGGCGACAAAGTAGTAAACGGCGAAAAACTGTTTATTCCACCAGAAAAACGTGATATAGGAATGGTATTCCAAAGCTATGCTGTATGGCCTCACATGACCGTATTTGAAAACGTGGCTTATCCACTTACTATAAAGCGTATGAACAAAGAAGAAATAAAGCGTGCAGTAGAAAAAGTATTGGGGATAGTACATCTTAGCCAATATGCAGATCGTATACCAAGCATGCTATCTGGTGGTCAGCAGCAAAGAGTTGCGCTAGCACGTGCTCTTGTAGCAAGCCCAAAGATACTTCTGCTGGATGAACCACTAAGTAACCTTGATGCAAAGTTGCGTGAGAGCATGCGCTTTGAGATAAAGGAGATTCAGCAAGAGCTAGATATTACAGTAGTGTATGTTACACATGATCAGACAGAAGCTATGGCAATGAGTGACAGAATAATACTTTTAAATAAGGGTATTATTCAGCAAGTAGGAACACCTGAGGAAATATACAATACTCCAGTCAATCAGTTTGTAGCAGACTTCCTTGGCAAGGTAAACTTCATAAAAGGTATGGCTGGCTCTGGTGTAGTGGATATTACTGGCACAGGTCAAAAGATGGTCTATGATAACGAAAAGAAAGGCAATGTTGAGCTTGCAGTAAGACCTGAAAATATAGAAGTTAGCAAAACAGAGGGAGACATTAAGGGCAAGATTGTGAGCCTATTCTATCTAGGAGACATACTGGATATTACAGTGCTTGCAGGTAGTGTAAGGATTCGTGTGGTGCTTACACCAGACTATTATGGCAAGCTACATATGGGTGATGAGGTATATCTAAAGTTCAAGAAATATCTTGTATTTGAGGATACTGGATCATTAGAGGAGCAACTGCAGATAGTCACCTGATATAAAAATTTATAAATTAGGAAGACGTATATATGACAATAACTAGTAAAGATTGGGCAGAGATACTGCTCAGGATTTTCATCGCCGTACTTATCGGTGGTGTAATAGGGATAGAGAGAGAATACAAAAATCGTCCAGCGGGAATGCGTACACATGTGCTTGTGGCACTGGGTTCTATGAGCATGGCACTTTTAGAGAGCTTGATTAGAGGTGGACTTGATCCCACAGAATCAAACTTTATGCTTAACGCTGGTAGAATAACATCACAGGTTATAAGTGGCATAGGCTTTCTTGGCGCTGGAACAATATTTATTTCAAAGCGCAAAATAGGTGGGCTTACCACTGCGGCAAGTTTGTGGTGCACTGCATGTATGGGATTGCTGGTAGGCTATGGTTATTACATGGTTGCTCTAGCAATGAGCGTGCTGGTAGTGCTTACTCTTGCTATATTGCAAAAGGTAGTGCGTGTTAATGCTATAAAGTCTTTGGAAGTACTTTTTACAGACAGAAATGAAACCATGGAATTTATAAATAATTTTTTCCAGCAGATGAATATTAAGGTGCTTGACGTAGACTTTTATGTAGAGAATTCTGATGTTGGCAAAAAGGCGCAGAATATCTACAAGAATATCTATACCTTGAAGCTACCATCAAATGTTCATTACACAAGCGTAGTAGTGCATCTTTCAGAGTATTCGCACATAAGAGCTGTGCATACTAGAAACGTATAAAATATGAACATAACTTCAAATGAAAAAATAAATGCAGCGATGTCCAAGGACAAAACGCCATTAAAAAATAAAAAACTATGGCTTTTGGATATGGACGGAACGATATTTATTGATAATGATTTAATAAGTGGTGCTCTTGATATGCTTTCACAGATAAAAGAAAATGGTGGAAGATATGTTTTCATGAGCAACAACTCCTCAAAGTCTGTAGACGATTATATTAAAAAGCTTAGTGGTATGGGTATAGAGGTAGACAGAGATAGCTTTTATATATCGTCTCAGGCTGCTGCAAAATACATAAAAACCAATTATCCTGGTAAAAAGGTCTACTGTATGGGCACGCAATCACTTGTGTCGGAGTTAAAGCGTGAGAATATAAACGTATATACCGAAAATACGGGTGATATTGATATTGTTCTGCTTGGATATGATACAGAGCTTAACTACAAAAAGCTGGTAGATATATGCCAAATTATGCAGCCTGATACAGTATACATAGCTACCAATCCTGACTTTGTATGCCCTGCAAAACCACGATTCTTGCCAGACTGTGGAGCTATGAGCCGAATGTTGGAGTATGCGTTGCATAGACTTCCTAAGTTTTTGGGAAAACCACATGAATATATGATCGATGATCTTATGGAAAAATTCCATTACAGCAAGGAAGAAACGGTTATTGTGGGTGATAGACTTTACACTGACATAGCCTGTGCAAAAAATTCTAATATAGAGAGTGTGTGCGTTCTAAGTGGAGAGGCTACTATTTGTGATATAATAGAGAGTGATATCGTAGCAGACTATATTGTAGATAGCGTAAAAGATATTTATAAGAATATACAATAAGGAGAGGGATCCATGTACAGTGATATTGTAATAATTGGAGCCGGAGTAGTAGGTTGTGGACTAGCAAGAGAGCTATCTCGTTACAATGCAAGCGTAAGAGTGCTTGAAGCAGGCTATGACGTTGCAGAAAGTTCAAGCCGAGCCAATAGTGGTATAGTACATGCAGGGTATGACTGCGTGCCTGGTACAAATAAGGCAAAATTTAATGTGGAAGGCGCAAAGATGTATCCTAAGCTTGTTGAAGAGCTTGGAGTACCATATAAGCATTGGGGAGCAATGATTATAGGCTTTGACGAATCCGATAAAAAAACTTTAGAAAAACTATTGCAACAGGGTATAGAGAACGGTGTTGAGCAACTAGAAATCATTGATGGAAAAAAGGCACTAGAGCTAGAGCCAAATCTCAATCCTGAAGTTACATGGGCATTGCATGTGCCTACAAGTGCTATAGTAAGTCCATACGAAATGAACTATGCACTTGCAGATAACGCAGTAGAAAATGGCGTAGATATAGTACTAGAAACTAAGGTTTCAAGTCTATATAATGATGGTGAACTTTGGCAGATACGCACAGATAACGGAGATTTCAGCGCAAAATGCGTAATAAACTGTGCAGGCTTATTTAGTGCAAATATTCATAATCAAATAAGTGATGTAAAGTATAAAATTATTCCCAGAAAGGGAGAGTATTTTATGCTTGATAGAATGCACCCTCTGCCATTTAAGCACACTATTTTTCAAACTCCTGGCAAAATGGGTAAGGGCGTATTAGTAAGCCCAACTGTACATGGCAATACATTCTTAGGACCATCATCAAATGATGTAGAAGATTTTTATGATACCACAACCGATCCAGAAGTGCTGGATTTCGTTTTTGAAAAAAGCAAACGTACATGGCCTGGCGCCAACAAACGCAATGTTGTTACCACATTCTCAGGTCTTAGAGCCCATGAAGAAAATGGCGACTTTGTTATAGGCAGAGTAAGTGGAGCAAAAAATGCATACGAGGCTCTTGGAATAGAGAGCCCAGGACTATCTGCAATGCCTGCAATTGCAAAGTATTTGAGCAATATGCTTGCAGAAGATATGAACCTTAGCCAAAAGAAAGATTGGATAAAGCCAACAAAGCGCAAAAAATACTTTATTGATATGACTGAGGAAGAAAGACAGGCAGTAATAGCAGAAAACAATGACTATGCCCAAATGGTATGCAGATGCGAGCAGGTTACTGAAGCTGAAATACGCGAAGCTATACGCAGACCAATGGGAGCAAGGACAGTAGACGGAATAAAACGTAGAATAAGAGCTGGAGCTGGACGTTGCCAGGGTGGATTCTGTTCTCCTAGAGTAATTCAGATACTTGCTGAGGAATTGCATATTTCACAATTGGATGTATGCAAGTTTAGCAAAAAGAGCAAGTTTTTTGTAGGAAAGGTGTCAGACTTTGCCATAAAGGAGGATAGCCATGAATAAGGATATTGATTTGCTTATTGTAGGTGGTGGTCCTGCAGGTCTTGCAGCAGCAGTTGCAGCAAGGGAAGCAGGTATAGAAGATATACTTATTGTAGAGCGTGAGGAAAGACTTGGTGGAATATTAAAGCAGTGCATACACAACGGCTTTGGCTTACATCGCTTTAATGTAGAAATGACGGGTCCAGAATATGCTCAAAAGTATATTGATATGGTAGATGAGCTTAAAATTCCATATATTTGCAACTGCACAGTGCTTAATATCACACACGATAGAAAGGCCCTATGCGTAAGTCGTGAGCAAGGCCTTGTAACATATAATGCAAAAGCTATTATACTTGCTATGGGATGTAGAGAGCGTCCAGCTGGTGCACTTGCGATATCTGGTACTCGTTGCGCTGGCGTGTTTAGCGCTGGAACTGCCCAAAGATTTGTAAACCTTGAGGGTCTTATGCCAGGCAAGGAAATAGTGATACTTGGCTCTGGAGATATAGGACTTATAATGGCTAGACGTATGACTCTGCAAGGCGCTCATGTAAAAGCAGTTGTAGAGCTTATGCCTTTTTCTAGTGGGCTAAACAGAAACATAGTGCAGTGCTTGGAGGACTATAATATTCCTCTGTATCTTGAGCATACAGTTACAAGACTGCATGGCAAAGACAGACTTACAGGCGTAAGCATTTGCAAGGTGGATAAGAACAGAAATCCAATACCAGAAAGTGAAATGTACTTTGATTGCGATACACTGTTGCTGTCAGTAGGCCTAATTCCTGAAAATGAGCTTAGTGAGAGCGCAGGAGTAGAGCTTTCTCCACTTACAAGGGGAGCCGTAGTTGGTGATGATCTAATGACTAGCGTTGATGGTATATACTCTTGTGGAAATGTTTTGCATGTGCACGATCTAGTAGACTTTGTTTCTGATGAAAGCGCAAAGGCTGGAAAGGCAGCAGCAAAGTTTATTCGTGAGGGTAAGACTCCTCGTAAACGTATAAAAGTAAATGATGGCTTTGGAGTGCGTGGAGCAGTGCCACAGTTTATCAATATACCTGATAAAGACGAAAAGGCTGAACCAATACAAATAATGTTCAGAGTAGATAAGGTGTATGAAAACGCTAGAATAAGCATAAAAAGTGGCGAAAATGAAATTTATGGTGTAAAGAAGCGCATATTGACTCCGGGTGAGATGGCAGATATAAAGCTTAAAGCTGAAATTATTTCATCAATAGAAGACAAGCCACTTACAATAGAGATAGAGGAGTAAGCTATGGATATTACATGTATTTCATGCCCAGTAGGCTGCAGAATGAGCGTAGAAGTTGAAAATGGTACAGTACTAAGTGTAAAGGGTAATATGTGTCCTAGAGGAGCTCGCTATGCCAATCAAGAGGCAATAGCTCCAAAGAGAATAATTACAGCTGTAATTACACTACAAAATTCAGATACACCATTACCAATAAAGACAGAGGACGGAGTGCCTAAGGCTAATATATTCAAGTGCATGGCGCACCTTAATTCTTTGAAACTATATGCTCCAATAAAACTTGGCGATATTATTTGTGAAAATATATGTGGCAGTGGAGTGAACGTAGTGGCAACAAGCAGTGTGCTTAAATAAAGTGTCAAAAATAAAGTTTTAATATAAACACAATACCAGAGTTAGCATTAGAGGCTTCTCTGGTTTTTTTATGCTTTAATATTCTAGTGGAGATTTTTCTTAATTGTAATTGTTTGCTTTAAGCGCCAATATGAGTTACACATCTTGTTTAAATATTTCAAATAAATTTTTCATGAGTGAGTGAGATAAGTAATTTTTTTAGATTGACTGAGTATTTTATAGTTTTGTACTGCTTTACTACAGTAATTTTCTGATAAATATTTATATGAATTTTTAAATATGCGCTATATTTTGATATAAAAAACTGACCTCATTAAGTTAGTTTTTGGTCTAACTTTTGAGGTCGGTTCAAAATGTTTAAGGTTTAAAAAAGGTTGCCACATAAGTAGCAACCTTAGAAAATAGCCTATCTGATACCTTTTGCGGGTTTTATGGAGGCCATCTCCTTTATTCTCTTGCTGAGATTACGGAGAGTTTCCTTATTTACCTGATAGTAGCAGAAATGACCTATCATTAGCTTATCAACGAGTTCAGCCTCGCGAAGTATTTTAAGATGCTGGGATACGGCTGAATCGCTGATGCCCAGTTCTTTAGCAAGGCTACCTACACAGTAGTTGTACTTTTGAAGGAGCTCTACTATCTTCATTCTGTTTTCGTCAGCCAGAGCCTTAATTAAATTTAGGGTCTCCATTTGTTATATATTTTCTCCAATTCTTTATTTTACTTAATATTAAATGCTTTTTTTCCTAAATATTTTGCACTTGCGCCAAGTTCTTCTTCAATTCTAAGCAGGCGATTGTACTTTGCAACACGCTCGCTACGGCTTGGTGCACCAGTCTTGATCTGACCAGCGTTTAGAGCAACTGCTAGATCTGCAATTGTGGTATCTTCTGTCTCACCACTTCTGTGAGAGATAACTGCAGTCATACCAGCCTTATGAGCCATCTTAATAGCCTCAAGTGTCTCTGATACAGAACCTATCTGATTAAGCTTAATCAGTATAGAGTTTGCAGCCTTTAGCTCAATACCCTTTGCAAGACGCTCAGTGTTTGTAACATAAAGGTCGTCACCAACCAACTGAAGCTTGTTGCCAAGTTCCTTACGCATGAGCTGCCAGCCTTCCCAGTCTTCCTCATCAAGACCATCTTCAATAGAGATGATAGGATACTTCTCGCTAAGCTCTTTCCAGTGAGCAATAAGCTCTGCGCTTGTATATTCCTTGCCACTCTTTGGCTGATGATAATAACCCTTGCCTCTCTTTTCATCTTTCCACTCAGAGCTTGCAGGGTCCATAGCAATCATAAAATCTTCGCCAGGAACATAACCTGCATCTTTTACAGCCTGCAGAATGTACTCGATAGCTTCGCTGTCGCTAGCCATATCTGGTGCAAAACCACCCTCATCGCCAACGCTTGCTGCCAAGCCCTTGCTCTTGAGCAATGCTGCGAGCTTGTGGAATACTTCTGTGCACCATCTGAGACCTTCTGAGAATGAAGGAGCGCCAACAGGCATAATCATGAATTCTTGAGAGTCTACAGAGTTGCTTGCATGAGCTCCACCGTTAAGTATGTTCATCATAGGAACGGGTAGTACGTTTGCATTTACGCCACCGATAAATCTATATAGTGGGATACCCAATGCGTTTGCTGCTGCGTTGCATGTTGCGATAGATACAGCCAATATAGCGTTTGCACCGAGGTTCTTCTTGCCCTTGGTACCGTCAGCCTTTATCATAGCTGCGTCTACTTCGTAGATATTCTCAGCATTAAGACCAACTATGGCATCCTTAATTGTTGTGTTTATATTTTCAACAGCCTTTAAAACACCTTTGCCTCCGAATTTTGATTTGTCGCCATCACGGAGTTCAAGAGCCTCAAATTCGCCAGTAGATGCGCCGCTTGGTGATGCGCCTCTGCCCATAGCTCCACACTCAAGGTATACTTCTGCTTCTACAGTAGGATTGCCACGAGAATCAATGATCTGTCTAGCTTTTACATCTGTAATTTTTAACATGATTATCTCCCTTTCTTTATAGTAAAATTTAAAAACTCATTGCTTTGTAATCTTAAATAGATAACAAAATGCAAGTAGATTGTATCACATTGAATACTTAATTACAAGATGTAAGCAGCATAAGTATTATTGAAAAAGTCAAAATAAGGTGCAATAAAGTTAAGCGTTACAATTAAGTAAAACAAAAAACAAATTCATATAATTTTGAGGTTGGTGAGTCAGAAAATATGGCATAAAGGCTTATAAGTGTGCTATTTGCCTTAAAAAAACAAAAACATGCGCTTTTAATTAAAACGCATGCTGTAAATTTGTTGTATAATTTAGTTTTAAGCTAAAAAGCATATTTGTATGAAGTGCATAAACTTTATATGCATTTTGCCAAACTAAAGACAGTATTTCTGTATATAACTTTCTTTGGACTTGGCAATGATTTTCTTTGCAGCCTTCTCTCCATCAAGCTCATTTATTTTGGTATCCTTTGATTCAAGGCTTTTGTAAACGGAGAAAAAGTGCATCATTTCTTGGAATATGTGAGAAGGCAGATCATCAATATTTTTATAACCATTATAAGTGGGGTCGTGAAAAGGTATAGCAATTATTTTTTCGTCATTTTTACCTTGATCAAGCATGGTAAAAACTCCTATGGGATAGCAACGTACAAGTGCCATGGGGCGTATTATTTCGCTACTAAGCACCAACACGTCAAGTGGGTCACCATCATCTGCCAATGTTCTAGGGATAAATCCATAGTTTGCAGGGTAGTGTGTACTTGTGTAAAGTATTCTGTCCAGTATAAGGTGACCAGTAGCCTTATCAAGCTCATACTTGGTCTTGCTGCCTTTTTCTATCTCTATGCAGCAAATAAAGTCATCTTCTTTTACTCTGGAAGGAGCTATATCATGCCAAATATTACTCATACTAACCTCCTAATATATACTAGAAATTGCGAGTTTTATCATAATTCGCAAAAAATTCTGCTCTATAATCCTCATAGTAATCTTTTTCTATACTCTCTCGTATCTCGGCCATTAAATTTTGCAGGAACCTTAGATTATGTAGTGTTATAAGCCTTGCACCAGTAATCTCTCCACATTTGATAAGGTGGCGAATATATGCTCTTGTAAAACCGTTTTTGCAAGCGTAGCAATCACAGTTATCGTCTATTACATGGAAATCCCTAGCGTATTCGGCGTTGCGCACCACCATTCTGCCCGTGCGAGTAAATGCAGTGCCATTTCTGGCAATTCTAGTGGCCAATACGCAGTCAAACATATCTACACCATGGTATACACCCTCTACAAGGCAGTCGGGGCTACCCACTCCCATAAGGTATCTTGGCTTATGTTTTGGAAGATAAGGCTCTATTTTATCCAGCATTTCATACATTAAGGGCTTTGGCTCGCCTACTGAAAGCCCACCAATAGCAGTGCCATCAAAATCAAGGCTTGATATATATTTTGCACTTTCTATGCGCAGATCTTCAAAGAATGCTCCTTGCACAATTCCAAATAGAGCTTGGTCGCTTCTAGTGTGATATTCCTTACAACGCTTTGCCCAATTATGGGTAAGCTCCATATTTTTTTTGGCATCTTCCCAAGTAATTGGATATGGAGAGCATACATCAAAGGCCATAGCAATATCTGAACCAAGCTTTTGTTCTATATCCATTACGCTTTCAGGCGAAAAGAAGTGTGTGCTACCGTCTATATGGCTTTGAAAACGAACTCCATTTTGCTCTATTTTGTTTATACCTGCAAGTGAAAAAACCTGAAAACCACCACTATCTGTAAGAATTGGCTTGTCCCAGTTCATAAACTTATGCAGTCCACCTGCCTCTGCTATAAGATCTTCACCTGGGCGAAGATGCAGATGATAGGTGTTACTAAGCATAATCTCTGCTCCAAGATCCTTAAGTTCTTGGGGAGTTGTGGTCTTTACTGTGGCAAGGGTGCCAACGGGCATAAAGCAAGGTGTTTGTATATCACCATGTGGAGTATGCACACAGCCTCGTCTTGCTGCTGATTTTTCACTAGTTTTATATAAATCAAATGTTAAAGGCATCTCTATCTCCTGAATGTTTTATAAAGGTATTATATCACTTATAAGTCTAAAACGCTATATTCTGGAAATAAGCTTTGATATGGAGTATTGTTACTTTACTAATTGAAGTATTTAATGTATTCTAAAATAGAGGTGAAATGAATGAAATTAAAAACTTTGGAATACAGCCTTGGAGATGATATACACGTTGCTTTGCGCAGTGCAGAAGTAATGGATGCAGAAGCATTTATAAAGTTTTTGAAAAACCTGAGTGCAGATACACATTTTTTTGAGCTACAACCAGATGAGGTTAATGTTGATGCCAAAGAAATGTCAAATATAATTATTAAGTATGAGCAAAACCCGAATGCAGTGTTGATGCTTATAATTCACGATGGTGATATTATAGGCTTTTCAAGCATAGAGCCAGTATCAAATGCTGCAAAGCTCAAGCATAGAGGAGTGATAAAGGGTGGCTTGTTGCTACACTTTTTAGGATATGGCATAGGAAGGCTTAGCCTTAGAACAACCCTTAAGCTTGCTGAAAAAATGGATTTTGAGCAATATGAAAGCGAACTCTTTTCTGACAATAGACGACTAATAGACATGTATAGCAATATGGGCTTTGAAGAATGGGGTAGGGTGCGTAGAGCCTACAAATTAGGTAGTGACTATGTAGACAAACTGATAATGGGTAAGATAATTCGTAATAATTAACATTTGCTGGTATATACAAAATTGAGTATTCGTTGTATAATGAAATAAGACATAAGTGCTTTTACAAAAATATATATTAATTATTAGGAGGAAATTATGGCAAAGCAAAAAATGAACTTCAAGCTGTCTGACGCCAAGAATTTGGCTCTTTTGGCAGTTGTATTAGGATTGGTATTTATTATATTTCCAGTAGGCTTGATTACAGGTGTTACATTTATAATTGGACTTATTGGTATTGCTTTTGGTGCATTCCATATATATGGATACTTTAGCAACGATAAAAAGAATGCCGATTATCCAAGCAGATTGGCATTGGGTCTGATGTTTGCAGCACTTGGCTTGTATCTCGTGCTTCGTCCAGGATTTATAGTAGGCATTAGCAACTTTGTATTTGGAATGATAGTGCTTGTATTCAGCTTCTTCCTTGTACAATATTCACTTGACCTTGAAAAAGCTGGCTATAAGCTTTGGGTTTATTCTCTTGTAGGAGCATGCGTATGCACGATATTTGGAGTTTTAATTCTTTCTAATATCTTCCATACAGAGGCAACCAGAATGAGATTTATAGGCTTGAGCCTTGTTGTTACAGGTCTTGCACAGATAGTATCAGATCTCATGCTAAATCGTACCGGCTTTGATAAGAGCAAGATCAAGAAAGTAGACGCTCAGCTAGATTCTTCAATTTTCGTAAATACATTTGATGGTGTTAAGAATACTATCACCGAGGCTGTAGATAAGGTCAATGAGAAAAAGGACGAGGTAGGCAAAGAACTAAGCAATGCAGCAGAAGAGGTTAAGGAAAAGGTTGAGGAAGTAAAGGCAGACGCTGAGAAAGCCAAAGAGGAAGTTGAAAAAGAGGCTGAAAAGGTAAAGGAAGAAGTAAAAAAAGACGCCAAAGAGGTTAAAGAGGACGCTAAAAAGGCTGCTGATAAAACCAAGGAAGAAGTAAAAAAAGACGCCAAAGAGGTTAAAGAGGACGCTGAAAAGGCTGCTGACAAAACAAAGGAAGCAGCAAAGGACGCCAAGGGAGCTGTAAAGAAAAAGGCAGAGGAAACCAAGACTGCTGCAAAGGAAAAAGCTTCAGAAGCTAAAGAAAGCACAAAAAAGACAACTGATAAGGCTACAAAGGCTTCAGACAAAAAATAAATTTAAATAAAATAAAGGAAACTTATGGATAATATAAACATAAGGGATTTCCACAATAAGACTATACACATGGTGGGCATAGGTGGCTCTAGTATGAGCGGCCTTGCCCTTATGCTAATGGAGCTAGGCTATAATGTACAAGGCTCCGATGGAGCAGAGAGCTATATAGTGGATATGCTAAGAAATAAAGGCATTGAAGTTATAGTAGGGCACTCTGCTTCAAACATTAAAGGGGCAAATTTGCTTGCATACTCTGCAGCAATATCAGAGAATAATCCCGAGAGGAAGGCTGCATTAGAGCAAGGTATTCCCCAGATAGAGCGCAGAGATCTGCTGGGGCAGATAATGGATGCCTATGGCTGCAATATATGTGTATGTGGAACCCATGGAAAAACTACTACAAGTGCGATTATAGCAAAGCTGCTAATAGACGCTGGGCTTGATCCAGGAGTGCATATTGGTGGCATGGCAGACGAAATAGGTGGAAGTACCAGAGTAGGCAAAAGAACATATTTTGTGGCAGAGGCATGCGAGTTTAGAGAAAGCTTTATGAGCATGCGACCTAATATTGCAGTGCTTATGAATGTACGAGAAGACCATCTTGACTATTATAGAGATATAGACCATATAGAAAGCACATTTGCTAAATTTGCAAACAAGTTGCAGGATCCAGCATTGCTTATTGCAAATGGAGATGATATGAGAGCTCGCAGAATTGCCAAGACTCATAAAAACTCTGTGCTATTTGGCTTTAATAATGATAATGATTATTATCCTGAAGATATTTCAGTAAACAATAGGGGCTGTGCAAGCTTTGATGTTATAGAACATGGCAAAAAAACTACTAGAATAAACTTGTCTGTGCCTGGACATATACAGATAGTGGATGCTTTGGCTGCATTTGCAGTATCGCAGTCGCTTGGCATTGATCCCGAAATAGCTGCCAAATCAATATCAGGATTTCATGGAGTGCATAGGCGTTTTGAACTAACGGGAGTGTATGACGGAGTAAGTGTGTATCATGATTATGGTCATAATCCCGAAGAAATGTTACAGGTGTTGCAGACGGCAAAGAGCCTTCCACACAATAGACTTTGGGCAGTAATGCAGCCACATACATTTTCTCGCGTAAAGAGGCTGTTTAAAGATTATATTCATTGCACATCACCTGCCGATATTACACTAGTAACCGACATTTGTGCTGCAAGGGAAGTGGATCCTGGTGATATTCACTCTATGGACCTTGTGAATGCTATGAAAAAAGAAGGCGTAAATGTAGTATATACTCCTAGCTTTGATGATACTGAAAAATACCTTATAGAGCATTGGCAAGAAGGCGACCTAGTGCTTACTATGGGCTGTGGAGATATAAATAAACTAAATATACAGATGGAGAAGCACCTAGGTGATAAACATAGTTCTCTATGAGCCTGAGATACCACAAAACACAGGCAATATAGCACGTACTTGTGCAGTGACTGGAGCAAGATTACATTTAATAAGGCCACTTGGCTTTGATACAGATAAAAAGAGCCTGCGCAGAGCAGGACTTGATTATTGGCATTTGCTAGATGTAAGCTACTATGATGATTTTGGAGATTTTTTGCTGAAAAATCCAAACGCAAATATTTATTTGCTTACAACAAAGGGCAGTATTAGGCATAGCGATGTACATTTTAAAGATGGCGATTTTTTGGTGTTTGGACCTGAATCAAGAGGACTGCCAGAGAATCTTATTGAAAAGATGTATTCAAAGGCTATAAGAATTCCTATGCGCAAGACCTTGCGAAGTCTTAATCTAAGCAATTCAGTGGCAATTTGCTTGTATGAGGCTCTGCGACAGCTTGACTATGATGGACTTGAGAGCTGTGGCAAGCTTACTGGTAGAGAAGAGCAAGACAACGAGTGGTTGAAATATATTTAAAAAGTCGGCATTTGCCGACTTTTAATCTTTTCTTTTATATAAGAAATAATCTGTCTTTTCATTAGGAATAAAATAATAGTACTCATAGGCCACTAGCTCATATTTATCAGAATCAATAGGCTTGTATTTTGCATATACCCACATATATTCACCATTTGATATAGCCTGACGATGCTCTGCCATAATTTTATCATAATATATATTCAGCGCACAGAAATCTTTTCTATCGGGTTCTATACCAGAGGCAAGAAAAATACCACCATCTAGAGTGTTGATATTAAGTATATTACCCTTGGGATAGCTTTTTATTATTTTTGCAAATTTATATTGAGGTAGCTCAGATTTATCTACTCCCATAAGGAAAGTGCTGCTTGACCAACGCAAAGCAAGAGAAACTGATACGGCAATTGCTAAAGCAAGCATTGCAGAGTATACGTATTTTGAAGAAAGCAAAGATATTTTGTTTTCCAAAAAGACCATAAAGCTTGCAATAGGTATTATCATAAGTGGAGCAAAAAATGCAAATACAAATTCATAATAGTCATATCTATGGTTTCCAGAGTATATTACAAATGTGCATATAAAGCTAAGCACAAACATCAATGTATATCTTGAATTTTTCTTTATAGTATAAATAATGGTTGAAATAAAGGCCAAAACTATGGTCAAAAATGCATATTTGTTGTAGATATAAGCTATTTTAACAAATCTCAATATGTTAGTTAATCGTTTTGAAATTTCGGAAAATGTATTTGTGACACTGCTATGATAAAGAAATATATTATTGTATATGTAACAAGTATAGAAGTCTAAGATAGCTCTGTTTATAATAAAATACGCTAAAGGTATTATGCTTGATATTAGAAATCCGAGTATTACATAGCAAAGCTTGCTAAAAAACAGCTTTATTTTTCCATTAAATATTGAAAGCAGTAAGAGAGCAAGAACAAGTCCAAACATTGGTCCAAGCAGGCTAAATTTTATATAAAATATCAGCCCTGCGCCTATGCCTGCAAATATAAATTCATTGTTTGTAGGCATTTTATTTGTTTTATAGTGCCTAGCAACAAGATATAATGCGTATGCGTTAAAGGGCAAAGATAGCTCCTCTGCGCTTCCTCCCCACATAAAAGTTTTTGATGAATAAAGCACTGTGGCAACAACAGCGAGTAGAGGCAATGAGTATTTTTTATTAAACAGTTCTAATGTCTTGTATGAAATATAAAGAAATGCAAAGGCAAACGCTATCTCTATTAAGTACAGCCCAAAGAATCCATCTCTTTGTATAAGACTTGCTGCATAGTAAATAAAATACATCCAAGGACCCTTTTGATCATAGAGATCTCTATACATCACTTTGGTATCCAGATTCCTACCTACAGTAAAAATAGTGTTGGTATCAACCCAAAAGTTTGTAGGGTAAAGGGGCGAGCATTGGCTACATATTGTAATTAGTATTATGGCAACAGTAAGTATATAGACTACTGTAAAGATTTTATTATGCTTTGTTTCCATACTTTTCTCCTGAATTTATAAAAAAATTATATCATAAAAAGCAACATTATCAAGCAATATATTGACCTTGCTTGACTGTAATTACGGAATTTTATAAAATAATGATAAGTATAATTTAAGGTGCTATATGAATTTAGAAGAATTTTTTTCAAAAAATAAGAAGATTGCTCTGGCTTTCTCTGGAGGGGTAGATTCAGCATACCTGCTATATTCTGCTAAAAAATATGGAGCTGATATTAAGCCATACTTTGTAAAATCGCAGTTTCAACCAAAATTTGAGCTTGAAGATGCCAAAAGGCTTGCTAAAGAGTTGAATGTAGATCTTGCAATTATCAAACTAGATGTGCTTGGCGATAAGACAATAAGCGATAATCCATCAAATAGATGCTATTATTGCAAAAAGCGCATATTTGATCAAATTATAAAGCAAGCCAAACAAGATGGTTACAACATAATTATTGATGGCACTAATGCTAGTGATGATATTGATGATAGACCAGGATTTGCTGCACTTCAGGAGATGAAAGTGCTATCTCCTTTACGAGAATGTGGAATTACAAAGGCTGAATTAAGACAATTTTCCAAAGAAGAAGGGTTATTTACATGGAATAAACCATCGTATGCCTGTCTTGCTACCAGGATACCTAGTGGAAAAGAGATAGATGAGCAAAGTCTTAAAGCTATTGAATGCTCTGAAAATTATATGATGAAGCTTGGATTTAGGAATTTTAGGGTTAGGCAAGATGGCAAAAATGCCAGAATTGAAATAGAGCAAAAGGATAAAAACCTATTGTTTGCCAACTTGAATGGAATAATCGCTGAATTTAAAAAATACTATAATAAAGTTACGCTTGATTTGGAGTTTAGAAAATGAATGGAGCTATAAAGCAGTTGCTACAAGACTTAAAAGATGGGCATATAAGCGTTGATGAGGCTATGCTCGAGCTTAAAAAAGAGCCTTTTAAGGACATAGACTTTGCAAAGGTGGATATGCATAGAAAAATTCGCCAGGGAGCAAGTGAAGTGGTATATGGTGAAGGAAAAACGGCAGAGCAAATACTCAATATATCAAAGACAATGCTGGATAATGGTCAAAAGTGCATACTTATCACAAGGCTTAGCGCCGAAAAGGCTGAAATAATCGCAAAAAAATTTGACATCAAATATAATGAAATTGCTCGATGTGGAGTCATAGGTGAAATTCCAGAATCTGATGGCATAGGCAACATAGTGATTGCATGCGCAGGTACAAGCGATCTTTTTGTGGCAGAAGAAGCAGCCATTACAGCCGAGGTGCATGGCAACAAGGTGATACGCCTATATGACGTTGGTGTGTCAGGTCTACATAGACTTTTTGCTCATATTGATGAGTTGATGAATGCGAGCGTTGTAGTAGCGATAGCTGGTATGGAGGGAGCTCTTGCTAGCGTGCTTGGAGGGCTTGTGGATTGCCCACTTATAGCTGTGCCTACAAGCGTGGGATACGGAGCAAATTTTGGTGGACTTTCTGCACTTCTATCTATGCTTAATAGTTGTGCAAGTGGTTCTGCAGTAGTTAATATTGATAATGGATTTGGAGCCGGCTTCATGGCAAGCCGTATAAATCACATGGAGGTTAAAAAATGAAAACTTTGTATTTAGATTGCTCTATGGGCGCTTCTGGAGATATGCTAGCTGGAGCCCTTTGGGAGCTTGTAAAGGATAAGGAAAAAATATTAAGTCAGATAGAAGCAATGGGATTGCCTGGAGTAAGCATAGAGTTTGCACCAAGCGAGAAGTCTGGCATAAAATGCACAAAGTTTAATGTGCTAGTAAATGGCCAGCAGGAACATTCACAAAGCGATACAGATGGAGATATAGATCCACTTAAAAGCATAGGCGATTTTGTACGCTCATTTAATGTAGAGAGCACGATAAAGACCATAGGCAAGACAGTGGACGATATACTTGGTGGATTAAATGTAGAAAAAACAAATCAGACTGGCGAGACTAAAGATAATAACGATCCATTTGTTCCTCTTTGGCGCAGATATGATGAAGCCAATAATCACAAAAGTGAAGAAGAACATACACACGAGCATCATAATAGCTACATATCAATAAAGGACACAATATCTAATCTTAATTTAAGCGATAGAGTAAAGGCCGATGTGGCAGAAGTGTATAGAATAATTGCTAAAGCAGAGTCAAAGGTACATGGGGTAGACATGGAACACATACATTTTCATGAGCTGGGTACTTTGGATGCTTTGGCAGATATAGCAGTAGTGTGCATGCTTATAGAGCAGATAAATCCTGATCGCATAATTGCAAGCAATGTAAATGTTGGAGGAGGCTTTGTAAAGTGTGCCCATGGGACTATGCCAGTACCTGCTCCAGCGACTGCAAACATACTTAAAAATATACCTATTTATCAAGGCAAAATAAAATCAGAGTTATGCACACCCACAGGGGCAGCACTTCTAAAGCATTTTGTGGAAAGCTTTGGAGATATGCCAAGCCTTAACATATATGAAATAGGCTACGGATGTGGTGAAAAGAACTTTGAAATTGCCAACTGTCTAAGAGCATTGCTCGCAGAGGAAAATCTTGAGCAAGAAAAAGAAAAGCTATGTGAGCTATCATGCAATATAGACGATATGAGTGCAGAGCACATAGGCTTTGCTATGGAAATGCTTCTAAATTCAGGTGCACTTGATGTATATACTCAGGCAATAGGTATGAAGAAAAACAGACCAGCCACAATGCTTACTGCTCTTTGTACTGCTCAGGCAAAGCAATCGGTGATAGAGGCGATGTTTAAGCATAGCACTACCTTAGGAATAAGAGAAAGAGAACTGCTGCGACATACACTACATAGAGAAATTACTGAGATAGATAGCAAATATGGAAAACTACACATGAAAACATCATCAGGCTATGGAGTAAATCGTAGCAAGTATGAATATGAAGATTTAGCAAGGATAGCTAGAGAAAACAATATGAGCATTGAGGAAGTTGAAAAATCCTTGCAATAGCTTAGCTATTTAAAAAATTGCGTATTGTGTGATATAATATTTTAAAATACACCAAAGCGCAATTTTTTTATATTAGGAGGAAAGATGAATATACAATGGTATCCAGGCCACATGGCAAAGGCAAAAAGACTGCTTGAAGAGCAGCTTAAAAAGGCAGATTTTATTATAGAACTTTGTGATGCCAGAATACCAAGTTCAAGCCGAAATGAAGATTTGCTTAGGCTGGTGGAAAATAAAAAGCGTGTTTTGGTGCTTACTAAGGCTGATCTTGCAGACCCCAGCTCTACCAAGGCGTGGCTAGAATATTATAGGCAAAATGGCGAGGGCGCTATTGATTTTGATGCCAACCCTAAGAGCAGAAAGCGCATAGTGGCATTTTTGAACAATGCTTCAAAAAGCTTTGTAAAGCGCGCAGAAGATAGAGGAATAAAGAAAACAATTAGGGCGATAGTTTTAGGTGTCCCTAATGTAGGCAAGAGCACATTTATAAATAGAATAGCAGGTAGCGCCATAACAAGCGTAGCAGACAAGCCTGGCCATACAAAGTCTAATCGCTGGGTAAAAGTGAGCGAGTACTTTGAACTTATGGATAGTCCTGGAATGCTTTGGCCAAAAATTGATGATGAGAAGGCTGCTATGCATCTGGCTTATATAGGCACCATAAAAGATGCCGTATATAATACTGATGAGCTTGCAATGGAGCTTATCTGGGAGCTATTGCAGATAAATGAGGATAATACTCGAGCAAGATACAAGCTGAAAGATAATAGCTTTAGCGATAAAACAGAGCTAATGGATGCAGTATGCAAGGGCAGAGGATTTGTAGCAAAGGGTGGAGTATATGACTATGAGAGAGCCTGCGCTACAATACTTGACGAGTTTAGAGCAGGAAAGCTTGGCAGAATCACATTTGAAAAACCATGAGTAGAATAGAAAAGTATATGCAGCATACAGCCGAACTTGTTGAGTTTGATCTTGGCTTTGCAACAGAAAATATCGCTGGTATTGATGAAGTTGGCAGAGGACCTCTTGCAGGGGACGTATATGCAGCGTGCGTAGTGCTTCCCAAAGAGCCAAGACTCACAAGAGTTGACGATAGCAAAAAGCTGAGTCAAAAAGCTCGTGAAGAGATCGCTAAAAAAATATATGATATAGCTATTTTTTGCAATATAGGTATAGCCTCTGTGCAAGAAATAGATGAATTAAACATATTGGAGGCTACAAAGTTAGCAATGCATAGGGCTGCCGAGGGTTGCAAAGCTGATTGCTTTTTAGTAGATGCTGTAACTGGGCTTATGCTTCCTAATAAATCCTTTAGCGTTATTTCTGGAGATGCCAAAAGCTATAATATAGCAGCTGCAAGCATAGTTGCTAAAGTTGCAAGGGATAACTATATGTGTGCTATGGCAGAGCACTATCCTGAATATAATTTTCAAAAAAATAAAGGCTATGGTACTGCAGAGCATATTGCTGCAATAAAAAAATATGGGACATGCCCGTTGCATAGAAAAGCTTTCATAAGGAATTTTGTATGAAGAAAACATTGCTTTGCATTCTAATGATCTCTCTTGTCTTTATTTCAGCATTGGCAGAGGCAAATTTAATACACAATTTTAGCTTTGAAGATAGTAATAATGAGGGACTAGCTGCAAATTTCTATACTGATGCATATCAGGACCCTAAATTTATTACTGTATTTAAGCTAAGCGAAAAGGCTCATACAGGCTTACACAGTGCCTATATACGCAATGCTGCTCCAAACGATGCCAGATTTGCTCAGACGCTTGCAGTAGAGCCAAACACCATATATAAGCTTTCTGGCTATATAATGGCAAGTGGAATAGAGGACGGAAAGGGAGCCAACCTATCCATAGAGGGAGTATATTCATTAACAGAGCCAATATATGATACAAACGGCAAATGGGAATACGTAGAGCTGTATGGAAAAACTGGCAAAAATCAAAGAGAATTGACTGTATACGCTAGGCTTGGAGGATACAGTGGAGAGAGCGCTGGAGAGGCCTACTTTGATGATGTAGAGCTTATAAAGGCTGAAAACTATGTGGCCGAATATGACGATTGGTTTACAGAAAAAGATGAAGGGAATTTCATATATTCCGATGAAAAGAATCTTAATAGACCTGCAATTTATATTTCTATATTAGCTTACATTGCACTGGCGTATTTTGCATTAAGATATATCCAGAAAACTAAAATTAAAGATGACAAACTGATATTGATATCAGGACTTTTTATTGCGTTTGTACTTAGAATAATACTTGCATACAGCATATATGGCCATGGTGTAGACATGGTATGCTTTACTGCATGGGCAAACTCTCTTGATAAATTTGGCATCAAAGGATTTTATTCCAATATCAATTTTTGCGACTATCCACCAGGATATATGTATGTACTGCGATTGCATGGTTACTTATTCAGTAAATGGCATATTTCTGAAAATATGGTGTGGTTGATAACAAAGCTACCCGCGATAATTTCGGATATGCTTACTGCTCTATTACTTTATTTTGTAGCTAAAAAAAGAGCCAATGGAGCATCTTTGCTTGCACTGCTATATGCATTTAATCCACTTATAATAGTAACAAGTGCAGTGTGGGGGCAGATAGACTCTGTATTTGCTCTTCTTATTGTGCTGGCGTGTTTCTTGCTGCTTAATAGTAAAATAGAGTGGTCAATACCAGTATATACACTTTCTTGCCTAGTAAAGCCACAAGGACTTATGTTTGGCCCTGTTGCTCTTGTATATCTTATAAGCATAATCAAAGATAAGGATATACTGAAGAAAGTTGCGCTTGGCCTTGTTATTGCTGCTGTGGTGTTTGTGGCAGTTGTACTACCGTTTACTCCAGAGGGCAGAGGTCTTGACTGGATAGTGGAAAAGTATGAGGAAACTCTCTCATCTTATGAATTTGCTACTGTAAATACTGCAAACATTTTTTACTTGTTTGGAGCTAACTGGGTAAAGCAGGATAATCCTATAAATCTTGATATTGCAATTATCTATTTTGCAATAGTCATATCCTTGTGCATTATTATTTGGTATAAGCATAATGACATTATTAGAAATATAAAAAATAGTGCATCAAAAAAACCTGCAATAGCATTTGGACTTTTGCTACTTTACACCATATCTTGTGCTGTTGTGTATAGCATAAATCAAAGCTACATTGCATTTAGCACAGTAAACCTTGTTTTTGCTATATTGCTTGCGTTTGTACTTATATTTGTTTTGCCAAAAGATCGCATAGCCTATATATTGGCACTATCTATGCTAACAATATACTGCATGACAGTACGTATGCACGAGAGATATATATTTGCTGCAATAGCGTTATTTATACTTGATTATGCTTATAGCAAGAATTTTAAGTCGCTTATAATGGGGATATTGACTAGCATTGCAGTATATATTAATGTGTCAGTTGTGCTGGATAATGCAATCGTTCTAGGTACGCAGATGGGGCATCTTAATGATGATACCGTTGGCCTTGCCACAGCGCTTGCGATATACAATTGCCTTATTCTTATGCTTGGCATATATTTTGCTTTTTCAGATGATTTAAAGTTTACAAAGCATGAAAACGCTGCAAAGAATAGCTCTATTGCAGAAAGCAAGCTAAAGCTAAAAGAAATAGCACATATAAACAAAAAAGATATAATAATAATGCTTGTTATAATGATGGTTTATTCATTTGCAGCATTCTACAAGCTAGGAAGCTTCAACGCCCCACAGACAATGTTTACTAGCTCTGCCTCAGATGAGAGCGTAGTATTTGAGCTAGATGAAAATACAAATTTTAACATATTGTATTATGGAGGAATAAACTACAATAGCGTAAAATTTTCTGTAAGCGATGACGGGGTAAATTTTGGAGAAAGTTATCCAGCAGAGCTTAACCAGTCGCAGATATTTAGGTGGAAATATCTTTGCCAAAGCTCTGAGGACAGTGAAGAAAAGTTGACTTTTAACCACACACCCTTAATACTTTCTGGAAAATATATAAAGTTAAGCGCAGACGAAGCTGGAGTAAACATTGGGGAAATAATAGTTCGTGAGCCCTCTAAAAACGGAATTCCCGGCAAACTTATAAACATAACACCAATAAGCCATGAGGGCCAGGACAGTGATTTTTCAAGCACCCCAATTGAATACCTATGTGATGAGCAGGATTCTCTTGATGGTGAACCAAGCTACTACAACAGCACATACTTTGATGAAATATATCACGCACGTACCGGCTATGAATTCGTGCATGGTATTCGTCCATACGAAACAAGCCACCCTCCTCTAGGCAAGCTATTTATGAGCCTTGGAATAATGATGTTTGGAATGACACCATTTGGATATAGATTCTTTGGAGTTGTGGCTGGCATAATCATGCTCCCTGCCATATATATTTCTGCAAAATATTTGTTTAACAGCACTAAACTTGCTACATCATCTTGTCTATTGCTAGCACTTGATCTTATGCATCTTGCACAGACAAGAATAGCCACAATAGACAGCTATCCTGTGCTTTTTATACTGCTAAGCTTTATGTTTATGTTAAAATATATTTCACTAAATCACTTTGCTATGAGTGTGGAAAAAACCTATGCTCCACTTTTGCTATCTGGAATATGCTTTGGTCTCTCTGTGGCATCAAAATGGATAGGCTTGTATGCTGGAGCTGGACTAGCAATTATGTATTTTACAAGCCAATATGTGCAAATTAAGGCTGGCAAGCTTGCAGAGTCAAGGCTTTGTGATAATAGTTCTGAAATAGAGAAAGAGGCTGCAGACAGCTACATGTATCGTTTTATGCAGACCTGTGCTCGCTGCATATTTTACTTTATACTTATCCCTTGCATAATATACTATGTGAGCTATATTCCATATTTTGCTCATAGTGGTGGGATAACTATTCAAAAGCTTATAGATGCGCAGAGGGGTATGTTTAACTACCATAGCTCCCCAGGGCTTGGAATGGATCATCCTTTCTATTCTCCGTGGTGGCAGTGGCCTTTCATACTAAAGCCTATGTGGTATTATCTAGGCTACTATGAGCCTCAGGGAGTAAGCGAAACAATCTATTGTATGGGCAATCCTGCAATATTCTACGTATGCGCTCTCACGATGCTAGCGACAATAATCATTTTCTTATACAAGCTATTAAAAAACAAAAAAGATAATATAATCATAAGCTTTGCAATAAGCATAGGCTTTCTAAGTCAGTATTTGCCATGGATGATAGTGCCAAGAGGAACATATATTTATCATTATTTTGCTAGTGTGCCTTTTATAATACTTTCATCAATGTTTATATTCTATGTGGCTTATGAAAAATTTAAAAAACATAAAATGCTAGTAGACATTTTCTTATTTACATTTATTTTGATTGCGCTTGCTATGTTTATAGGATTTTATCCATACGCTACTGGAATACCTGTGAGTAATGAGTGGCTTGACGCTATGAAATGGTTTAAAGGCATAGGGTATTGATATGATAATTGCTTATTTTTTGAAGATAGCATAATAATAAAATAATTGAATAAGGATATTTACATGGTTACAAGAGTTATAAGCAGTAGCATAACTGGCGTTGAAGGTGTATGCGTGGATGTGGAGGCGTTTATTGCAAGGGGGATACCTGCATTTGATATAGTGGGCCTTGCTTCAGCTTCTATAAAGGAGAGCAAGGACAGAGTGCGCGCTGCGCTCATTACTAGTGGATATAGGATGCCACCAGCTCGCATCACCGTCAATCTAAGCCCTGCCGACATCAAGAAAGAGGGGACAGCGTTTGACCTTCCTATTGCTCTATCTATATTGCAGGAGAGTAGACAGCTAGATATGCCAAAGCTTACAAACACATTGCTTTTGGGAGAGCTATCTCTTAACGGTGAGCTTGTGCCAATAAATTCTTGCTTGCCGATGGTAATCTCGGCTCTACAAAGGGGAATAAGCAATGTAATAGTGCCATTTGACAACGCCAATGAGCTTAATTGCTTGGAAAATGCTCATATTTTCCCAGCCAAGACTCTGCGTGAAGCAGCTGAACACTTGGCAGACATTAAGCCAATAGATGAACTTCAACAAAAGGACTATGAAGAGCTGCTGCATAGCCAGAGCTTTACAAATGATCTATCACAGGTAAAGGGGCAGTTTATGGCAAGAGCCGGCCTTGAGCTTGCTGCAGCCGGTGGCCATAACATGCTTATGATAGGCGCGCCAGGCAGTGGTAAAACAATGCTTGCTCGCTGTCTACCATCAATATTGCCTACAATGAGCTATCGGGAGGCCTTGGAAACTACCAAAATTCATTCAAGGGCTGGTATGCTAGTGAGTGGTGGAGGCCTTATTTGCCAAAGACCATTCAGAGCACCTCATCATACAGCAAGCTCTGCATCAATAATAGGTGGAGGTCGACTTGCAATGCCTGGAGAAATCTCTCTTGCTCATAATGGTGTTTTATTTTTGGACGAATTTCCCGAGTTTGATAGAAAGCTTATAGAAGCTTTAAGACAACCTCTGGAGGACGGAATAATAAGCGTAAGCAGAGTAGGTGCCAGAGAAACCTATCCAGCTAATGTAATGCTTGTAGCTAGTATGAACCCTTGCCCTTGTGGTAATTATGGTAGCAAGGTCAAAAAATGCACATGCAGTCCATCTGCAATAGCAAGCTACCTATCTAGAATAAGTGGCCCTATGCTAGATAGAATGGATATACAAGTTGAGATGGATGCCGTAAGTATAGAGGATATACGTAGCTCTCAAGAGCCAGAAAGTTCAGCATCTGTTGCAAAACGTGTGCAAAGGGCAAGAAAGATACAAGAAGCAAGGTATAAGGATCTGCCAATACATTGCAATGCGCAGCTTGATGCTGGGCTCATAGAGCAGTTCTGTAAAATAGATAGTGAGAGCGAGAAACTATTGCATAACGCTATAGCGCGCTATGGACTAAGCCTTAGAGGATACAGCAGAGCGTTAAAGCTCGCACGCACACTTGCCGACATAGATGAAGAAAAAGATATCTCCTCCGATCACATACTAAGGGCCTTGCAATTTAGAAATCTGGAAGGGAAGTTTTGGGGGAAATAACATAATTTGAGAAGTAAGGTATAATGAAAAAGAATTGCTAAATAAATAGAAATCAACTATAATAGCTATAAAATTAAATAGATATGTTGAGGTGCCATTATGAAAACTAAAATTTTAACCATAACTGCTTTTGCAACAATTGTGATGATGGTATTATCTGTATTATTGGTAATACCGTATGCTATTGCAGATGATGATACAGTTTTGTTTGAAATTCTTCCTGAAATATTTGATAAGGAAAAGAATATATTCAATAACCCGCTTGACACAATTGGAGTACGAAGGAGTTCCAGTGTATATGGAGGACCTATTCCTCAGGGTAGCTCACTTAGGGCGTGGGAAAATATATATTTTAACATATATGATGAAAATGGCGCCTTAATAAAAAGAGACAAAGGAACAATAGGTAATAAAGACAGATGGAGTGGTGCCAAATATTTTGGACCATTTCCTAAAAATAAAAAATATACTATAAAAGTAGATATATCTTCTCTGCCAAAAGGCTATTATTCATGGTTTTCAGCAATAACTACAAGCATTGGACCTGAAGATGTTATGGATGTAAATAAGAGTGGCGATACTGTAACTTATACAACAGGTAACAATAAATTTGCTGTTACAAGATTTCATATGGATATTGTAAATATAGCCTATGTAAAAAATGAAGAAGTTGGAAAAAACCTATTCAATCTAGATGAAAATGGTAAGGTTTTATCTATCAATGAAAAATATAAAGCAGGTAGAGATTATGTAATAAAAACTATTACTGCTGATAAAAAAATACCTATGCCTAGCTCTCAAGAAACCTCAGCTATGCTAGATGAGGGATATATGCCAGATGACTATTATTTCTACTATGCAGGAGAAAAAGACTACGGATTTGTTCGGGAAGGTTTGGCTCGCTATGGATTTTTTAAAAGTCGAGATTTTTGTGATGATAAAGGGATAAACACATTTTATAAGTTTCAAACATCTAGTGTTTATACTCGCATATTAGATCAAAAAATACCAGAAGTACGTTTTTTGGCAAATGCAAATGAAGAACTTACAAAATTACAAGTTTACTACGGAAAATCAATTGCAAATAATTGCATAAAAAATGGTAATGTGTGTTTGCCAAATGAGATGCCAAGTGTTCCAAATCGTAATGGTAAGGTGGTATTATCTTGGAATACAAGCCCAGACGGTAAAGGACAAACATTTGATAAAACTACCATTGTTACAGCAGATATTAAAGTATATGCTCAGTGGGGATATCCAGAAACAAAAACGGTGCCAAAAACTGGTGATAATTCCAACATAGCATTGTATATTTTAATTCTTGGTATTTCAGCAATAGCTATTGAGCTAGTTATAAAGAAAAGACGAGAGAATTAAAAATCCATAAGCAATTAAAAATCTGCTCGAATATTCGAGCAGATTTTTAATTGCTTATGGATTTTTAATTCTCTCGTCTTTTCTTTATAACTAGCTCAATAGC
>JAXFOG010000014.1:0-114478 GCA_034180455.1 Eubacteriales bacterium
ACCTTTCGGTTTGCTCAAATACTCTTGACTGTCGTTCGCTAAATTTTTTCTTTAGCTTTTTTTCGCTATCTTCTTCTGTATCGTTTTCAAGTTCCACGTCGCTCTCGCGGCGACAAGGTATATACTATCACATCCCTTCCCCATTGTCAACATATTTTTTTACTTTTTTTTGGGTTTTTTTACTAAAAAATTGTTTTATTTTGATTTTACGAACTATATATAAATTTATTTTATTATAATTCGTATTTATTTACTATTTTAATTTTATTTATCTAAAATAAATATCTATTGTCCGTATTTTCGTCTGTTTTTTTGTATATCTTTTAATTGCTATTATATATTTTAAACTATATAATAGAATGGAATATAAAAATTTGGGGTGATTGTTATAAAGAAAAATGTTTTACTAAGGCAGTATATTGAATGTATATTCGGTTGTTTTTTATATTCTCTGTCTTTTAATTATTTCATATTGCCACATAAATTATTTAGCTCTGGGTTTGTTGGCCTATCACAGCTTTTGCATTATTTTTTAAGCCAGCTTTTTAACTTACCAGAAATGGGCGATAACACAATAAGTATTCTATACTTAGCACTGAATATTCCTTTATTTTTCCTTTTATATAAAACAATGAGAGTTAGTTATGTGCTCAAAACAATTGTAACGGTAGTTGTACAATCTATATTTATGTATGTTTTGCCTGTACCAACACAACTTATTGTATCAGATAGATTGACAGCAGTAGTAACTTCTGGAATTTTATCTGGAGTAGCTCTTGGAATTATTGTGCGAGCTGCTGCATCATCTGGTGGCTCTGATATTATTAGCATGTATATTGCAAAACGATCTCCTACGCTTGGAATGGGAATGGTATCGCTTTATATAAATTTATGTATTTACACAATATCTTCTTTGCTTTTTGGTATTGAAACAGGTATTTATTCGGCAATTTATTCCATAATATGTTCAATGCTTGTAGATAGATTTCATCTTCAAAACATTGGTACGGCTGCAATAATAATTACTCATAAGCATGATATGTGTGACATTATAATGGATGCGATAAATAGAGGCTCTACTGTATGGGATGCAAAAGGCGCATATACTAGAGCCAACACGCAGGTAATACTTACTTGTATATCAAAATATGAAAAACGCATTTTGACAAGAATAGTAAAAAATCATGACCCACAGGCGTTTATAATTTATACTGATCAAACAGAAATACGTGGTAACTTTATAAAGAGGTTTGACGATTAATATGACTTTTGTAGTGATAATTTTATTGGCTATGATGATTTCAGCATATTTTATTGCAAACTTTATAGTATTTAACCGTAAGCGTAGCATTGCTGATGCCATGGTTGAATATGGGCACAATTATGATTTAAGCGAATATGAAACGTCTCCCTTTTCTATACAAAATAAAAGAAAAGAAATGCTGTATGGCGATTTTTATTATGTGGAAAATCCAAAGGGTATAATAATAATTTGTCATGGTTTTGCTTGCAACAGAGTGTTTTCTTTTAACTATGCAAAAATGTTCTTATCTTTAGGATACAATGTACTGATATACGATCATACACACAGTGGTGAGAGCGAGGGCACAAAGTGTGGAATGGGCTTCTATGAATCTGAAGATTTAGAAGAAATTGTTCAATATATAAAAGATAATTATAATTACAGTCTAATAGGAACCTTAGGCGAAAGCATGGGTGCAGCAACCGTATTAAAGCATTTGGGAAAATACAATTCAGTAGATTTCACAATCGCCGATTGCCCATACGAAAGCCTGCGCAAGCAGATTAAATCTAGAATAAATAAACTGATTAAACTTCCTGGATTTGTTCTTCTTCCTATTATAGATACTTATTTGCATCTGCTTGGTGGTTATGGATTTAGAGATGTAAACATAAAAGAAAGCGTAATTAACATTAAAAAGCCATTTATGTTGGTGCATGGCTCAACCGATAGCTACATATCTGTTGAAGACAGCTTAAATTTAAAGCTGGCTAATGACAACTGTAAAAAAATCTATATTTGCAATGGCGCAGATCATGCACGCAGTTATGAACAAGATCCTGAAAAATATAAAGAAGAAGTAAATGACTTTTTAAATTCAATAAACTTAAAGTAACTGTTGAATTAATAAAAGCTTTGTAATTCTTAATATTTATTTTGTATAAATAAAAACTCCATATTAAAAAGTGTGTCTAAATATGACACACTTTTTTTTGGCGGGAACGTGTGGGAATCGAACCCACCTAAGAAGCTACTAACCCCTCTCAACAATTTTGAAGACTGCGAGGCACACCAGCACCCATCCGCCCCCATGAGTTACGGCTCATTATATTACATAGATCAATAATTGTAAAGTTAGAGCCAAATTCTATAATCGTCAATCTTCTTTGTAATTTTTTTACTATCCCAATAATCAAACAATAGCAAAGCATATTTGCGTGAAGTATTGAGTAAGTCTCTAAATTCAGCTAATGTAAATTTATCGGTTTTGCTCCACTTTGATTTTGCCTTTGACAGAATTTCATTATACACATCATAATGCAACAAATAATCATTACTAATTGGAATAAGCATATTTTCAAATACCAAAGCTGAAATAACCCTTTGATATACAGACTTATTTTTAGCATTCTTTATGAGCTCTGATGCCAAAGGAGCCTCAATACCTGACTTTTTATAGATATCAAGAATATGTTCTTTTGCATTTTGCTCTTCGTTACTTAGCTTTGGAAGGAAGTTTTTAAGTTTAATAACATCTTGCGAAGTCTCAAATCTTTCATCATTAAGCAAAAGATCAAACAAAATTGTAGAAACGCTATTTTTAATTTTTCCGAGCAACTGCAGACGTGCATCATGTTTCATAATGCCTGGCAATATTGGATTTTGTTTATGATAATTTTCAAGCAGATCATTCAGTCTATCTTTGTGGTAGCTCAACACTTCATTGCTTACAAAAACATCATTTCCACAATCATAAAGTCTTCCATCATCAAGCATAGCCTTAACAATAGTCATAATATCATTTTTTTGAATAGACAGCGACTTTTCAATAGTCTGAAGATCTATAAGCGACTTAATATTTTGATTTATGATGCTTAATATTTGAACATCAAGCGAACCAGAGCTTTTTACTTGAAGCGAATGAATAACATCTTCGTTTTTGCGCTTTAATTTTTTTGCAAGAGGATTGATTACTGTTCCTCCACCAATTGTTTCAAGTGGTGAATAAAAGCGCAGCACAAAATTATCTCCAGCTTTTACAGCTACCGGGTCATTAAATCTAAGTTGTGCAAAATCACTTTCGCCAGGATTTAATTCATCGGCACTAAGAAGAACGACCTTTGCAAGGGTAACATTTGACTCATGATGAAAATGCACTACATCATTGTTTTTTATACTACGAACAGTGTTGTCTATAAGTCTGATTTTTACATCTATCATCATACTATCATTCAGACTTCCAGGGCTTGCAAGCACAAATCCCCTTTCTATTTCTTCTTTTTTTAGTCCAACAATATTAACAGCTACCCTTTGACCTGCATAAGCCCTATCCTTTGACTCGCCATGAACCTGTATACTCCTTACGCGAGCAGGCTTTTTGCCAGGAAATATTTCAACTGCATCATCAACGCTAAGTGAACCCTCTATAAGAGTGCCTGTAATAATAGTGCCAAATCCCTGCATGCTGAAAACTCTGTCAATAGGAAGTCTGAACTGTTTTGAAATCGGTTTTTCAGGCAAGCTATCTGCAATTACAATAAGTTTATTTCTGAGCTCATCTATACCCATTCCACTTATGGCAGAGGTTTTAATAATTTCTGCATTCTCCAAAAAGCTTCCCTTTACATGGTCCTTAATGTCTGCATATACTTCTTCAAGCCACTCATCATCAACCATATCACATTTTGTAATAGCAATAATTCCATGTTGAATGTTTAATAACTTTAGTATGTCAAGGTGTTCAATAGTCTGAGGCATAAATCCTTCGTCTGCTGCTACAACAAGCAAAGCAATATCTACTCCTCCAGCACCTGCAAGCATATTCTTTATAAATTTTTCATGACCAGGCACATCTACAATACCTATTCTGCCTCCATCAGGCAAATCCATGTATGCAAAGCCAAGCTCTATTGTTATACCACGCTTTTTTTCTTCCTGGAGTCTATCAGTATCTATACCTGTAAGAGCATTTATAAGTGTAGTTTTTCCATGATCTACATGCCCAGCAGTGCCTATAATAAAATTATGCATATGTTCCCTCCAGAGTATTAAGGGCTTCTGCAACTGTATCTATCTCGTCATCAAATACGGTTTTTAAATCTATAATAATTTTATCATCAGCAACGCGTACAATAATTGGAGTTTTCCAATGCCTGAGCTTGTTTTCTAGTTGCTCAATATTTTTACTTTTTATAGTAACTGCATAGGACTTGATAGGACTATCGGGAGCTGCTCCACCACCTATCATAGCTTCAGTCTGCATAATATCATGATCTATATCCAGCATGGTGTCTAGTTTTTTTGCCCTTGCTAACACATCACTTGCATCTTCACTAAGCATACGCAATGTTGGGATTTTCTCAAGTTGTTCATTCTTTCTATAATGAAGTAAAGTAGCTTCTAACGCAGCCAGAGTCATTTTATCGCATCTAAGAGCGCGCATCATAGGATGTTTTTTTATTTTGCTGATAAATTCTTTCTTACCAAGCAAAATACCAGCCTGTGGTCCACCTAAAAGTTTATCTCCTGAAATGCTTATTACATCCATACCATTTTTAAGGCTATGTAAAACGCTTGGCTCCCCTTTTATTCCATAATCCTCTATAGAAAAAAGTGTGCCACTTCCTAAGTCTTCTAATGCAAGCAAACCATGCTTATGTGCAATTTCTACAACATCTTTTCTATTTACTGTTTCTGAAAAGCCTATTATTCTATAATTGCTAGTATGCACACAGAGTACAGCAGAAGTGTTATCGTTGATAGCATTTTCTATATCATATATATGGGTCTTGTTTGTAGTTCCGACTTCAACAAGATTTGCACCACTTTCTTTCATAATATCTGGTATACGAAATGAGCCACCTATCTCTACAAGTTCTCCCCTTGACACTATTACATCAGTGCCTTTAACAAGAGCAGATAGCATAAGATAAACTGCCGCTGCATTATTGTTAACAACAGCCACATCATCTGCGCCAGTGACTTCTAAAAGTTGCTTCTCAATATGGCTAAGTCTTGAGCCTCTACATTTATTCTCTATATCGTATTCCAGATTACTATATGACCTAGCTACTCTGGAAACAGCCTCACCAGCTTCTTTTGATAAGCAGGATCTGCCTAAATTTGTATGTACTATTATGCCAGTTGCGTTAATTACATTGCGCAAGCTAAGCTCCTGCTCATTTTGGCACGAGATAAGTATCTTATTTATAATATCTTCATAAGAAGGGAGGCTATGCAAGCTCCCGTCCAATATGCTACTTCTTAGTATTTCAAGCTCTTTTCTGGCAATTCCCAGCGCTATTGTAGGGTTGATATCCCTTAACATTGGCGAATTCAAAAGAGCATCAATCTTTGGAAGATTTCTTAATAGTTCTTGCATAGCCTACTCCTTATTTATTGTATAAATCCCTTTGACTTGAGTATTTCCACAGTTCTTTCTTTGTTTTTCTCATTTACCATTATCAATGGTCCTGTGCAGCCCATGCCACTTTCTGCATAGATTTTTTCGGCCCATAGAGCCTGAACTGCATCATCTAGAGCCATAACATCTATACCAGCGATATTCTCTGTGCATATTTCCTTGGGTGGCTGTTCAATCTTTTGTGTGGGTACGTTTTGCTCTTTTAAAGCATCTAGCATTGAATCTAGACCTGCTTTTCTTGCTAAAGCAAATTCTTCTTTAACAATATTTGCAAAGTTTCCAGATAAAAGATCGTTTGCGTAGCTTATAGCATTTGCTATTACCATAGGACCACTAGCTCTTGATACAATCATAATAGGTTGCTTTACATTTGGTCCTATTCCAGGGCCATATCCCCAGCCTAAAACTTCTACCTTTCCAGCCGTATTATAAGCGCTAAGAGTTTTCATAAATAGGTTGCCTGTAAGAGAATCACATACAACTATATCTGCGCAACCTCCAAGAATATCATTTCCTCTAAGAACTGAGCCACCATCTGAGCGCATACTCTCTGCAAAGTTTATATGATAACCTTTTTCATTTAGCTTTGAAAGTATTCCTTGTGCTTGTCTTGCGCCATCTATATTAAGTATGCCAACACTTGGATCCTTAATCCCTGATGCTTTTGCAGCGATTATTCCTGAAATGGCATTTAAAACGAGAGCCTCAACTCTATTAGTGGCAGTAGTTCCAGTAGTACTTGCTATGAAGAAAGGAAGTCCTTTGCCTACGGAACTTAATTTTCCAACAGTGCTTACGCCTATTGGAAAAGGATAATGCATTGTAACTGCACCATCTACATAATTGCTTTTGAGCAGCTCGTTCATTATATCATGTACATCAGCCTCGCATGAAGCGTTTCTACATTCCATAATATCGCTATGCTTTGAGCCTATGTAAACTACTGATATACCCATGCTTGCAGCTAGCTCTGCACCCTGAAACACATTGTCTTCTCCAAGCTCGGAGCCTATGCCAGTAATCGCTATTTTATGGTTTGTACCCATTTTTCCAGTTTCAAGTGCGTCAGCTATCTGATTGAAGGTATCGGCAATAATTTTATTTATATCTGCCATTCTAATTACCTCCAAGACTGTTTGCAAAATCACGCATTGCCTTTGCAATAAGTTCTTTTACCTTTTCCTCTGATACTCCTTCTTCCTCATTTTTGCCAGAGTTGGCTTCAAGAAGGAATGATACTCCGTCAAAAAGGTTTGTCATTCTGCCTAAGAACAGGCTCCCCTTGCCTATTATCATAGCGTTCTTTGTTTTGCCCGACATAATACTCTCTCTAGCAAAGCCTAGATATGGAACTCCAGATGGAATATGCCCCTGAGTTGGAGCCCAGCCTACCATTCCATGTTTCTCGGGGAACTCTGCAAGGTCCTTGCGCTCAAGTTGTTTCTTCATTACTGCAAGAGCACCTATCATCTTGAAGTTTGCAAGAGGTACATCACCTGCACCTGCAGGCTTTGTAATATCTGGGTTCTGCATTTCTGCAGAATACTTATCTACATCAGTTATGCTCATTCCGGCCTTTTCCAATGGGTCGGATACAAGAGAGCCAATAACAGCCTGTGGTGAAGAACCAGTTCCTACGGTGTGTCTGCCTACTACATCAAGATTGATTTCAGGACTCTTGCCATCATTAACACCAAGAAGTATAGCAAAGGCACCCACCATATCTTCAAGAATAGGAAGTCCCTTCTTAACATGGTCTTTACCATTCATGCCAAGTTTTGCTGTACTGCCACCAGCTGTAATAGCAACATACTTGTAGGTACCTGCTTTAACAAGTGATGCAGCGTTGATAGTAGCATGAACAGGCGCTGCACAGAATCCACGTGTATCAGAGCCACTAGCACCACTTAGGCCAGCTATCTCTGCTGCTGCCTTTGCAAAGTTGCCACCACCACGCTGATTCATATCGCCGCAAGCTTCCTCTGAGCAATCAATAACATACTCTATTATTGAAGAATCAACGCCTGCATTCTTTATAAGTTGTAAAAGTGCTAAGGTACTGCTTGCTTTGCTAACTATATTTTCGTGCATTACATGAGCAGAAAGGTTTACATCCACATCATGAGCTCTATGGACAACGCCTACAAGTTTATTGTTAAAATACAGACCTTCGCCATGATCTTCATTTACAACGCGCTCTATTTCGGATATTTCTACACCATCTTTTAGTCTAGCTAATACGCAATCGTTTATAACTGGATTTTTTGCAAAAGCTTCTCTCTGCTCTGCAACAAAATTCTTATCTAATTGAAGAACATCAAACACATCACATGTTTGCATAAGAAGATAAAATTCTTCTTCTGGCATTATCTGACCAAATTTGCCAAAGCGATCAGCATTTTCCATTGGTTTATCATACCAGGGTTGGGTATTTTTTGCCAACTCATCTGGCGTAATATTGCCAATATAGCACTGATTTGGTAGATAGCTAACTGCATCATTAAAGTTACGAATATGCTTTGGCAACTCTTTAAGATATTCAGAATCCTTGTTAACGATCATTTCTGTGGTCTGTGTTGTGCCATTGTGAATAACCATATCAGGCGTATGTACCAGCATATAGCTGGTTGATAAAACAACTGCGTTCATGCAATACCTCCATTATAAAATAATGCGTATAGCAAAGCATGGCTTAAAACTATACGCACAATGATTAAATCTGCTCTCTAATAGCATTCATTTCTGAAATAATATCATCAATATCAAGTACCATTTCCATCATACCTATCTGTTCATCATATAGGTCTGCAGGAATCTGTTCTTTTATTTCAGGCTCACAAACGTGATAAACTTCGAGTTTCAACGAAACTCCTGTCAATGGACCTGCAAATGTAGGATCACCCAAAGTAACTGTTTCTGCTGCCAATCCTGATGCCTCGCCTTCGGCTGCGCCCAAGATTACCATTACGTTTTCTGCACCGTACTTTTCAGCAATTTCTTTTACTCTGCGCTGATTCTCCAAGTCCATTGCGCCAGCGGATGTTCAAACAAAGCACTCTGTTGAAGAGTATGCTACATCGCCACCAGCTGCCTTGACACATTCCTCAATAGCTGGGCCTGGAATACCATCGCGGTCGCCTATGATAATGATATGTTTACCTTTTAAATCGCTCATTATCTTTACCTCCTCATTTTATTTATCGTAAAACGATATAATCATTATAGCATATATTCGGGGATTTGATAATTGTTTTTAAATAAATTCCTTTATTAAGTTTTCAATAGATTGCTCTGTGCACTCTTCTTTTACAAGTTCTTTTACTTTTTGTCCATCTTTATAGATAGCCATAACAGGCAAACCAAGAACTTTTTCACCAATAGCAAGTCTTCTTGCCTTTGTGGTATTCAAAGAGCAGAACTTAATTTTGTCTGAATACTTTTCTGCCATCTGATGTACAAAGGGCATAAGTGCTTGGCAAGGAACGCATCCATCACCAAAAAAGTCTACGAATACATAGCCTTCTGCCTGTTTTACTTCTTGATCAAATGTAGTCTTGTTTACTTCTAACATTTTATTCCTCCCAATTATATTCTACATAGTTTAAAGCCTGCATTGCAGCAACTGCACCATCAGCTGCAGCTGTTATAACTTGCCTTAAACTCTTCTTTCTACAGTCTCCAGCAGCAAAAACTCCTGGTAAATTGGTTTTCATATTGTCATCACAAAGCACATAGCCATTTTCAAGCTCTACTTGACCCTCAAGTAGCTTAGTATTTGGCACAAAGCCTATAAATACGAATATACCAAATGTACCATCGTCTTCATCTGCTTCTATGGTACGTAGTTCACCTGTTACGGTATCTTTTAGTACCATTCTTTCAACTACTCCGTCGCCCTGAATTTCCTCAACTACAGCATTCCATATAAATTTAATCTTCTCATTGCTGAAAGCTTTTTCCTGAATGCTCTTTGCAGCACGCAAAGCATCACGTCTATGAATGATGGTAACAGATCTGCCAAATTTAGTAAGATATATAGCTTCTTCAACAGCACTATCTCCTCCACCTACAACATAGATATCAAGCCCGTCAAAGAAATCACCATCACAAGTGGCACAATAGCTTACGCCTTTACCTGTTAACTCTTTTTCTCCATGGCAACCAATATGTCTTGGATTAGCTCCTGGACAAAGCACAACGGATTTAGCCTTATATGTTCCCTTTTCGCCATGCAATACCTTAATCTTGTCTAGAAGTTCCACCTTTGTAATAGTATCGCTTACGCGCTCTGCGCCAAAGCGCTTTGCCTGCTCAGTCATACGGCTGATAAGTGATGGACCAGATTCTCCTTCTAACATGCTGCCTGGATAGTTTTCTATTTCTGCAGTAATTGAAATTTGACCACCATCCTGAGCCTTTTCAATAATAAGGCATGACATACGGCTTCTGCCAGCGTAGAGGCCGGCAGTTAAGCCTGCCGGTCCTGCGCCTAGTATAATTACATCATATAATTTGTCTTGCATATTACACCTATTCAAATATAGTCTGTTTGTCTACCTCTGTGGTAAGAGCCTTTAAAGCCTTATCTACCAAGCTCTTACGTAGCTTGTACTCTTCTTCGTGGCTCAAAGCAGGATTGCCCAACGGATGCGGAATAGCAATTGTTGGTACAATACGGTTTGCGCCTACTGTCAATGATATAGGGGTTACTGTGCACATATGCACAACAGGCAAACCTGCCCTCTCTATTTCTTTTACTAACGTTGCGCCGCAACGAGTGCAAGTTCCTCACGTAGAGGTGAGTATAACTGCAGAAACATTTTGACTTATAAGGTCTAATGCAATCTCCTTACCAAATTTCATAGCAGATGCAACAGCTGTACCATTGCCAACAGTAGCATAGTAGTATCTATTAAGCTCGCCTATCTTGCCTTCTTTTTCATACTCACGAAGTACATCTACTGGCAAAACTCTATCTGCGTCTGCATTTGCATAGGTTGGATCATATCCACCATGTGCTGTTTGATATGTTTCACTTGTAAGATCCTGAACACCGTCGATGTCGTATTTGCCAAACTTAGAAGCGCTTGAGCTCTCTATTCTATCAGGATTGCCCTTTGGCACTATTCCACCAGATGTTACTAGAGCTATCTTTGCTTTTGAAAGATCTTTTATTGCTGGCATGGGATTAACTCTATCAAAGCTAGGCATTGGATATTCTGTAACAAATTCCTTACCTGAGAGCTTATTCACCAGCATCTTTACTGCACGAGCAGATCCTCTTTCCTTTTCAAAGAAGTTTACACGAATGCCATTTGGAATATAACCTTCCTCTGAAGAAGCACCAATCTTTTCGCCTTTTACAAGTTTAAGCGCTAGAGGAACCATCTGCTTTACAGCGCCTCTCATACCTGCAGCGTTGTTCTTTGTAGATATGATATATATCTTCTGCTTGAACATATCTGCGCCAGGATTTTCTACATACATACCTGTAAGTACAGGTATACCTAATTCGTTTTGCACTGCATCACAAATAGTTGCGCATGCAACGCCATAACGGCCTGCGTTAAATGCAGGACCTGCTATAAATAAATCTGGATTCTCTTCTTTAACCATATTTAGAATTTCAGCCTTTGCTTGCTCTAAATGCTCGTTAAAATAAGAGTCACCACATACAATAGTGCTAACTATTTCTGCCTCATCGCCAAAGCCCTGTTTAAGAGCAAGACCAGGTCCTATTACGCCTGCCTGCTTGTAGGGGGAGATGTGGGCCATTTCTTCGCCACCAACTTGTGCAAAGAACTGGTTTATATAGTGCACAACTTTTATTTTGCTCACAATTATCTCCTATCTTGCACTTAGCTTGTTGAATCCAAGCTCGTTTGTTGCACCTGTAATTACTTGAATTTCAGCTGTTATTGTTCCGTCTTCAGCAAGTGAACCTGCGTGAGAGCCTGCAATAACATCAATATAATCAGTCATACCTATCACCTTGTCCATCTTAGGCAATTTGATAACCTGATTGGCGTTACCACCAGTAACAACTGCATCTGCCAAAGGATCGGCATCGGCCAATGACTGTGATTTGCCATCTTGACCAGCATACTCATCTGTGATGATTACTGTCTTGATACCCTTTTGCTCAATCTTCTTGCAGTTCATAATGAGATCGGTATCAGGATTGCCAAAGCCCTCTTGTGAAACAATAGCACCATCAAGCTCAAGGAATTCACAAAGCTTTGCAGTAGCATCACTGCTTCTTTGTTTATCAGCCAAATAAACATTTTCATTGGTGATAATCATTCCTACAAAGTTTAGTGTTTTTCCATGCTGCTTATATAGATCATGTACAACAGGATTGTTGAGATGATGATAAGTAGTATTCTTATCGCAAGCAGAAACGCAGTTACCTGAAACTATTGCCCCATCCATAACTTCTGTAGGATAGATAATTGTAGGAAGAATTTTCTTTGCATCAACGCCATATACATAGGTGTCATGCAACAAGCCTTGGCTTTGAAGCATCTGCACATATGCAACACGAGGAAGCTCTGGATATTCATTAAGACTTGTTTTTAGTGGTTTTGTCTCATAGGTTTCTATTTCGTCAGGTGTAAGTTCCTTTGCAAGATTTCCTAAGTAGCAAGCAACCTTCAAGCCTGCAAGCCTTGCAGCCTTCTCATACTCGTGGCTCTCTACTCCCTCTGCAGGTGTAAGTACAACTACTAGGTTGTTAAGCTGTGAGAATGGAGTATATTCTGCGCCTGCACCAGACATATCGATTATGCCTTCCTGGAATCCTACGATCTTTCCAGCTGTAACAACAGCCATCCCTCGCAAAACATGAGTTCTACCCTCGCCAACAGTATCAACCTTGGATATAACTCCTGGGAAAATTCCACCATTACCACTAACCTTAACCCTTGGTTGAATAACGTCTTTCACTGGTGTAATACGAACGCTTTCGCCAGGAAATGCTAAATCGAAATCCACATCTGCAATATGCTCATTTTCAAGAACCATGTTTTTTAATTCTTGCTTATTTACATACAATGTGGAGTTTTTGATGCAGCTTTCATTAGCAAATTCTATGCTCTTTACATCAATGTAACCCAATTCTAATTTCAAGGCAATACCTCCTTTTTATATTTATTTATTTTACACATCACTTTCAATAGCGCTCTCAATCAAGCACCTATCAATGAGTTTAAAATCTGATAACACATTTGCTCTTAACACCCTATCTTTTTTAAGAGGGAATTTTTTAGCAGTTTCAATTGAGCTCTCTATAATAGTTAGTGAATCCATGTCCATTGAAATTGCTTTATCCTTGCTAAGCAAAATGGATTTATAAGGATTCTCATTTGGTTTAAGGCTCCCACAAAGAGGATGGCTAAGCAATACATGCCCTATGTGAACCATATCACGTGCCTTTGTTAACACATCCATATATTGCCCATCAATAAGGAGAATTTCGGTATTCTTATAATGGGCTTTTAGTAAATCATCGTTGTTTGTAATAATTATCTTTTTCATAAAATAAAAGAGGGCAACAAGCAAAAAAGCTCTGTCGTCCTCTGTCTTTAACCTGAGAGATTTTAGCTCCTTCGGTGCAATATGCTTTCCAGAGTGTAATGCTTAACGGTCCTTTTACCTGAAAGTTTCATATAAAATTGACAAGTTTTTATACTTTCATCTTCGGTGGCAAGTGCTCTCTCCCGAAAAGCATAGTCTAATTAGTTATATTATATCATTTTTTTATATATTTTCAATAATTATTATAATACTTAATAATTATATAGGTATATGAAATATTATTTTTAATTATTTTGCGTTGCTTTATTGCCTGAAAATAGTGAAATGATCCAAGCAATAAGCATACCAATAAATGCAGTAAAAATATATCCGAATCCGTCTTTACCAAGTGGAAGCATATTTATAATATTATCTGCAAAAGATTTAGAAAAAGCGTAGTTTCTAAGCAAAAGGAAGGGTGATAAAACAATAACGCCAAGAAGCGCGCCTTTTATAATAATATCTTTCTTTATAAAGCTATCACATACATTCAAAATAATAAGAGAAATTATAACTGGATATATTGCATCAAGTATTGGGCCAGCAAGGTTGATTATACCTTCTACACCAATAAGTGAAATAACAAAGCTCATTGTTACGCAGAATATTGTTAAAAAACCCTTGCTTAATTTTTCATTGAAAAAATCATAGAAATATTCAACAAAAGCTATTGTAAGTCCACACGAAGTTGTGAGGCAAGCAAAAAATGCAATAGTTGCAAGAAGTATCTGCCCTATGTTTCCGGCAAGTAATTTCATTCCATTGCTAAGTAATAGTGTATGCTGAGAGGTATATTGCGAGAGCTGTTCTCCACCCGAAGCTCCAAGCCAAATAAATCCTAAATAAACTAAGCCCATAAGTATACCACTAATAAGCGTGCTATAAGGTAGAAGTTTATCTATCTCAGTCTTTTTATATCCTTTGTCCAAGAAGAATGCAACAGCAGTTCCACCTATAACTATAGAACCTAAGCCATCCATCGTTTGATAACCGTTTCTTACTCCAAAATAAAGTAACTGTTGCTGTTCTTCACCTATTCCTGGCTTACCTATTGGTTTTAAAAGGCTTATGATAATAGTGATGAACAAGAATGTAATCAAAGTTGGCGACAATATTTTTCCTATTTTATCCAATCCATCTGCGCTCTTGCGAGTGATCAGATATGTAAGAACAAAGTAAATAGCCGAAGCAATAATATATATTGTTTTGCCATCAACACCATTAGGGATAAACGGAAATATGCTCATTTCGCAGGTTGTGGCTGCAGTACGTGGTATAGCAAACAATGGACCTATCATTATAAGTATAATAACATTTAGAAGCTTTGCTATCCATGGCCAAGATCTTCTTGAAATAGCATTAGGATCACAATCTCTCATCCCAAGAGCTACAAGGCCGAGCATTGGCAGCCCAACGCCTGTAATTAGAAATCCTATTGCTGCTATAAACCAGTTTTGCCCAGTTAAAACACCAATGTATGGTGGAAAAATTAGATTGGCAGCGCCAAGATATGTGGCAAATAGCATAAGTCCAGCTACGAAAACATCCCTTGTGGTATTTTTACTCATATATAATCACCCTTTAAATAAATAGTCTAAGATAAAGCTAGCTATTGCTACAATGGTTTGCCAAGCTAAAAATATTAAAATAATTATATACTATATTTTCCCGTACTGCAAACATATATATTTGGTACTTTTGTAATCACATTCTACCACATTGTTAAAATATTTCATTATAACGCCACATATATCTTTATACTTATTTATCAATCTGTGGTAAAACTGTGGTAGAATTTTTAAAATACTTCGTTTGCTTTTTCGAGAATTTTAAACTTATCAATTTTTCTTTCAATGCAACATTCATTATATATATTCATAGTTGTCTTTATATCTGAATGCCCCATTACTTCTTGTATCAATTTTAGATCGGTTACATTCTCGCACAATCGTGTGCAAAAAGTATGCCTTAAAATATGTGGCGAAAAATATGGCAAAAATTTTGCATAGTGTTCTTGATTATTGGCAAGTTCGTGTTCTTTGCGATTATACACATCTACCATTTCACGAAAAACCATGTTTAATCTAGGAACTGTATAAATTCGTCCAAGCTTATTCTCCCAAACAAATCCACCCTCACCGTCAATAGTGAGTTTACACCCGCCTCTCTCTTCTTGCTTTGACATTTGATCCATAAGTGCTATCCTTACTTTCTTAAACATGGGTATTTGTCTTATACCATTTTTTGTTTTAGTGCATGAATAAAGATAGCTTGACTTTTGACCGTTCGATCTATTATACACAAGAGAGTGATCTATTGTTATTATATTTTTTTCAAAGTCGACATTCTTCCATTGAAGCCCCAACATTTCGCTTACTCTACAACCAGTGCCAAGCAAACATACTATCAAGTTTTTCCATTTTTTGAATTTTATGTCATTACTTATGAATTCAATCAGTCTTATTTGCTCATCTTCAGTTAGCGAATGCCTTTTCTCTTTTATCCATAAATCGCTTTTTCTTAAATCTTTTAAAGCGTCTTTCATGGGATTATTCCTTATAATGCAGTCGCGAACAGCCATTAAAAACATTGAATTGAGCAATGAATAAAATAATTCTATTGATTTTGCTTTGAACTCATCATTAAACAGTAACCTACTAAAAAAACTTTTCATATCCGAATACTTTATACTGCTAATTTCTTTTGAGCCTATGCTATCTCGATAAATATTGTTATATATTCCCCTATACTGATCTGCTACCCAAGGTTTTAATTCACCTTTTGATGACATATACTTTTCCCAATATTCATTTACCGTTACTTTACTGAATGGATTTATTCCATCGTTAGTATCCGCCATTATCTGCTTTTCAATAGTTCTTAACGCTTCACATGGTTTTTTACCTGCTGGCAAAATATCATTTTCGTTTAATTTCCAAGAATATACACTTTTTCTTTTGCCATTTAAATCATAGTATCGGTATTCATATCGCCCATCTTTCTTTTGGATCTCGCCGTCACGTAAAACTCTGCCTTTTATATCTTTTCTCTTAGCCATTTTGACCTCCTAAAAATTCTGGCTTAGAGATGTCAAGACTCTTTTATTTTAACATTTTTATTCAATTTTTCAAAGCGAATTAACATCGTCTAAGTATTTTTCAAATTTTTTTCTTTTTATTCTAGCCTGAGTATTATTCCAAATAACCCAATCAGCTCTGGGTTTTTCGTTCACCATCGTTCTTAGCTTGTTTAATCCAATCCTAAAATATACAGCAGCCTCTTCTAAAGATAATGCGTATTTTTCCCAAATCGGTACTTCGTAATTCATTGCAGTTCTCCACCTTTTGTTTAATATAAAAGGAGCGCCTGTCTTTTTTACAAGCGCCCCTTGATTTTTTACTATTAATTTTCAGCTTCGTTCTCTTTGTTATATTGTGCTGTGCTTATTCCTAGCAAAACTCCCAAGAATGCATCGACTGCTGTAATCGTTCCAACTATCTGCTCGCCATATGGAAGATTCCAAATGTTTGCAAGTGCAAAATATAAGGTTCCTGTTCCAGGCAGCAAATATTGTGCTATCCATTTTAGTGTGTCATATGTTTTGTTGCTCATCATCATTTCTGTTTCGTCTCCTTTTTTTATTTGTTTCAGATTGTTCAGCTCTTCTTAAATTTATATTATCTTCTTCGATCTCGTATTTATTTAAATTTGGTGCTATGTTTCTTAATCTTTTTACATCTTCCAGCATTTCTTTAGAAAAATGATTAAAATGTAATGCCCAGTATTGCTCACACATCATTACATAATTTTCTTTTTCTTTTGTGGTTACCCAACCTCTTGTAGTATATTCATCGTGATACCATATAAGTCTGTCTCTTAACAGCATTCTCGCAGTCGTGTTTATGGCATTAATTTGTTCAAAAATGGTTTTTATTGGCTTTGCTATGAATCCTAGCATCGTAAGTATTGGTAGTACAAATTTTGCTACCTCGCTTAATATCGATAAAAATGTATCCAAACATCTTTACCATTCCTTAGCTGTTGATAAAAAGTCTTCAGCATTAGACACGATCTTTACAAACTTTTTCATAGCATAACCTATCATTTCTCCATTTAAAATATATACTGCACACCATTTATCATTTACGTCCATAGCAGATACTATTTGAAATGGATATAACTTGGCTACAACTGCCGAACGGCCATCTGGTTTTTTACGTATATTTAACATTCCGTTTTCAAGCATTATAATTGCAGTATTGTAGGCTTTTAATTCTTTATTATCTTTTTTATTCATCTTATCAGCCTCCGTAATCTCTTTATTTTCATTATTTTTTATTTCTTTATTATTTGTATTAAATATAAGTGAATATAGTTTTTCTTTACTCATCCTTCCAAATAAGCCATCGTCCTTAAGCCCATGTTCTTTCTGGAATTGCTTTACTGCTTTTTCAGTATTTGCTCCAAACACACCATCAACCTTGCCTATGCTATAACCAAGTTGACTCAGATCATTCTGCATGTTTCTTACAAAATTTCCATTTGACCCAATCTTTAATGTCGTATTTCCGTATCTATCAGAATATCCACTGCTTGGAGGTATGTTTGGAGTTGAAGAATTATTACTTTCAATGTGAACATATAAATAAGTATTCTTAGGTCTTTTTCTGGTATGTCTTTCATTTGTGTTTTTTATTACTCCTCTTTGATATACCTCTATTTCATTATTTCCATCATAGTCTCTTGCCACTATCATTACATGTCCATATGTATTACCCTTTAATTCAAATATTAAATCTCCTCTTAGAAGTCCATTTGGAGATTTTAAGTCTTTTCCGTTTAGATAAGGTATCGCTTTTTTGAAAATGGCTAACTTTAGGCTATGTGATCCACTCCATACCTTTCCTTTTCCATATGGACTTGCACCTTTTCTATAATCACACCACCAGCTACTATACCCATTCCCGTAACTAAATGGTATGCCTCCCTCATGTAAGCATTGACTTACAAAATTTGCACAATCTGTACTATCACCTTGTTTTTTGTATTTACTATCATAATCTGGATATTGCGAACTCCATCCATTATAGTGTTCCATAGCATATTTTACAGCTTTATCTCTATCGTACATTTTGTTTTCCTTTCAATAAAAAAACAAGCGAAAATGCTTGCCTTTACATTTTATTTTTGATTTTAAGATGTTTTTTCTTTAAATATTATACTGTTATCGATCTTATTTTTACCTATTATAATTTCTGCCATCATATCTCTAAAATATTCAACATACGCATCGGCGCTTAATTCATTTATCTTTTTAAGCTCTTTATTACATGACATATTGTTTTGGCTAGGCTCATATTCATCGACGCTTACACACTTAAATTTCCCTTTTACTTTTTTTAAAGTAAAACTAACGCTGTGATTAAAAATATAGTCAGAAAAATACTCAGACTTGTCATTTAAGTCATCTTCAATACTCATTTCATCTATATATTGCTCTATTCCATCATTGATAAATAATTTACCATTTTCCCAAAGCTCTTTCAAAATACTAAAGTGCATACAAATTCCTTTGTTTTGAATATATACAACATAATTATCGCTATCTATTTGTTTTATAGCCTTGTCTATATACAATTTTGAAAAAAGAACGCTATCAGTAAGCTGATTTAATAATTCGTATGTAAGCTTTGTTTCTTTAAAGCTCATACCCATCTTTTTAATTGTCTGTTCTCCATCCATGCTATATAGTGGATACATATCCTTATAGCATGTTTTAGCAATGCAATCCATCATTTCACTCGTAACGCTCGTAGATTCATATAATTTTTCACAATTACTTAGTACTGAAATTAGCATAAAGAAAATTAATAATAAAGTCTTTCTCATAGAATGCTCCTGAGTTTTATTTTCTTATATTTTACTACTTATCAAATTTAAATTAAATAGAAAAGAAAAGCCCGTAAATTAATACGGGCGATTCGTTATTGTGCTATTTCTCCTCGCACAACTCTTCTAAACCCTCGTCAACCAAAATCTGACGAACCTTAGGCTGTAGTTTAGCTGGTACTTCGCTAAATTTTGTTCTACCAGTAATTACCCTACTAGCAAATAACATAGCCAACACTTCTTCTCCCCCTTTCCAAATAATATCATAAGCTAACTTGAGCTTTCTTATCGCTCGTACAATATATCCATATAGCCTCATACTTGAGGCTCCGTGGCGTTATCATCGGCATACACTATTCCTGCCATCTCTACTATACAATCCTCCAACAATTGTAGTTGCTTATTATTTGCTTCAACTATTTTCTCATTTTTACCATTTTGCTTATCTATCGAATCGTACAAATTTAGAATAACAGGATTCTCAATTGGTGAAATCATTTCACCAGTAAATTGCACTCCATCGCTTCTTGTCCATACCTCTCCGTCTGGAACATATCGGTATCCATTAATGAACTTTTCATATTTTCCATCAAAAAAAGAGCATTCATGCTCTTTTCTTCCATCTGCTGGTTTTGTATGACATCTAAAGTCTTCATCTATATATATCTTCATTTATAATACCTCAAATTTATAGTTATCCCATTGCGAATATCCTAACACTCCAATACTGTGCACACCTTTTATTTTACTTATATCGACCTCAATATATGAATCAGCTTTTAAAGTATTAATTCTCTTCGTCGCTAAAAACGCATGATTTATTAATACCGAGTCAAATTTCTCAATAGTGTCAGATTTAAAAACCCCAAAATATCCACAAAAAGCTTCGCCAACAATGTTCGGGTCTTCATACACAAACTTCCCGTACATACGCAATTTCGTAAAATAACTAAGGTTTATCGGCTTACTTGCTACTAACTCTCGTCCGCCTTTATTGCCATATCTACACTCTACTCTATCAGCAAATATATTTGCTGTTCCGCTCAACATGGTTTTAGTAATAAAGTTGTCTTTGTTAGTACTATTAGTCATGATAGTTATCGTATAACTAATCGGTTCCTTGACTTCTAATAAACATTGCATTTATTTATTTAACCTCTATTCTGTATATTTCTCCGTCCCAAATTCCATACACGCCAATTCTATATTCACCACTTATATTGCTAACGTCTACAGTTTTAACTCCTGTATTATTCATATCATATATAGTAGCACCTGTAATCATAGCACGATCCGGCTTTAAAGTAGTACCCTTTTCATTCACATCTAAATTATTTTTTATAACTCCAAACCGAGGAATATAGTCGTTGCCGTCATGTTGCCTTACAAATTTACCATATAAACATATCGTTTTGTACGGCGTCAAATCAATATATTTACTACAAACTAAACTTTCAGCAGAGTGAATACTTACGATGCTAATTACAATCTTATCAGCTCTTTTATCGGCTTTAGCGTTAAATACCGTCTTGCAAATTAATTCATTCGGAAATATATTTCTATATATTTGTTTTATTTTTTTTCGTACTCGTTTTATACATTTCAAAACAAACACCACTTTCTACATTTCCTGTAAATAACACATTATCGTTATATTTTTTTTAGGCTTATCAACAGCATAAAAAACAATTTCGCCTCTAACAGTTTCGGCATTGTAAATATTAGAATAAGCAGCAATATCTTCATTTATTTTATCGTAATCAATCGACATGTCTATATTTAAATCAATGATACAAAGCGTGTTCTCTGTTATAGATTCGTTCTTTTGCGAATATACAAACTTGTTCTCTTGATCCACCCACGAATCAGCATTTAAAACAAATTTTAGGTGTTTCATACTATGCCCTACATTTTGTTTTAGCTTACTAATTTCTGATTCGTTCGTGGCAATTTTACTGCCGTGTTGACCAATTGTTAGCTTGTTATTATCAACGGTATTTCTAAGTTCGTTCTCTTTTTGTTCTAAATTGCTTATTTTTGTTATATATTCATTTGTAAAATCGTTGCTGCTTAGACCTTTTCCATTTTCTTTGTCAACTTTTCCACTATTAAGCTTAGAAATATCATCTTTATTAACATCTACTAAATTCTTGTACTCTGTTGTAAAATCGTTGCTGCTCAATTCCTTCCCATCAGCCTTGTCAACTTTTCCACTTTTTAGATTTGATACATCTGTCTTGATATTTGCTATATCGCCCTTGTTTGTATCAACCTGAGTTTTATATACATTACTAAAATCGTTACTACTTAAACTCTTTCCAACAACCTTATCAACTTTTCCGCTTTTAAGCGTTGTTATGTCGCTCTTATTAGTATCTACTTGGTTCTTATACTCTGTAGTAAAGTCATTCGTGCTTAAACTCTTTCCAGTGACTTTATCTACCTTGTTGTTTTGCAGATCAACACCAAGTCCGGCAAGTCTTGTAATCTCACTTTTATGTGAATCTGTAAAATCATTTGTGCTAAGTCCCTTGCCAGATACCTTATCAACTTTTTTCTCTAATTTTGCATTTTCATTATCTCTAAATTGCTTAAGTCCATTGAGCTCCAAATATTTTTTTACAGAAGAAGTAATAGTTTCGCCATTGCTTATCTTGTTTACTTCATCAGTGCTTATATCGCTAAGACTCGTTCCTATCGGTCCTTGGTTCTCCCATGAGTTTCCAGTCCATCTATATACATTATATGGAGCTGTTTCTCCTACATTGTATAAATCGCCTATTGTTGGATTGCTTACTCCTGTTCTAAGCGATTCCAATGTAGCAAAAGCTTTTCCTTTTATCATATAAGGAGCTCCGTCGTTACCTTGCCTTAGCTTAAAGTGCATTTCTCTATAACCATTTTGACCGATTGAAAATTCCACAGAAGCTGGCACGTTAGCCGCTACATTCTCGCTAGTAACCTTTAGGTTCTCTATCTCCTCCGAGGCCTTAGCTGCTCTCGTAGCCTCTCTTTCAGCATTTCCTATGGCTATTTTAGCGTCTGTAACCGTTGTATTGCACTCCGATGCTGCATTATTAGCATTTGATGCCGCTTCATTAGCTAAGTTAGCCTTTGCTTCAGCATTTGCCGCAGCGTTTGTAGCACTAACCATCGCCGATGACGCCTCACTAGCTGCGCTATTAGCACTTTGCGTTGCCGAATCTACAAGGCTTAATGCACTGTTCATCTCTGATATCTTCATGTTTGCTGTAGAACTTGCAGTGTTCGCAGCGTTTGCTTTATCATCTGCATTACTAGCAGCCTTATTCGCTCTATCGGCAGCTGTATTGGCATTCTTTGTGGCGGTATCTGCTATTCCGGCTTTGCTATTTGCATTTGATGCAGCTATATTCGCCATGCTGGCTTTTTCATTAGCATTATCCGCTGAGGTATTTGCTCTCTCGATTGCAGTATTTACTAAACTCGTTGCATTAGTAGCTGCCTCGGAAGACTTATTCGCAGCATCTTTTGCCGCATTAGCATTTGCTATAACAACATTTATGTTTTCTTTTAATCCAGCAAATTCTTGATTATTTGCATTAGCTTGATTTATAGCTATCTCAACTTTTTCGGCTTCATCAGTTGCTTTCTTAGCTGCAGCGTTTGCGCTATTTGCAGCAGTAGTTGCATTGTTTGCTGCTTCTTCTGCTAAACTAGCTTTGTTATCAGCATTCTGAGTTGCAACATTGGCTCTTTGTATAGACTCATCAGCTATTGTTTTGGAGTTTGTAATATCATCATAGCATTGCTTTATGCTATCATGTATGGCATCTCTTACTTCAATTCCATAAACGGCATTTTTTATTTTATTCAGAAGTTCCGATATTATTGCCATCGCTTATCTCCCCCATTTTTTTAATTATTTCATCACAGTTCTGACAAATGAACAAAAGATACGTAGCATTCTCCTCACCACGTATCTCTATTCTGTTTGCAGCTGTTTTTATCTCACTTATTTTCTTAATTATTTCATTCATTTTGACCTCTTTAAAATTATGGAGTAGTATATCCAGTTTCGTATCTCTTTCCGTTAATGTAAATTATATGACTATGTCTATGCACATGCGTATGATTCTTTAATGCGTATTTATTATTAAATTCTGTTTTTAGTTTTTGTATTTCATTATGTATAGTCGCCCACACATAATCTTCAGTTGCCACCGTTCGTCCTCCAACTTTTATGCTACGTCCAACCTCTAGGGTTCCACCGACACCTAATGAATTAGTAACTGATAACGATTTTGTATTAATATATTCTGCATTACTTAATATGCTTTTTACAGTGTTAGCGCTTATTTTGTCAGCAACTATATTTTTTACTTCCAATAGTGCATTCTTCATCTGAATTAATTCAGATGTAAAATATGCATTTTTAGCATCAACTGTAACTAAGTCTGCTTTAAGTTCTATTTGAGAAAATAACTTTCCCTCAGTCTCCTCTGCTCTCGTTTTTATCGAAGCTATTGTCTCGCCCATTTCATTTTTATACTTGCTAAACATTATCTGTTCTGAATACAATTTTTTACTAACTGCCTCTATTTTACTTATCGCTTCTATTTTAAAACTATTATGATCCTGAGCATTTTTTAATCCTTCTTGATGTATGGTTTGTATATTTAAGTTTGCTCTTGGTTGACCAGTCCCATCTGGACCAGTATCTAAAAATATCCCAACTTCATCTCTTAAAATAGCTACATCTCTTTTACGTTGTTCATATAAGTCAGATAATCTAATATGCGTATCTCCATCCGTCCCTATATAATGATTTCTAAATTCTTCAAACTTTTTTTCAACTTTGTCTAATGTGAAATCTTCTTCCTCATCAATTGCACCTCCACCACCGCCTCCACTTCTCATAGAAGTTTCTGGATATTTTTCTCTGTTTTCCTGTTTCTGCTTATCTTTTCTATATCTTTCAGTAAGTGGCCTTGGTGGGAACCCAAAAGTATATTCATTTCTAGATGGATTATCAAAGTCGTATGTCATAGCAGTACAAGTTAAATATCCGGATATTTCGTGAGGGAATGATTGTATATGCACCTTATCGCCTATTTTTATTCGACCATTACTGCCGTCTACAAAATGCATGTCTATCGCTCTTGCAGTTATGGATGTCGGCATTCCACTATGCTTTTTCATATATTCCAATCCATTTTCAAGTAAAGTTGAAGCCTGATTTACATTTGGAAATACATAAGTTTTTACTATTCGTCCGTATTTTTTTACTTCATCTTGGTTTACTAGCTCTACACTTCCGCCATTTACACTCTCTATTGTTAAATGCTCATCGCCTATTGGAATAAGTACCGTAAACAAATCGTCGGCACTAATACTTTCATTTAGATCGAGTAAATTTTCTCCAAATCTTATTTTTTGAAGGGATACGCTGGTGTCTTCACCCATTATATCAATGTATATCGTATTCCCATCTCTCCTCGTCTTTAAAAATCCTCCGCATTGATCTATTATGCACGTCTGTATTAATTCCATAGTTGTTTTCCATTCATCAACTATAGCATTTATATGTATTTGATTGTAATCTATTTTACCAGTGTCTGGATCTTCTGTTTCATCGGATGCTCCACTCAAATGTATGTATTTATTCGGAATGTCAATTTTACCAACTGCGAATCTTTTGTCTTCGTCTACCATAGCATTATGCTTGCTTATAAATTTTGAAAATAAATCATGTACAGTTCCATCATATTTATCACTTCTTTGTACGCTGTCCATTAAATATGAAAGATCGCCCTCGCAATATACATTTTTTATATTTTCAAAGTTTTTATCATTGCTTAAAACTCGACCTCTAAATATTTCTTCCCCATCAAGAAACACATTTACTCTAGTTCTCATCTGTTTTATATCTTTATAAAATCTGTGTTTTGGAGCTATCATAAATTCAAAAGATCCAGCTTTTCCTATATTATACGAAAGTTTTTGCCCCCATGTTATCAGATCATCTTTTAGAGGATTAAATATACTATTACCATCAGCATATACTTCAATCATAACAATCCTCCAATAAATTCGATGTCTACTTTTCCTTTTCCACTAAATAACATTTGATTCTTTCCTGGTTCTAATATAATATTTTCTATTTTATTTCCACCAACTTTTAATTTATACTTCGTTCCGTTATATGTTACTTCCATTGGAGCACTTACAAATATAGTTGGTATTATTTTCATTCTATCTCCAAATACCGTCAGATTGAGTTCGCCATCAACTGTCAAATCCTTATAATATCTTATTATGTCAGTTTCAAAATTGAATGTGTCCCATATCCATGCTCCTTCTACTGAATTGTATTTCTTGTATGGTCCTAATTCATAATCGATTACTATTGTTGACCAATCTTTTTGTGAGTTCCAAGCGTTTACACTAAGTCGTCCTTCATAGTAATAATTTGGATCATCTTCCAGTATTATTTTAAATTCGTTTCCATGCAAATATGCCATTATCTCACTATATAATATCTGCCATTCTCTAAAGTCATTTTCTACTGCAAATTCCCAAGAACCCACTCTATCGCTAAACAGCACTTGGCCAGTTAATACAGTAGAAAGATCAAGCGCTCCATCTGCCCCTGGTATGTCTACAAAGCTCATTTTAGCTTTTGGTGGGTTTACAAGCGGTCTGCTCGTTGGTATTAAATGCCAATCGTCCCACGTATTCTTATCTCCTATGGTTATAGAATGATACATGCCACCCACTCCTTTTCTATATTAAAAAAGCTCCTACAATTTATGTAAGAACTTTTTAATTAATCAGTTTTTAACTCTGACTTATTTATTCAGACCATTTTTTCTTTGTTGTTCTAGTTAAAGTTGCAATTTCCATACCTTCAACTTTAAGTGTTTGCCCTTTTTTAATATTAAAAGTATATTCATATCCATCAGACTTATACTTATTAAAATATGCATCAAGTATATATGTATCTTCTGCTTCTTTAATGTATATCGCACCATATGAATTGTTCTTAATGATCTTTAGGGTATATATCCCTTCTGGTATATCAGAATCACAAATGTATGAGCCATTAGAAATAAGATCCGACTCATCATATGCTATTATTTTTTCCAATTTTCGATTGCTTATTTCTTCGTTGATTTTATCCCTCAATTCAAGTATCTCTTTATCTTTAAATAATTTTAAATCAATTTTTTCCTCTGCAATTCCTGCTACTGATAAACTAATAAGCAATGCCAAAAATATACTAACCAGTTTCTTCATAGTAAACCCCCTAATTAAATTTTTGCGTGTATGATACCAATATTATACCATACACGCATTTAAAAATAAAGTTAATTTCCTCTTCCTCTTCTCATAGCAAGTGTTCCGAGTCTATCATCTATCATCGCTGTGGTTTCGCCTACCAGTACTCCCGTATCCAGTACCAGCTTCATATTCCCTACTGATTCGCTTAAATTATTAAATTTGTCGTTCAGATCCTGAAGCTTGTCAACGATATCTTTATTACTCATTCCACTTGATATTCTTCCATCATTATCAAATTTAAGTCCATTGACTCCAGCGTTAAAACTATCTACCCCAAATAACGTCCCAACGGTTTGTTCGTTATTATCAAACATTCCATTTATCATTCCTACTCCGGCTCGTATATTGTTTAAATCCATAACCGGTCTTATTGTAGGATTCGGATCTATATCATCAAATATACTTCCATTCGCTCCAGATAGCATTGTCTTGGCAGAGTCCAAAGCTCCTTGCGCCATATTTTCAGATGCATCAGTTACTTTACTCGCATAGCTTTCTATTCCAATCGCTAAGCCCTTATCCAAGTATCCGCCAAGCTTTATTCCAGCTTTAGATGGTGAACGTACTACCCATACTTTACTTATTATACTTAAAGCTGCTGACGCTATAGCCCATGCTCTATTTAATACTACATTACGCATGGAATATATTCCCTTTGCAAGACCAGCCCCTAAAAATGTTCCTGCTGCATACCAACTAGTTTGCTTTGATTTTATGCTATCTTTGCACTCTATTAATAAAGTATCAATTTGTGATTTTAGTTTTGACGATCCGTCTCTAATAACATTAACTAATTCATCCATAAATGACATTCCTAATGCCGATGATATTTCTAACAATTTTTCACTATTCAAAGTATTATTTTCTGCTGAAGTTGATATGCCTTCGATTTTTTTAATTATACTGTCTACATATCCCATGTTAACGTCCGCTATTTCAGCTCCAGCTATATTATCAGCAAACGATTTAAAATTACTTCCAAATGTTATTAGTTGATCAGCAAGAGTGTTTATATCACCCTCTCCGCCAGCTGCTGCTTTGGAAATCCATTGAGTAAATCCATCTACTGTCGTACTTTTTCCTAAATCTAAAAGCGAATTTATAAGACTTGTTATATTATTTCTATTTTTTTCTTCAAAAGCTATATTACATGCCGACTCTGAGTATTTACTTAAGCCAGATCCTAGTTTTTCCATGTTTGAAGCAAATTTACTTAGGTCTTTATTTCCACCTATTAGCCATCCAAGCATGCCTTTTTCTTCTGGAACAGCAATTGCTAAATTAGCTACTCCTTCTGCGGCTAAGGTTGCACTTTTTACATTTTTATCGTCTATAATTTTATCAAAAGTTGATATCTGAGTTGCATATTCTTTAAGACCCAGTGCATAATTTCCAAAAATATCTGTAAATTTTGATAAGTCTGGTAGTTCGTTTAAGCAACTCATATACACCATATCATCCAAAGGAAGAGCCGTGGCCAATGATGCAATTCCAACTGCAGCTTCGTTTACTAACTTTACAGTATCGGGATCCACTTCATTATTAAATCCGCTAATTCCTTCAGCGTACTTTTTCATTCCAGTTGCAAAGCTTTCAAAATTATCACTAAATTCTTTAATCGATTGTATTCCCTTGAGTTTTCCAATAAATGACGACGGCGACACTGGCAAGCTTGTTGCAAAAGAAGCTAAACCTTTTGCTGCTTCTATTGCGTTATCTGTATCTTCTTTTTTATATCCTTCGACCTTAGTATACCCAGCAATAACTTTTGCATATGTTTTCATGTTTTCCGCAAATCCAGGGAATTCTTTTGAGAAATTTTCTATTGATTTAACTCCAGTTATTTTCTGCAACCAACCACCAGTTGCTGGTAGACTGTTTGCTAAGGACGCTAATCCATTAGCTGCCTCGATTGCGCCGTCAACATCTCTTTTCGATGCTCCTTTTGAAAAGCCTTTTATATTATCAGAAAAAGTTTTTAACGAAATTCCTAATTCTGGCATGCTGTTAATAAATTTTGATATGTCTTTTTTACCAATTATCTTTGCCAACCAATCTGGAGAGTCCCATGGAACAGCAGTCATAAGTTTGTTTATTCCATCAGCAACCTGAACAGCAGCATCAATATCTTTTTTATTTTTACTTATACCTTTAAAACTTTCAGCGAATTCGACAATACCTGCTCCTAATTCTTTTGCTGTGTTTGCAAAATTCTTAATTGGGTCTTTTCCTCCAATAAACGAAGCTAACGAATTCATCAAGTTGGCCTCACCTATTTTTAATAGCATATCCGATATCTTTGAAAAGCCATCCAAAGAATCTTTATCCACATCTTTCATCATCTTTAAAACAGGCTTAAAATATATCATAAATTTAAAAAGACTTTTTCCAATTTTTTCTAATTTAACACCGGATAATATTCCACCTACTAATCCGCCTATAAATCGCCCGATAGATTCGCCTATTGATTCGAATAGATCTCCTGCTTTATTGATTAGTGACGATACTTTTAATTTGTCCTCTATAAAACCGAATAAAGCAAATATTGCCGTTATTAACCCCATAGCTAATGTTATTTTAACGGCGCCCATTCCAATTCCGCCTAATGAAATTGATTCGAAAGCTTTGAATGCTATAGCGAGCCCTGTTATCATAGCAGATATCGATACGCCAAACTTAAGCATCGTATCGGTGTTAATATTTCCTAATAAATTTAAAGCGACTACAAACGTTATCATCACTTCTGCTAATACTAATACTATTAAACCACTTTTTGCTATTCCAGTTATTTTTACACCATTTACAATTTTTAAAAATATTATTAATTCTGTCATTATTAAGCCTAATCCAATTAAACCTTTTATTATCTGAACAGTATTAAGATTTCCTATAACACTTATAGCGTTTGCAAACATTACCAAAGTTGCGCCTACTGATAATATCGTAGCTGTGGTTCTAATGCTTATGTTTGTTTTTTTTATAAGCAACAAAAATATAGAAAGTTCAAGCATTAAAACGCCGAGCCCAACGAGTCCTTTTGCTAGATTTACTATGTTTATTTCTGAAATTACAGATAATGCATTTACAAAACTGTTTATTGCGTAACCGATCATAAACATCGATATTGCTGTTTTTACTCCTACTCGGATGTGTTTCATTATAGCAAAGAAAATTATAATTTCACTTAGTAAAGCTCCTAAACCAAACATTCCTTTTACCATATCTTCAACATTCATTTCAGACAAAACACTTAAAGCTTTTACAAAACTTGTTATGGCTAAGGCTATTATTCCCATGCTAATACTACTTTTAAGTCCCATTTTTATATGGCTTATTATAGCAAAAAATGCTATTATTTCTATCATTATAGCTCCAAGTCCAAAAAGTCCTTTTAAAATTGATTCGTAACTAAGATCCCCTATCGTCTTTAAAGCGTTTACAAACATTTTTATTGAAGTAGCAATTATCAAAATTGATAATGATGATTTTATTCCAATACCACTGAATTTAGCTAAACTGATAAAAGTCCCTAACTCTATTAATATTCCAGCAAGACCTTTTAGACCTTTTTTTATACTCTCGTCATCTATATTAGCTATGTCTTTAATATTTTTAATAAATAGTTTTATAGATACTGCTAATACCATTAGACCTAAACCACCAGAAATGCCGATCGACGATGTTCCTGCTATCTTCATAAAAACTGCAAGTTCTAATAATATTGCTCCGATTCCGATCAAACCTTTTATTATTTTTTTTGTCGGCAATTCGCCTATATCCTTAATTGATTTAGCAAATTTGTTTACAGCATCTGCCAAGCCTAATGCACCTAGTCCGTCAAAAGATTTAAAGTCTGCATTTTTAACATAGATCATGAACGTTCCCATTATAAACAATATAGCAGTTATACCCAAAAGTCCCTTTATCATAGATTCTGTATCTAAAGATCCGATTTTTTCTAAAGAAGTAGCGAACAAAAGTACAGCTGTCCCTAATAATATCAATGAGAAAGATGTTCGTATATTTCCTGAACGTTTAAAAATGCTTGTTTTTTTTATATATTGAACCAAAACGATCAAACCAGCCATTATTGCCGCAAGAACTATTGCCGATGCAACTAATCTTGACGGATCGATTTTCGATATGATGTATAACGACGCTGCAACAGCTAACAAAGCAATACTTATATTTTTTATAGCATCAATTTTTCCATCATCTTTTTTAAAAGACTTTATTGTATCAGATATTCCATCAAACATACCAGATACGCTATTTGTAATTTCATCTTTTGACTTTGTCAATCCTTTTATAAATTTTTGTATCTTTACAAAAATTCCTATACCAAGACCCCCGAATAATATAGATACTATTTTTCCACCGTCTATATTTTTTAATGAATCCTTAATTTTTTCTTTAAAGTTAGACAAGCCATCTGTTACTTTTTTTATAATATCGTCTGTATTTAATATTTTTGTTTCTAGGTCGTTTTTTTCTATTTTTGGATGAAATAAATTTTTTATTTTATCTATAAGATTTTTTATAGACTCGGATACTCGATTCGCTATTTTTTCAATCGAGCCCATTTGTAATAATTCGGAATTAAATGCTTTTAATTTTTCTCCGATATTTCCGATTATATCTAAAAGTTTAGAATCTTTTGGCAAAGCGTACTCTATTAAATTTTTTATAGATAGTGCCACCACTTTTATTATATGACCTATAACTCTAAATGTTGAAAATATTCCGCCAAGAACGCTTTTAAGAGTTTGAATAAATTTTGAATTTTGAGACAATTGTTTTATTTTTATTGTCAAATTCTCTATTCCTTTTGTAAACGATAATAATCTTTCGGCTGTTATAGGAGGGAAAAACTCATGAAAAGCTTCTTTTGCAATCGAGACGACGTTTTCTATAGCTTCTGTAATATTCCAAAAACTGTCTATAAGTGCTTTTCTACCACCCATATTCTTCCATGCCAATAATACTTTATTTCTAGCATCGGCAGAATCATTTATAATAGCACCAAAATGATCACTAAGCGATGTTAGTAATTCTTTAGCCTCACCAAAATCTCCAATTATGTGTTGCCAACTTTGTGTCCATCCACTTCCAGCTGCCTCCCTCAATGTATCAAACAACTGGGATAATGTTTTTACTTCAGTTGCTGCTTTTTTTGCATCAACAGCTATAGCAATAATATCATCTGCCTCTTCTTCACTATAACCATCCTGTGTTAATTCGTCTCTTGTTATTATTTTTGCAGCTTCTTCTTTTAAATCTAATTTATTTTTTTCAGCTTCTAAAAAATATTTACTTATTTCTTCTTCACTTTTTCCACTTTGCTTTAGACTTTCCTCTATTGCAATTTTAGCTTGTTCGTCTGTTATTTTCTTTTCTTTAGCTATTTCTTCAAAATCTAAAGACATTTGCCTTAATGTCTCTAATAAAATATCACTACTAAGCCAACCTTCTGATAAACTCTGCTTAAAGCCACCCTCATCTTTTATAAAATCTGCAACAGATTTCTTTACTTTTTTTTTTCTTCTACCATTTTGCACAGTTGTTTCTACGGTTTTTCCCATCTTTGTAGCTGTTCTTATTAGCGCTTTTTGAAACAGCTCACCACCCATTCCAGCATTAACTATCGAATTCCAATCTATAGATCTTACAGTTCCAGATGCTATTGCTTGTGAAATTTGATACATTCCATTACTTACTTGTTGATTTGTTGATCCTGATACGGCTCCTAAATTAGCAATACCTTTTATTGCATTTACTGATGTATCCAAATCAACTCCGGCCGCTGTAAATGTTCCTATATTTCTAGTCATTTGTGCAAAATTATATATTGTTTTATCTGCATATATATTTAATTGATTAAGCCTATCATTTATAAGATCTAATCTTTGAGCTTCATCCAAACCAGCTTTAGATAATTTATCTCTGGTGTTACTCATTATGGTTTGGATAGCACCCATTTGAAGGTCGTATTCTGCTCTGCCAGCACTTATTGGTTCTATTATTAAAGAATTAGCTAAATTTGTAATCTTAGATAGACCATTTACTACAAAATTTGAAATTCTATAATACACATTGTCTATAATGTTCCCCATTAAAGAAAAACGTCTAGTTATTACATCTGCTGCTTTTGTTATGGAGTTAAAATTTATAGAAGACACAGCTTCTTGCATCTTTTTGAAAAACGATAGGTCTTTTGTATTAGTTTTAAAGTCTAAATCTTTTTTAAAATTCTTTAATGAGTTTGAACTTTCTTTTATCCCTCTCTCGAATTGATCATTATCAAATCTCATTTGTAATATGCGTTGTTCTATGTCACTCGCCATTTTTTATACTCCCCCATAATTCTGTAGCCATCATTTCATAAACCGGTTTTATAGCAGGATTTATATAATCTACTCCTTTGACGTATGCGCCATTTCTAGTTCCATGACCATATTGTATTAATAACGCAATTGGCTCGCCATCATTAACATTGCTGTTTGTCCAATATATAGTATATCCAGTTGAATCTTTCACAATTTCGTAGTCCCAACTAGATGCCGTTTTTCCGCTTAAAAAAGGAGTAGCAGCGGCAAGTTCTTTTTTTCCTAGTTTTGCATATTTAATTAAAAATAACATTATTTTATCTTGTTTTTTCGATAAAAGTTTCGTAGTTTTGATAAAATTACCAATGTGTCTTATTTTTATCATACAAAAATATCTACTCCTTTCTATTTTTATCCTCTCGTTCTTAGAGCTCTTCTTCTCGCGTTGTTCAGCATTCGTTGATTGTTTATTTGCTCGCTTCTTGATATTTTTTCTGATGGTGCATTTTTTATATTACATATTTTTATTAATGTTAATAATCTATTTATATGCCATTTTTGGCACTCAAAAGGTATTCCCAACGTTATCATCCAATAATAAATTATTTCTGATGTGATAACTTGTCGGCTTACGGATCCTCTATTTTCTTTTCCAAACCACGTGGCTGTCATTTTAGCTTCTATATAACTATTTATTTTCTTAAAATCTTCAGTACTTAGTAATAAAAAAACATGATCATCTATTTGATTATTTATTGACATACATTTTATATAACTTAATATTTCGTCATTCGTTTTCTCTTTTTCTGAAAAAAAAGGAACATTCCAAATTTGTTCCCACTTAGAAACAGAAATTAAAGAATGTTCCAATTGAAGCTCAGTCTCTTTTATGTTACAAAATGTTCCAAATTTTTCATCATATACTTCTTGAGCTGGTATTATAATCCTGAGCATATGTAATACCTATTGATTGTTTTCGATGTTTTTAACTTTATTTTCTTCTTTTAATTTATCGTTATTATCTTTATATTTTGGAACTATTCCATTTATAAAAGCGGCTGCCGATTCAGCATCAGTTGCTAATTCCATAAATAATTCAACATAGGCTTCTGTTTGAGAAAAATTATTTGCTATTTCCTCATTTTTTATAAATCTTTTTCCATCTAAAGATTTTTCACCATAAGATTTTAAGATTATATTTTTAAACATTTCTATTATCTTACTATTATCACGCTCTGAAACTATTTTTTGAAGAAATTTTGTAAGTCCGCCGTTTATGCCTAGTTCCATCTCCATTACTTCTGCTTTTGTTAAATTAAAATAGAAATCCTCTGTCCTCTCGTTTCCATCGTAGTCGTTATAAGTTATTGTTTTTTTTAACATATATCCTCCTAAAATTATATAAAATTAGGCGATAGCCTATTAAAGCTACCGCCATTTTGACTTTTTTATTATTAACCTTTTGCTCCGTCTAGTATTGTCTTTACTTCATCAGGCAATGGAAGGGTTGGCTCCTTAGCATCGGTTCCATATAGCACGTCTTCTATTGCTTTCATCTGCTTGTCTGTAAATTTTCTACTATCTATCTCTATCTTAGCAGTTGGCTTAAACCCAGTTACTGGCACTGGTTGACCCTCAGCATCCCAAGAGAAAGTTACCATTTCGGGACTGTCATTTACTGTGTCGTGGCTCTTCTGACTTGGTGATACTGTCAAACCATATGCCAAATGAAGTTTATAACCAAGCTCTTGATCGTCAGCGTTACCTATCTCTGTTCTCCAGCAAAGTCCAAAGCGAACGCGTTTCTGTTGACCAATATACATTCCATCTATTGGCTGAGCAGAGCCGTCGCATAGTGCGAACTGATCTGGATATGTAAACGCTTCAATGGACGAAGCATATTCTTCAGCTGCTCTCATTGTAGCATATAGAATACCGTCAGCCCATTTCTTATCAATGTCTGCGCCAGATGGATTATCTGAAATGTTTGTTAAACCATTCCATGCTACACCTTTACTGTACTTTCCTTGTTCGTCAAGTAAGTAATGTACACCCTTTGATACTCCATATTCAAAAAATCTGTTTTGTGATTCATCCCATGTTATTTTAGACATAATTGTCCTCCTTAATAATATATTGTAAATACATAGTGATATAGATTCTCACTTTTAAACGTTCTGCTATGCGAGCAAAGTGGAAGAAGCTCTAGCATAGCATCTGGTAATACACTATCTGGATTTTTATCTATAATCGTTGCAGTGTATTTTCTATTCGTTTTGTATAAACGATTGCCGGCTTTTTTTGTTTGTATTCTATCCAATTCATATACAATACAAGGATATTTCATCATATACTTTTCTGGAGGCTGGTAATACACATTATTACTTCCAAGTACTTTACATAATAATTCATGAAGAGTTTTACGATCGTTCATTATATACTCCTCCCATTGAAAGTATAAGACGAGGGGGCTGGACATCTACATCTCGTATCTTCCATTTTGCCCCCATCCAAGTTATATACCTCATGGCAAATATATTTTCATACGCATAAGCATCTGAAACTATACTTATGCGATTGTCTATATTCGGACTATCGTTTATGCTATCGCTATTTTCGATCTTTCTTCCATTTTTTATGACGTCTCCGTAATAGTTCTTTTTTATTATTACTTCCTCCCATATTCCAGGAGAAGTCTCTTGCGTTTTGGCATATCCTATTGTCCCGTAATACTTTGCCATTTTGACTCCTTTAATATTTTACACAGTTGCTACTGTTTCCTCCAAAGCTATTGCGGAAAGAACCCTTGTATTTGCACCAGAAACTCTAGTTTCAAGTAAGCTTACCTGCTGATTGAAGTTGATGTCAAAGTCTGTAAAATGACTTATCTCTCCGCCTTTTGTTGCACCCAATGAATAGTCTTCTAGATTATACATGATTCCTAGTAGCTTCTTTGTAGTTTCTTTAGTATTTACTACGGTCTTTCTTTCCAAACCGTCAAACTGTTCTACTGTTATTATTTCTCTTACGTTTAGAGCAGCTTTTAATTCATTAACATTATCATATACTCGTCTTCCGTTTAGATCCCTTGCTAAAAGCATTACATTAAGCACATGCGGTGTACAGAAGAAATCAGGACTTCCAGAACCTTTATAGCCTTCTCTTGCATAAAGCAAAGTCTGAATTATAGCTTCTGCATATATATAATTTTCTCCAAAATTAGCACCTGTATTTGTCCCCTGCAGCTCAGCTTTCATTTTAGCAAAATCTACATCTGCATGAATTGTATATAACTCATCGTCACCCCATACAGGTCTTATCTTAGTTTCATCTATCTTATTAGCATCTCCCTGCTCTCTTCCATCACCTACCATTATAGCAGTAGCAAGTTCTTCGTTTAAATTTTGTCTGTCGATTCCGTACATATACTGAACAACATCAAAATCTGTAATATCAATGATATCATCTCTATCTAGCTTACTCTTTACATAAACTGTGCAAGGATCTGTGGTTCTTGATAATAGTGATATGTTACCAATTTCTTTTTTCTTTGACCCTTTCTTGTATCCAAAACCTCTTCTACCTGTCGCCTCTCTCAAATCAGCTTGCCTTGTGCGAATTCTGCTTATAGGACTTTTGTGTACTCTTGATAGAACTGTTGTTATCCAGCCTTGATCCTTGCTTATTGTTTCTGGTGCTCCAGGTCTAACGTCCTTATATTCTGGGAATAATGCGCTTACGTTATTAAAACCAAGATCGGCATGCATCAAATCGATGTTATTATCCTGAGCATAGACCTCCATGGCAGCTTTTAAACTTCCTCCACCATAACTCTTAGCCATGTTAAGAATTGATTCGCCATCTGCATGGCTTAATACTGAATTACGTTCTTCATTTTCGAATACATTATGTTTCATGTTATTTTTGTTCTCCTCTTCTATATTTTCATCGTTCTCTTCTATATTTTCATCATTCTCTTCATTATCTTCGTCTACCATTTTCATTGTTTCTTCAAGTAACGCGTTTAATGCTATTTTTTGCTTTTCATTTAACGAATCGTATATTTTTTGTAATTCTTCTTTATCGTCATTGTCTTCGATATCATCATCGTCATTTACTATTCGTTGGACAAGTGTTTCCGTTAGATTTCGTTGATCGTCGTTAAATGTTTTTAAAACATCGCCTATTGTTTCATTGGATTCTTCCACATCTGTCTCCTCATTTTCTTGTTTTTCTTGGTTTGTCGGTTCTTCTTTTTTCTGTTTTTCCTCAACTTCTTCTATATCTCCATGAAATAGTTCTATATCTTCTCCAGTAAATATAGTTCCTTGGGTATTGTCCTCAGATATCGAACCGTCAGCATGCACTATCACAGAATCTATATAGGCTCCTGGATTTGCTCCTGCCAATACCAAACTTACTTCTTGTATCAGTCCGTGTATTACATTTCTTCCTTGTTCTTTAAGCTGATTTGCATATATAGATAATGACGATACGTCACCATGCTCCACCAACATTCTTGCATTTTGACCGCTTTCAGTTTCGTTGAATTTACAGTAGGCATATACTCCCTCATTTCGATTTTCAAGCAAAGCTTTTCCTAAAACTCCTTCTGGCGTTTTATGATCATGATTCCAAACTAGTGGTACTATTTGTCCATCACATGCTTTGAATGCGTCTTTTATTATCATTCGCCCATCAGAGCATCTTAGATCATTCTTTGTCGCCCAGCCACAAAAGTCATAGTCTTTTTTTTTACTCATTATTGACTTTTCTCCTCTCCTTAATTATTCAAAAAACACATCTGTAAGATTTATTTCTTCTGGATTATCTTCACTTATCATTTGATCATCTTCAAGTCCTTCTCCCATAGGCATAGGCATATTCTTATTTCTTAATACATCTGCATTCGGATCCTCACTTGGCATCATTCCAAGTATCTGTCTTATTTCATTAGACGTCAGTATCTCGTTCCTAGTAAAGCTATCCGCAGCTTGTGCTATATTATCCATCGGTACAAATCTAAATGGATCTCTAAAAAAGCTAACAGTCTGCATCTGTGTTCTTGCAGTCTTTGTTAAAAACTTTCTTTTCATTTCATCCGTTATTGCCGAAAGTATAGGCTCTATTGTCCTATTAAAATAATTTAACATCGCTTTTTCGTCTGCAGTACCGTTTAATATTTCCTGTGTTATTCCTAACTGACTATATAGTAGATTAGTTAAATACTCTATCTGCTTCATTAGATTGTTTTCAACAGGTCTATTAAGTTGGGTTATCCTTTCGGCCCCATCTGTATACGCTATACCATATTTTCCTTCTGCTAATTGACGTTCGATATCTACTCTTCTATTTTCTGCTTGTTGTCTTCTGGCTTCCGTCTTAATTATGTATGGTAGTTGTATTATCAGATCCAGTTTTCCACTACTGTTTTTTTCGTCAACTATGTCTAGAAGGCTTAACTTTCGCATAAGCCTTTGCATAGTTGAATTTGGCTCATTCATAACAGAATATAAAGGATTTTCGATTATACATATTGTCGATTTTTGTAGTATCAAAGATTCTTTAATTGCTTTGTCTTCATTGTAGACTTCAACTCGTACATGCTTTGGATACCAGTCAAGTATTTTACCAGTGCGTAATGTATATATTTTGAAGTTTCCAAATTTATCAGGACACACGTCAGTTTCTACTGGCACTATTGCTACGCATCCGTCATCAAATAAGCTCATTACTATATCCTGCTTTAATTGTCGCGCAGTCTGGTCTATATTTGCTTCTACATTTAAACAATAATTTAAACCAGAATTTATATCTTCTTTATATCGCCCATTTTCATCAACTCGTATATGCTTTATGTTCACTGCTGCCACGTCCATAGCTATCCTGTTATATACAGAAGTTACTATACTGCGTTCATTTCCTCGTGTTAGCCGCAACCTATCTGGTCTATAGCCATACGATGGTCCTATGTTTAAATAGTTTTCTGTAGGATCTCTATTAAACGCATTCCACGCGTGTTTTAATCTGTCTATAAATCCCATTTATAATACCTCTCAAATAAAAATACAAATATTGTATTATTTTATTTTCTCAAACATTCTTTAGTAATTTAATTATATGTATTTTTTTATCATATCAAAAGAAGTATTCACTGCCGTATCTATAAGTCTATCTTCTATTCTGTTTGTAACCTTTTTTAAAAGTCTTTTACCATAATTACTTTGTCTTTTAGAAAGTGCGTCTTTGTAGTTATTTTCTAAATTAAGTCTATTTGTTCTTTTTTTAAGTTCTTCATTTGATAGTTTACTTACGTCAATTTTTTTTCTTTTTAGTTTAGAAAATCTATTTCTAAAAAAATTAGTTCTGTTACTTTTTACTGAACCATTTGATTTATTCGATTTGTTTTTTCTAACGCCCCATTTCATTCCTAATGTTCCGTAATGTTTTAACTCGTTATCCATCTATCACCGCCTCCTGTTCCAGTTATTCAAAGGCATCTCGATTTGCTTTATATGCTACATATGCATCCATCATTGCAGCTACCGCGTCAATTTTCTGCTCATGACGCTTTTTTAATAATTTTCTATTACCGTTCGTATCTTCAATAGTTATACAATTTCCCATAGCAAACATCATCAAATTTTCATCAAACAATAGCATCCTTTCTTCAGATAGTTTTTTCAACTCTCCTAAAGGAACCGACTCCGTTTTTGCTCCCTGTATTACTTTTTCTATTCCAAATGGTCCATTTTCGCTTTCCCATCTAGCCACAAAATCTTTTGCATTATATGGATCAAACCCGAAGCTTCTTACATCATATTCTTTCTGCGAAACATGATCATCTAAATCCTCGTATACTTCCATCATATCAAGAACTGTGCAATCTAGAATTACAAGACTTCCTTCTTGAATAAATTCTTCATATTTCATTCTCATAGCTACTGGAAGTCTGTCTAAAGTTAGCTTTGATATATAGTTTCTCGTCTTTACACCAAAACTTCCGTCTTTTAATGGGAATAAAAAAGTAAAAGCGCAAAAGTCATCGCCTTGTGATAGGTCTGCTCCAAGTGAACATGGCATTCCCCAGTAATCACTCTTTTTATGTGGCTGGATCTCATCATATGAAAAGTAATATGTATATCCTTCCATAGGTATTCCAAATCTTTTTGCCAATATATCATTTCTTTCATGTGGACTTTTTTCCATCTTTTCCACATCTCTTTGATACGTTTCATAGCTAACTGTTTTACCTATGTTCGGATTTGCTTTTATCCATAATTTTGGATCGCTCACTTCTTTTATATCATCTAGTTTGTAATACCATATACTCACCCATGGTGCTTCCATTTCTCCTCTTAATATCTTTTTAAGCTCCATTTTTAAAGTATCGCCTATCGCATTTCTTACTGTTCCTTCAGAGCTTATCGCTAATATCAAGTAGTCATCTATTTTCGAACTTCCCTGTTCTATTGCACCTATTACATTTTCTCTTACATCGCACGATAGCCATTCGTCTATTGTTGCTACCTTATTTCTCATCGATTGTAATTTATCTATGCTCATAGGCACTGTTTCTATTCTCGAACCTGTTAGAAAATTCTCTATTCCTTTTTTTGTACTTGCAAGCTTTTTCTGATTTGCTTTATTTCCAGAGGTATTGTGTATGCTACCCTCTGTAAGAAATCTAAATAAAGGTCCTCTAGCTCTTGTTATCGCGGTTCTTATTGGTGAAAGCGTTTCGTCAGCTTGCCGCATTGTATATGCTGTAGCTATTTGATGCGTTGTACTTGTGTCTATATTCAAAAAATAACTTTGTATACAGCTAGCATACATTGTCTTAGCAGCACCTCTTGCTACTACCAAATATTGCTTATTTGTAAGACGTTTTTTAATCCATCTTTTTTCGTAATGCACATTTCCATTCATGTCCGGAACTGGTACATTCTGTTCTGCATAGTAATACCATCCAAATATCTGCTCTGCCCATAGCTTAAAACTATCCAAAAGCTTTAAATCCGAACCGTCTGTAAGTGTCATTTCATTCTCGCAATATTTGATAAACCCATCTATCGCTTTGCTGTCGTAATATATTCCTGGATTTTTTATCAATTTATCTATCCGATTCATCTCAAGCGCTATCTCTTCATTTATTGGTATCTTTCCAGACATCACGTCATCACGAAATTGACAATAATATTTTGGGGTATCAGTATTTGAAAGCATTTTTATCTACTATTATTCTCTTTAACTAATGCGTTTGATGATGTATGACTATATAAATAAAGCATAATTCCATCCCCATTTCATACCAAATACACTATAATATTTTAGTTTGTTGTCTTTTTGCATGTATTTATTCGCTCCTTTATTGTTAGATATAATAATTAACTATAATAATTAAAAATACTTTCAGTTAGATCGCTCTTTTTGAAAGTATTTTTAATCTATATATTCACTTTTGCTAAAATATATTCTTAAATCGTTATTGTTTTTCTTTTTCTTTTTATAACCTGTAATGTTATCGATAAAGCAAATATCAATATTATCATAATTCCAACAAAATAACATCCAAAAGCAAATATTGCTTTTGAATATTCTTTGCCGACTATTCCTTTCATCAAAATATCTGCAATCACTGCACTATATGATAACATGCTTATTATTGACCAAAATATTGCTATTTTATACCATCGTTTAAATACTGAGATTATAAATAAAACTCCAGACCATACTGTAAAAGAGTAAATTCCAATATTAAATTTCAACTCGAAATCCGTTAAACTTCTATAAAAGTCAGGATTTTTGAATATCTTGCAATATTCATACATGGAAATATCTGCTAAATTTTCATAAGTTTTATTTTCTAACATCAATTGTCTTGCTTCGTCAACAACGCTAACGATTGGGATAAAAAAAGCTAATATTAAAAAAATACTTAATATATATATTATTTTTCTTATTGTTGTTTCTTTTTTATGCATCATAAAAATGCTCCTTTTTTTTTTTATAATTTATTATGAATATTATACATTTTTATGATAATTAGTCAATAAATTATTTATTTTTTTGAGGTATCCACGCTTGCATTCAATCTAAATTCTAGTTCACTTATTGTACTTTTTATGCTATCGATCACTGCCGAAGAACTTGGAGGATCAAATATCAATCGCACTTTTAAATAAACATATGTTTTCACACCATCCAAATCTTTTATATCGCTCTCCAAAAAATCAGTCCATTTTGCAGTCTTATCTTTTATTCTAAATTCCTTCTCTTTACTTATTCCCATCTGAGATAAAATATACAACGCTGTGTTAATATGAATAATTATATCTTCATCGAAATGCGTATATTCTTCATCAATTCCGAGCATTTTTTTTATCGATGTTAATATGCTGTCCATTTTTTCATTCATTCGCTTACCTCTTCCATGGAGCCATATCATTTTTTGTTCTCTCCAACAATAATCTATTATTCAAATAATTTTTATTCCCATAATGTATAGCATTATGAGTATCAATACTAGTACATATTAATCGTTCTGGGTCTAATATAGCATCCGATGAATGTAAAATATCTACAATCTCAATTGGATCCATATGATGTACAATTATTTTTCCATCTATTTCATCATCCTTCATTGCAAGATCGCATCCGCCATCTCTTGCTATGATATAATCGCGTACTTGTTTCCACTCCTTTGAACAATAAAATCGCTGATTCAAATATCTATCATATCCAAATGTATCTTCGCCTATTCTCCCGTCCAACATTAAATAATTAAACCTTTCATCAAAGCTTTTTAGCTTTATAAGTTCAGAATATTTCCTCATTCTCACTTCGTCCACTATATTGTTTCATTGCTTTTAATGCTTCAGTGTATAATTCTTCTATTTTTGCTTGCGATTCAAAATTCTGTGTCTTCGCTTTCAACATTGCATTCTCATTTTCTAGCTTTTCTCGTTCAAGTTTTTCCCTCATTGACCCAAGTCTTAAAAAATGTACAACCTCTTGTGATGTTGCTGTTCCATTTCTCAATCTTTGTTCTACAAGATCTGTAGCTAGCGCTACTAATTGACCTTCTCTGGCTTCTGGCGTTAGTGCTGGACGAATTCTATTATAGATTACACCATCTTTTGCATTCATTTTCTTATTGTTTGTAGAAGACATTCAGCACTTTCACCTCGCTTTACAACTATCTTCCTCCATTTTTTGTATAAAAAATCCCTCTGGAGATTTTTTAAAGACCGGCGCGATTTGGGTAGGGGGAGGTCCATTTAAAGACCCCTCCACCCTACTACTTAGCTATTTTTATATACATATTTGTTATATCTTCAGCAATGCACTCATCTATTGCATCGTTTATCGCACTTTTCTTCTCTTCATCGCTGAATTCATCACTAGTTTTCGCAATTCGTGCTAGAAGACCACATGTGTCATATCCTTTTTCAATATCAAAGCGTAACCATCGATCCCACTCTTCAAAAGGTGAGTAAGGATTGTCAATGGTTGTCAACATATACTCTTTTTCTATTGCACTTCACCCTTTTCTTTGTTTGTTTAATAATATTTATATAAATATTATTAATTGATTAGCATATTATTTCTTATTTTTATTCAAAGTTTGATATTTTATTAACCTATACCAGTCGCAATCTATAGTTTACAGCTACTTATCAACGAAAAATATGTACAAACATAACTTATACTCTTAGCCTATCTAAAAACCTATCAAAAAATATGATTATTAAAGATTTTTAAACTTTTCTATTAATAGATAATAATTAATTTTTACTTATCAAACTCAATAATCAACTCAAATCTTAACAAATAAGCATTGATTACAGTTTTCAGTTCGATAAAAAGAATCTTAATTAAAAGATTCATATTTAAAACATAAAAATACTATGTAGTAAATATACTCATAGACGACATAAAATATAGTTTAAAAATATAAAATACAATTAGAATCCTAAAATATAAATATTTAGCTCGCTTTCAAATATTCGCGAACAGTCGTTGGTGATTTACCTATGGCTTGAGCTATTTCTGACATGGTATAATCTCCACTATTGTACATTCTCTCCATCTTTCTTATCATTGCCGGTGTCACTTGTTTATATTGCTTTGGTGTAGCATATTTTCTAATTTTATCAGAATCTGAATATCGTAATATCTTCCAGAGCTTTGTTCCTGATATTGCTCCTTCTTGTATTGCCTTCCATTGCCCAGGAGTAATATCAATTGCATGTCTCTTTGCACCAACTTGCAATCTCGCATCGAGTAATGCACGATTAGAATATTTTTTTCTATCACCTTTTGGCCATGTTACACCTTCGTCCTCGTATTGCTTTTGCATAGCTCTTATTTTACTTGTAGCTATTGCCTGAGCTCTACGTTCAAGTGGTTTGTTCTTTGTTGCTAAAAATAACTCAGCATCAAGTTCTTTTACCTCTTTTTGATATTTAGCATTTGCGGCTGGTTTATATATCTTAGTGTTTGTAGATAAATATTCTTTGCGCGCATCATTGGCTAAAGCCTTTAATGAATTTGCATAATTTGCATATATGCGCTCGACTTCCGTTCCGGTTGAAAGAGTATGCGCGTCTTTTGTATCGCTCATTTGATTACTCTTGGTTGTTCTAACTTGTTCTTTCCCATTCTTGTCAATATATGTTTCACGTACTTGCTTATATTTTTTCTCGCCCGTCTCAGCATCATATATCGGCGAACCCTTTTGCTTTAAAATACGAGTCTCGCTCTTTGCTCTTGAAATAAGTGTAGATACGCCACCATAACGAACATTACCGTTTTCATCAACATTTGCTTGATATAATTTCTTTAATTCTTTTATACCATTATCTTTTTCGCTTTGCCTATAATCAAGTTTATGCTTCTCTGCATCAATAACCGTCATGCTATGTTTTGTGGCTCTTGCTAATTCGTTTTCGCTCGCCCCTTTTATAGTCATGTCAGTAATAAGATTGGATATCATGCCCATTTCACGTTGTTTTTGTGCAGCGCTCATTGGCTTAAACTCTTTACCATTTGCAAAATAATGTTCTTTACCGTTTGAATCAACGGTTTTTTTAGAATATCCGTATTCCATTTTTGGATCAAAACCTTCAAGACCCTTTAAAGGAGGAGTACTCATTATTTTTACTCTACTGCTTTGAGAATTACATGGAATACACATTACTGTGTCGCCGTCAAAGTCTGCACCTGAAAGTCTTGCAGCGTTCTTTGCAGATATACCAACCATATCTTTCGGCGTCTTTGAAAATATACGCACGCCATCTGGATGATTATTGTTCACTGTTAATATTGGTATCTCAAACGTTCCGGCATGAGGATATCTTATAAGTGCTATTTTTTCGCCGTTTCTGTAGTTTGGAGCATATACTTCATTATCAGACATTGTAGGTAATGGTAAAATAACCTGATACTTCTGTCTTGGCAAAGACGCCATATATAAATGAGAAGCAGTTTTATCACAGTCATCAGCAAATGATTCTAGCAATTTTTTCTTTACAACTGGATTCGTTATGGACTTTATTTCTTCAAGTTCAAGTCGTCTGTCATTAAGCGTAAGCTCTGCCTGCTTTTGAATAAGCTTTTTAGGCTGCTTTGAAAGAAATTGTGCTGATAATTTATCAGACCATTCGTTCCAATCGCCCTCTTCTCTTGTCTTATTTATAAGTCCGAGCTTTTCTTTTCCATCTTTGTCAATATAATGGTATTGACCTCCATTCTCTTTTAAAAGTGAATTAAATGGATTGTTCGGGTCGTCGGTCTTTATTTTTTTTAATACATCTTCGCCTTTTGCTTTGTTCGTATTAAATACGACATCATACCCTTTTGGAATATCATCGCTATAAATTGCCATTCCTTTTAAATATTTTTTACCATCTACTAATATGCGCACTTGTGCATAACTACTTGCTCCAAGATCAAGGTCGGGACAACCTCGCCTTAATTCTATTATGCCATCTTTTTCTATTCCCTTGTGACCATCTGGAGAAATATCATCTCCATAGCGAACCATAAGTCTACTGCTATCCATGGATTCTGGATATTCAAATGCTTTTTTCACAGATTCTTTTCCGTTTGCGTCAGTTTCAAATTTGTATTCGTTTATACTTTTTATGTTCTCAAAATTATAGACATCCTTATACGGTACATTTTTGTCTGCTAAAACATACATAACTGTTGTTTGATCAGGATTTGTTACCTGATTCATTCTTGCTTTGTATAAATTATATCCCTCTTGCTGAAGTTCTTTTAAAGCATAATCTTTCTTAGTTGCAGATATGTTTAGATCCAGCTCTACACCTTCTCCGACGTCTATCATCTTTTTTTCTTTTACCTGTTCTCGCAAAAAATCAACTGTTGTCTGTGCTTCTCTGGTCTTAGCTGCAACGTTATCCTTTATCATATATGATAAAGATGAAGCAGGAACCCCAAGTTCCTTTGCGAGTTCAGATATAGTTTTCCCTTCAGAAAGTCCTTTTTTAGCGTAGGATATAGTTTCGTTCTTTCTTTCGTTTATTGCAAAGGAATATGCTTTTCTAAGCTCTCCAGAACTTTTATATCCTAAAGCTTTTGCAATCTCCGGATCTCTTAGACCGGAATTTCGCATACTCTTTACTCTTGTTTCTAAGTTGCCTAGACGCTGATGTGGATCTTCACCGCTCCCTAAGGGATATCGTCCAGAACCAATTGGTGCCCCGTCCATCTTACTTCTGCCAATATGTTCAAGAGACGGTTCATCATAATCTGATACACCAAAATATGACTTTATATCATCTGATATGTACGACATTCTATCACTCCAAAAATTTTTTTAAAAAAAAAATAACAGCCAAATCTGTTATTTTTATAAATTAATGTTGATTTTGACCAAAATTAACATCGCTATCTGGCATATACGGACGCACACGAAATGCATCTTGTAACGCTGTTTTTCTACTATTTCCGACAGATCTTGATTTTCTATATCTTGGAGCTCCTATACCAAGTATTAAATCTTGTGCTATCAATTTTTTTGTTGATGTTTTTTTTACATATTTTTGTAAAGATGAATCTAATGCTTTTGATAAATTAAGTCTTCTCTCTTGCTTTTTTATCATACGAGAAGCTAGTTTTTTTTTAAATTTTGTTCCGGAAGTATCTTTTTTCATTTTTGATAAATTGCTTTCAAGTCTTTTGGTTTTCATAGAAGTATAATTGTAGTTTTTACCTTTCTTTTCAGCTCTTCTCATTCCCCATTTCATTCCAAGAACACCGTAATGCTTTAACTCGCTATTATTTATTTCCATACATTACATTTCTCCTTTTATCTTTTCTATTAATACGTCAAATCTTTTTATCTTTTTTATTATTTCATTAATGTCTTTGTAATCTGGCGAAAAATATACCACTTCATCATTCTGATATATTCGAAGTTCCATTGTTATCTTGCTTGGATCGATTTTATACTCCAAACAAAATAAAGCAGCATACACCATTAGTTGCTCCATTTTAGCCGGAATTTTTCCAGTTTTTAAATCATGTATTCTTAGCAATTTTCCATCAAAGGATATGGAATCAGCTGTTCCATAGCAATTATCAGAATAATATAGCGATTGTTCTGTTTGCATTCTGTAACCTATCGCATCATTGACATAAGAATTTAAGGTTTTAGCAGATCTTGGTAATTTCTGCCTTAAATTTATACATCTTGCTGCAAAATCATGAAGTTCAGTTCCTCTTTCTGCAGCCATGAATGAATTATATGCTTCAACCAATCGCTCATCATCGTAATTTATCCAATGATACTTGCTAGCGCTCAAAAATGCATGCGAGCCTTCAATTTCTGAATGTCTGTTCCAATTCATCAAAAATTTTCTCCTTGTTTTCTGGATATATGAAGCTTGCATAACTCATATCGTTCATCTTTTCAACATAGCGCTTTTGATTAGGCTGAATATGAGCATTCTTATGACGCTTACATTCTAGCGCCGCCCACCTATCTTTATACAAAATAAGCAGATCTGGTATTCCTTGCTTCACTCTAGCGTCCATCTTCATCACTATGCTTTCAGGAAATTTTAATTTTATCGTATTTACAATATCTCTCTGAAAATTTTTCTCAAGTTTCTTCATACTATCCAGCCTTTCTAAAAAAATAAGATGGACTGTGCTGAATGCCGCAACAACACAGTCCTGTGCTAAAGTTTTAATATATGCCTATAAATAATTAGGAGGTTTTATGAAAAATGGAACTGCTTGTTTTCACTTTAGCACAAAATAAAGAGAAATGGCCTATTATCCCTCTCTCTTCATAAAATAGCTTGTTTATTTCGTTGTAGCTTCTTTACAAAAGAAAAAATAGACAGGTTGATTAATTCCTGTCTATCAGCAGATCCGTAAATATCTCTGCTGGTATGTCAATTATCTTTCTGTCTATTTCTGTCAATATCTCGATAAATAAATTTTTCTTTTCTTGTGTTACTCTTTTCATTACAAGCTTTTTTGTTTTTGGTTCATAAATTATACTTCCAAAATCACTAATGCCTATTATGCACTGTATAGGAAAATCTTCTACAATGTTCTGTATGTCATTCATGCTTACAGTTCCTTTAATTCCATACCATTCAAATTCGATAGTTTTCATATAGTTGTCCATGTATAGTCTTTTAACTTTTATTGGTCCGTATAATCCTATTCCTTCAACTTTAAAATTTGTGTAATTCATAATAAACCTCCATAAAAATTTTAATATCTCATAATAGAGGCTGTTTATTTCGTTTTATTTAAGAGTAACGTCTCGCAAGATCTTCATTGGTATGGAAAATATAGCAATGTCTATGTCGTTCAGTGCCTTTATAAAATTACTTTTTTCTCCATCTGCAATTCCATAACAAATTATTAAATTTTTATCAGTGTCATAAATAAGACTTCCAACATTATCTATTACTATAGCTACTAAATTTCCAAACCAAGGACTATTAGCTTTGTATTTGGAAACAAAACTGTTGTTTCCATAGTATTCAAACCTTAATACTTTTTCTTTATCATTTATAGAAAAACTCTTTATGTAAAATCGACCGTGAGAACGTTTCTCTACAATTTTAAATTTGTTAACTTTCATTCATTACTCCTTGAAAATATACCTTGTGGACAGATGCCCACTTTTTTTCTTATACTATATATATTTATTACTTTTTATTATCACAATTAGTATTAAATAAAAGTGGGCAAGTGGGCATTTAACTCGATCGCTTTCAGAAAAATGGCTAATTTTGTGGCTTTTCGGCATCTAAATAGTGTAAAATCTCTGCCCACTTTCTAAAATAAAACTGGGCTTTTGCCCACTTTTTCTGTCCACTTTTTAGTATTTGCAATACTTTTGTAACATTTTTTATTGAAGTTTTTGTAAAAAAGTGGTCTCTGCCCACTTTTGAAAATAAAAGTGTCCACCAAAAAAGTAAGATGGAATCTAAACACTCCATCTTACTTTTCATAAATATTTTCCATAATTTTACTTAAAATCTTAAACATCTTTGGAACATTTTCCAAATCATTAGTGTCAAAAACTGAATAAGATCTCTTGTTTCCAAGTGCTATCTTTATGCTTAACTTTTTATTTTTATTAAGTTCTTCTTTATAGATTACTATCTGCATCTTTTCTCCATTATATATAGAATCTATTGCTAAAGAATCTTTCGTAGTTTCAATATTTTTAACTACTCCAAACTGTAGTTCGTCTATACTTGAAATATCCATCGCCATCTCCCAAAAGCCGTCTTATGCAGTTGTACATAAGGACTTTTCTTTCTTTTGCTTTCTTTCTCTTACCTTTAGTATTTTTTTATACTTTAATTTAGCTTTGTTTGTTAACACTTCCAAAAATTTTTCTCCAGGATACTCCGTTGGATTTATTAAATCAAAATAGTCGCTTTTAAAAAATATCTCTATCTCATTTAAGTTTTTGTCTATAAGATCTTTCTTTCGCTTCAATTCCTCATATCTATTACACGCGGTATCTTCAATAATAGAAAATATATAATCATCGCCCATACTTAATCTTCCTCCTTTATAAATAAAGTCTAAAAATTAAGAGGAGTTGTTACTCCTCTTTTTTACTTTCTTTTTGTACCATAACGTTTATTATGTTCATAAGATTCTCACCATTGCAATTTAATGCGCAGTTAACATTCATCTCTTCAAAGTCATTACTCTTAAAAAAAGCCTCAATCTTTTCTAATTCGCTTTCTATCTTGTACTTTTTCAAAAGTAATTCATAATAATCCTTTGTTGCCTGCTCAATTATTGCTGCCTGTAGTGTTCTTACATTCCTCTTAATATCCATTATGTAAACCTCCTAAAGTATTTTCATAATATGGGTTGTTTATTTCGTTAAAACGGCTATTTTTCAAGCATATCCAAGTAGTCATTATATGCTTCGTTCCAGCTATCATAGTTCCCACAAAATATTCCATCCACATAAAGTTGAAAATATCCCTTTGGGTGTTGCACTATCTCATATCGCATTTCGTACATCATCTTTTATCCTTTTTTAATTTATTAAATAATTGCTCTACCATTTCCAAGCTTTTCTCAAATTCGTCTACATTCTTTTGAATTGCTTCATCTTTTTTCTTTGCATTTTCTTCTAAAGTTTTTGCAAGCGCCTTTGCCAAAAAACCATAGTATTGTAGCTTTAATTCAAAATATCTTCTCAGCACAACCTCGACAAGCAATATTGCACTCATTATTGCTGCTAAAAAATACAAGATTGTTGAAATTATGTTAGTTATCATCGTTCTTCCTTTCTGGAATATCCGTAAGTAAGTCGTATATAAACTGTGCATCGTCTCCTTCAAAAGCATTGACTATGTCTATGTATTCACCATCGGCTTTTCGTCCAACTATTAATATCTTGTTATCTTCACCATGCGTAAGATCGTATCCGACCATTAAAATATCAGTTGGAAGCACATTACTGTTTTTCAATCTACCACCTCGCAAATTTTCTTTCATTAAATTGCTTCTTGTTTCTCAAAGCTCTTGATATTGCAAGGTCGATTCCTGCCTTGCTCTTCAAATGATAAAAATATAAGTCTTTATACTCCGTATTTAATCGGTCTATTCGTCCACTCGCTTGAGCCAATGTCCTGTACGAATATGTTTGAGAATAAAAAAGAATTGCATTGGTATCAGTGCAATTCCAACCTTCGGAGCCAGATGTGTAATTTACTAAATATATCCATCGCTTAGATTTGGGTATTTCTTCATGCTTGTGCCCATTCCATTCAGCAACATCACGCCCCCATTCAATCTTTCGTAAAATATCAAGCTCATAGTCAAACGTATAAAATACTATCAGTCTATCGTGCTTTAAGCCTATTCTTTCAGCGTTTAGTATTCTGTCTTTATCAGAATTTACTATTTTTCGTAGAGCATAACAAAGCCCTGATGCATTTTCTATTGGCTCGTTTTTATCAAAGTCAAATCTTTCTTTTATTGTACGCTTGTAATTCATTAAACCATAGTCGCAGAAAATATCCACATTGTGTTGAATGGTTTCTCTTTTAAAATCCATCGGAACTAAAATATCATCTCGCAGTCTTTCAAGCTTTCTTTCACCCAAATACCTTTCAACCTTTGGAAAGTTTGTGAATTTACTATAGACTACATGATTTCTACAAAACTCTGTTCTGTTTTTAAAAAAACCATTAGCTACAAATAGTGGAATATAGTCGCTCCACGTATCTCCGGGAGTTGCCGATAGTAATATCCAGTCATTATGCTTTGTTATTTTTAGAAAGCTTTTTGTCCATGCGCCACTTCCAACAACTCGCTGCTCATCAAATATGAAGAAAGCATCTTTTACATCAATATATTTCTTTATGTTATTCCAGCTGTCCGTAATAACTTTGTGCTTGTACAATCCACAATTCAATAAAAATGGAGTGAGCTCTCTGTCCCACTCCATTGAATCGCGTTTTTTTGCAGTTGTTATGATATACAGATCTTTAATATGCACATCGTCCATTGGTTCATATTCACCACCTAAAATATAGCTTATGTTTCCACCCATCTTTAAGTAGTAATAGGATATCGCAGTAATGCTTTTGCCAGAACCAACTCCACCGCATAGCACACAGCCTTTTTTCATGTTTTTTAACGCTTTCAGCTGATGCTCATATAAAGTTACAGGCATTTTATCTGTCTTTTCTGTATCTCTCAGAATATGGATCGTCGGACATATCCTGCTCTACATACATTGTACGAATATACATTGTATACTTTTTCTTTTCTGGATCGTATTCATAAGGATTCAGAATAACATTAACATTCTTTACGCGTATCTTGTCTATACATTCTACTGTAGTTTCATCCAAAAGCACGGGTTCGTTATCGCCAGTTACTAAATATACCTTTGGAGGATAACTTACTGGATTGCCGTTCCTTGTTCTATATTTTAACAACGCAGTAATGTAATACTCTGGTACAAAATCTTCTGGATCATCATCTTTCCTTGGCTTTGTACTTCTTACATTAAAACCAGCTTTTAATAGTTCTTTTGCCTGCTCTTGATTTGGAATTATAACATTTCCTTTTCTTCTTGCATCGCCAAAGTTGTCGTTTCCAGCATCGCCTGCAAAGTTTGTTCCAAATATAAATCTTGTGTTTTCAATAGCAATTGTAGTAAAATCGTTCATAATTATGTTCTCCTTAAATAAATATAATTTTTAGTCGCTTGATAAAAACCATTCAATATCACCAAATGCATGTATGGCATCTTTGGCATCGTCAAGCAGTTTGTGAAAATAGCTCATGTCAACTTCGCTTAAATCTTTTACATCTTCTGCAAGCTTCCATCTGTATCCTTTTGCTCCAGTAGCGTATGAATATTTTTCTCCATTCTTACGCATTAGCAAGCCTCCTTTCTCTTTCACTGGGCAAAATTCTCCAACCTTACCTACAAATGTATAAAAATGACCCTCGTCTATTTTCTTCTTCAACTCATCATCGCTTAAATTTTCCATATATAGCTTTTTGGCTTTGTCTGGATTCTTTAAGTTGTATTCCCGTCTTTCCATTTCGGTTTCGTATTCACTAGTGTCTGGTAAAGATTCGTTCATGTCCAAATATAAAGCTGTAGTTACAGTAAAAGTTTGGAAGCAATCTCTAAGCTCAATGTTCTCTTTGCTAAAAAGTGTCTTGAATACGTATGGCACCGCAAATTGTTCGCCGGTAGCAGTCCATTCATCATCTTTTGTCTTTGCTATGTATACAGCTTTATTTACAAGACACATTTTTTTGTAGTTGTCTTCATACTCAAAGTCGTATCCATATTTTTTACCAAAGTCCATGACTGCTTTTATTATTTTTTCATCAGCGTCCGGTATCTTAATGCTATCGGTCTTAATGTGCGCCACAATATAGCCTAAGTCTTGCACATAGTTTTTAAGGTCTATCATAAATAAGGCGCCACGCTTTGCGACAATATTGTCAATATTTCTTTCGTCACGAAATGCGTTTTGAAATCTCGCAGAGGTCAGTCCGTATACTGAATTTATTGCTGTCTTTAAAGCGTTTGCGAGCTCCTTACTTGTCATCAATCCATCTTTTACTTTTTTAACATATGGCTTTAGCTTTCCTCCTAGCATTTTATCTACATGTTCCCAATCTTCGTGCTTTATTCGTATTCTCCCATCAACTATTTCTGCAAATTTCTTTGTAAACTCTGCTCCAAATAAGCATTCAGAAATAACGGAATTTGGGTGCATGCTGCTTACGTCTAGCAATGCCACATTCTTATACATTCCAGGCTCAGAATATACGTAGCCACCCTCGCCAGCCTCATCTCCTCTGTATGTTGAAATACCCTTTTCAAATTTATACCCTTTGAAATATGGAAGCTTGCTGTCGGTCCAAGACTTCATCATCTCTGGCTTCTTTTCGTTTAGGAATTGTTCAACGTCATTTGGAATATAATCAACCGGCTCTGCAAGATCTCTATACATAAATTTTCCTTGTGGACTTCTGTTGCTTCCAAATATAATCTTTGTTGTAAGCGTATTTGTCGTATCATTTATGCTCATTCCAGCTAAATCAGCCAATATTTGTCTTGCAGTAAAATCTCCAGAAAGATGTTTGAATACTGCTTCTGTCGCTAAAACATCATTGTCGCAATATTCTGCAACTTCATGCCATTTATCTTCTGGCACCGCTTTATCCCATGGTAAATATAGTTCCTTATGCCTTATTCCAAGCTTTATCTCCCATTTTTTTAAGCTCATCTTGTTACCAGCTGATGCAAAATCATAAATATCCGTATAGCTTATGTTGTATGCTTCTCCAAAAAAGCAGTCTTTTGCTCCAGATACAATTCTTTGCGAAAGATTAAATAAGTCTTCATTGCTATACCCTAAAAATCTCGCATATAGAATATGATTGTCGTATCGTCTGCAATTAAATCCTACTAATTTGTAGTCGAATAGCTCTTCTATTTCTCTTGAAGTTGGATTTATCATTCGCACTACATTGTCTTTTCCCTCCAACTTCCAATTCACGAGAAATAAGTTTGGAAACACTTCAACATCAAAGAACACTATTCCTTTTTCAGCATCTTTATTTTTTTCTTCAATATCTTTTGATTTAAAAGGCATTCTCCCAACAAGCTTTATACACAAATCTGCTTGATTACTGCTGCTAGCTGCAAAAGCTAATACAGAATTATACATATCGCTTACATCGTAGCTTATACCGCTTTCGTATGCATCAGTTAACTTCTTAAATATAAAGTCAATGCTAGGTTTCGTGTATTGATGATATTCTTTGTTAAGATTTTTCTTAATAAATTTTCGTATGCTCTTTTCATTTAAAGCGGCATTAAAATTTATCATATTTTTCTTTTCCTCCTTTAGAGGCAGTCCCTGATTTATTGTCGTTATCGGAATATCATTGCATAAAGTCAATCTTCTTCGTAAGCTTGCATTTCCAGTAAATACTTTTATCTCTATGTCTTCATCATATATTCTGCTAAGCTTTTCCACATCACCGTCATAAATATAATGCAAGTGTAATCCTTTTCCACTATTGCTTGTTTCAGCGTATGTACTCGGGAATTTCTCAGCCTCTCGCAAATTTGCTTCAAGGTCTTTTTCACCATTTGAATTTTTTATGTCGAAGTCTATTACAATATGATTTTTTGGAACTTTCACATAATGTGTTCTGCTTGTGTCAATATCCGATAGCTTCGTTCTTACATTTGCCCACTTGGCTACTGGTGTATCATTTTCATTTGCATATTGAGCTCTACATTCTGCAAGCTGCTTATCAAATATAGATTCTTGTTCTTTTAGTTTTATAGAAATGTTTTTCTTATCAATTTCTTTTTCAAGATTGTCGAATTTATCGCTTATGAACCCACAGTAATAATTTCTTATTCTGCTTCCGTCAACAACTGCTCTTTCTTTAAATTCTTTAAAATAATTTTTTAATTCCTCCTTAAATGCTCTTTGTGGGTATGGATATACTACTTTTGCATCATCGCAGTATTCTTTATACATTGCCCATGCGTTTTTAAGTGTAGTGTTTCCATCTTGATTAAATATAGCCCAGCTATCCAGCACAAAGTTATAAAAATCATTACTTGCGCCAAGCATTGCAGTCGGAATATAGTCATCATAGAGTCCTTTGTTTTCTTTGTAAAAATATAGACATTTGTATGCAATTGCTCCAAGTTCAAAATCTATTTGATTCATCAGTCGCCTATATTCGCTAAGCTTTAATTTTTCCCCAGTCGGAGAAACGTCTATTAACCTACGAATAAGACCACTTTTAGCATCAGTTATCTTTACAGGTTTGTTCGTTCCGATAAATAAAAAGCACTTAAACCGATTTGCATAAGTGCTTTTAAACTTTTCATTCACTGTCATCATCTCATGGCTTACCAGAGAATTTAATCGAGTATTATCCTCTATCCTGCTTAGATCTCCGTCATGCTGAATTGCAACAAGTGGATTATCTCTAAACGCTTCAAGCGCAAAAGCTGCGTTGGACGATCCAAGAGCTTTTGCATCAAAGGTAGCCGTATATCCATCAAATAACTTTTGAATTATATTCAGCACAGTTGATTTACCAGTTCCAGCTGCTCCATAAAACACCATGAATTTTTGTATTGTTTTGCTATCCCCAGAAACAACTGCTCCGATTGCCCACTCTATTTTTTTGCGTTCTTCATCAGAATATAACACATTCATTATAGAATTCCACGCATCCGTATCACCATCACAAAGAGGATATGGTAGCTTTCGGCTTGCATAATCTGATATTTTAGTCTTTTCATTTGAGAATATAAGCCTATCGTCAAGGCTGTGGTACGAATCGCGCATTTGTCTTTGGCAGTATTTGTGCCAAATATCAATCATTCCGCTTTCGGAGTCCCACAGATGCAAAACCTTATGCGGCTCTTGCATATTTTCAGCATGTTCGTCCAGAGCCTTATCTATGGCTTCTATAGCGTCTTGCTCGCTCGTGCTCCACAAGCCACTCTCTTCTATCCATACTGCATAAAAATCCCCACCTCTTATCATGAGATGCTTACTAGGATTTTTTATAATAAACTTTGGATAGACTTCAACAACGCCTTTTTTGTTTCGGCGAGTAGAAACCATTAGAAAGTCAAGCATCTTATTTCTCCATTTTTCTGTTTATTTTATCTATTTTGTCAATTAGAATTTTATATTCTGCCCACATAATCATTATTAAAAATGCAATCATGGCTGTGCTTTTATTTATGGCATTTACTATTTTTTTATTATCCTCTATTGTTAAAAGCATAATATTCCTCCTAATACGAATTCTCATTTTCCAATTCCTCATTCATTTGGTACCATAATTCCATATTTCTCATATCTACATTTGGGTTGGTCGTTCTAAATATACCACCTTTTCCATTTCTAAATATATTACCATCGAGAAAATTATTTACTATCGCGTCTACATATAACTCTTTGAAATTTCTATCATCAAAATCGATTATTTCTAGATTTTCTAGCATTCTATAAAACCATTTTCCAGTTCTATTTCCATAATCATCATCTGACATTATTTGTTCTTCTATTTTTACGGCAAGCGCTACCATCATTTCAAGTACACTGCATGGAGCAGATAAAAAAGCTTCTTTTTCTTCATTGCTTGCATTAATGTATGATTTCATTTCATAACAATGCCTTGTTCTTAATTCTATACCATTTGCAGCTCTATTCTTATCCATAAAAATAGAGTACCTGTATTCGGTATCATACAGGTACTCAAAAAGTTTTTTATATGTTTTTCGAAGATTATACTTGGAATTATATGTAATATCGTATAACCATTCCAAATATTCTTTTCTGATTTTATCGTCCTTTATATTCCTCATAATCCCCTTCCACATATTCTATCTCATAATAACTTTTTATTTTTTCGTTAACTACGTAAAGTAAATTTGGTGATCTTTTCTCTGCTTCTTTTAATATCTTTCTTCCTCCAAAGCAATCATTGATCTCCTCTTCACTCATCATATTTCCATTACCATCTAGTACTGTTCCATCATCTAAAATAACTATTGAATCTTCTTCATAGTCTATTTTTTCCCCAAATTCTTCTGGATCAATTATTTTTATCAAAGTATCTTCTTCATCATCGCTTAAAATATCATCTGATTCGTCTTCTAGTTCGTTCCATTCAACGGACCCATAACCATTTTCAGAAATAACATCTCTGTATTGCTCAGATTTAACGCGATCTTCTTCCATTTTTTCAAAGTGTTCCTTTACAGAATCTATCTCTTGATTTGCTATTTCGGTATAATGTTTTTCAAGAAAATATTTGCAAACAAAAAAACCACTTGCAAATCCAAATAAATATGCGAAAATTTTATCCATTTTTATTTCTCCCACTTGAACTCATGAACGTCTTTTTTAGACTCTTCATTTACACTTTTTTTACCGTCTATAAGTCCAAAATCATACATTGAATTTTCTCTGCGCTGTTGCTCTTTTTTTGAAAAAAGGGAAAGCTGCTCGTTCAGCCTTCCGTTAATATTCATAAGATTTTTGTTTTGCTTATCTTTTACTTTAATAATTTTAATTTGAAATATAACGCACATGAATAGAATAGTAATGGTCGCAGTAATACAAATAGCTTCAATCATAAATAAATCTCCTTAATAATTATTCTTCTATAAGACCTTTATTTACTCCACGCTCCAATATTGGTCCGTCTACATTAAACTCCAATAAATGTACCTTCATATCGCCATCATAAATTTCTCTAATTCCAAAGTCGATATAATTGTCGCCTATCGTGTTGTCTTTTGCGTCATCGTATATCCAGCCAACGCTTTGACCATATGTAGTTGGTTCATAGCCCAATTCTGTAAGCACATCATTTAAAAACACATACCCTACTGCTTTCAAACGCTCATTAAAGAATTTTTCGATTGCTCTTAATGTCATATCGTTAAAATCCATATTATTCTCAGCAGCTTTTGTATAATCAGGTGAGAATATCCTTACATATTCGCTTGGACTTGCAGAAAATTCTTTTACGGTTTTTGTTTCTTTTTTCTCTTTTCCATTTTCGTCTGTAACAAGTTCTTTTACTTTTTTATCTTTAAGACCAAGTCTTAAGTTATCATCTTCTTCTTTTCCATATTTGTTTATTACAGCTGTTCTATATGCCCCATAAGCAGTACTTATGCTTGCATATGCTGCTCCAAGAGCTATATTTCTCTTTGTCATTATGCTATGTCCGCCTATTATAGATCCAGCAGATAGGCTTATTAAAGCTACACTTGGTGCATAAATCTTTGCAATTTCAATACTAGTGTTTACTAATGCATTTCTTTTAGCTTTTGCTTTTGTTTCTTCATCTTTTATTTTTTCTTCACGTTCTATCTTGTTACTTATCATTTCATGCTTTGTTAAAATATCTTTTAACTTCGTTGTAGCCATACATGCTAAAACTGTTCCGCCTATCATGCCTACGATTCCGCCATAGGTCATAATATGTGGAGCATTTTTTAGCATTCCAACTTTTATATTTCTAATTAATTTACTAGTGTTCATTTTTTACTCCTTTTATCTTATTAAAAATCCCTCGGATTTGGCAAAATTATAACTGTATTGTCTTCAAAGAATGTTGAGACCTTTCCTTTTGAAATATCTTCCGTCGTCCATCCGCACTTATATTCATACTGCTCAATTGGCAATTCTTCTTCGTATATGGCATGTAATGCTTCTTTCACATCAAAAATTCCAACTATTCCAAATATGTTTGCGATCTCTTTCATTCGTGTAATCAGCAAATATGCATCGTTATTATTCTCACAAACGATGACATAATAATTTCGTTCGTTGTTTTTCATACGCTACTTCTCTCATTTTAAATATCTAGGATTTGGCAAATCTATCATGTATCCTCCAGATACTCGTATAACTTGTCCTTGAGCTATTTCTCGCCCCCATCCATAATTGTTGTCAGTGTAGTTTCCACTTACTCCAGATAAGTCATTTAAATCGGCGACGCTTGCTCTGTCAAACTCGTTTACGATTTCTCGCATCCTCATTAATACTTCTTCAGCTTCGCCTCTTGTTTTATATACTATAGTGTCATAATCATAAGCACTAGATGCAATAATTCTCTGTGGTTGTTGATAATAACTTCTATAACTTACTCGTTCCGCTGGAAGATCTCGTCTGTTTCCAGTTTTTTGTCCAAATATCATATCACAAGCATTTGTTATTATGTCGCTTATCCCTTTTTTTATTGATGGAATTATCACATCGTTTACTAAATATTCTCGTACATCTTTTAAATCGCTTTCTATAAATTTAGAAAATACACCGTTCTTTTTCTTTACCGTGCCATCAGCAACTTTTTCTATATTTTTGGCATTTTCTTTTGCTATATGTGAATTGCCTTTTAATTCATCCATGTTTACCTCATTTCAAGAAAAAAAAGAAAAGAGCGTAAATTATTTACGCTCAATCTCGATTACTTTTCAGGAATCTCTACGTTCAATGCTTCGTTAAGTTCTTCATCGCTAATTGGTTCGATTTTTTTTGCTTTTAGCATTTTTACTTTTGTTATTAGTTTACTTCCGATTGGTTTTATTAGTAGCTCCCATGCTGCTATTGAGCCAGTCGAAATTAATCCTATAACACCAAGTGTTTTTGCATTAAGTCCATTAGTTTCCTCGATCATTGCGAGTTCTGTATTCTTTTCTTCAGTGTTCATAGTGAAACCTCCTAAAATATTGTTCTCATAATATAGTCTGTTTATTTTGTTGTTAAAACTTATAATAATTTGCAACTGGCATAGTTTCAAAGCTCATCACTAATACTGGTCGCCCATCTTCGAGCAGTTGACTAGAATATCTTATTTCTATCAAATCTTTACTAGTACTCCAACCGAGTTCATCACCACCATTTACTTGAGGAAGCCCTAGTTCATAATAAAAATCGTTTAAACTTACACTCGCGTCTATCCCACAAGTCATTTCGCGATTTAATGTGTTTACAGCAGCATCTATTTTGTTCTTTTCGCTATAAAAATATCTTCCGAACATAGCATCATAACATAGAGTTTGCTTGTCATTTTCAACCATTGGTAAATTTGTCGCAACATCTTTCGACTTTTTTATTTTTTCACTATCAAGTTTTTCTTCTATTTTTTGATTTGTTTTCTCACCAATGGTTTCTTTTACTTTTTCTTTATATTCAGAAAAAGTTGTATTTACTATCGCGTTTGCTGTCGCTAAAGCAGCATTTTTTCTCTCGTTTTTAGCATTAGCAAATATAATAGCAGTCGAAGACACGCCAGCAGTAACCGCAACTGGAATATACATTTTCCAGACTAGCAAAACTTTCTCTTTTAAAGTAAGGTCTTTACTATTTTTCTCTTCGTTATACTTTATCTTATCTGCCGCCTTAGGTGCAATTTTTGCTGCCAAAAATATAGATGTAATAGCACCGCTTACTCCAAAATATGTTAAAAACTTTGCTGAAGACAAACTGCGTCCAAGTTTTGATAGCTCATTATTTATATTCATTTTTAATTGACCCTCCTATCAGGTGAATATACGACATATAAATTATCTCTATATCCTTTCCAAATCTTATAGCTGTTGTAGTGTTCCTTCTTTTTCCAAAATGTAATCACGCCCTTCAGCCACATCCCAAACATCGTTATACCTCCATTTAAAATTTTTTATCATTTCACTCATAAATCCATAACATATTCCGGCCGTTCTATGAGTAGTAAAATGATCATCTTCAGTTTCGCTAAGCATTTCATCTAGCTGCAAATATTTATAAAAAATAAGATCCTCTATTTCAGTTTCTTTGCAATCATTGCCAAGCGCTTTTATTTCATTTATCAATTGCTCACATAAAGCTATTATCATGAAGCTGTTCATTAGTATTTCTCTTTTCCTAACTTTAAAATGAAAAAAATCAAATGAGCTTTTTCTGTTTATGTTTCTTATTCCTTTTCGTTCTTCGCATATTTTATTACGAAGATATTCAATAACTTTTTTCATCGCATTTCTCCAGAAAAAATAAAAGCAGCATTAATTGCCGCTTTTAATTTTCTTAATAACTTCTTCGGATATTTTATCTACCATGTCCATCCTTTTTTCTTTTTCTGCTCGGTCATTTACTATCATGCTCACCATTCCAAGTCCGATTAATAAAAGTGTAGTTAATGTCATTTTTAATAAACCTCCTAAATATTATTTTCATAATATAGTCTGTTTATTTCGTTGTAGTTCATATCAGGTTGAACATTTCGTCCATTTCCTCTTCATCTAATGGATGAGCTTCAAATGGCGTTTCTATCCCATAAATAACTCCTCCATCATCTTGAACTATCTCCTTTGGACTGGCAAAATCTATCCATTTGTACCCATAATATGCTTCCCCAATAAATGTGTCCCAACCAACTTTATCCCCATTTTCAACAGGCTCTTTTATTCCAAAAAAAGCTCTGAATTCGTTTATTGTAAGATCACCTTTTAGTATAAATGTCCTATTTATTAGATATTCCGTAGTTAACAATTCCTTTAAACTCATCTCAATCGGCTTTCCGCAGTAATCTATTACAAATGTTCTCTTTTCATTTATATCGTAGTCTTGGCTTCTCTCTTCGATATATTTTTCTTTTCCATCTTCGGATATGAAATATCTATCAGCTTCTCGTATATCTTTTATCATTCTTTCAAAATTTTTCTTAGCTGCGACAAGATTGGCAGTCATTATTGCTTTCTGGCTAAAATTTATTCTGTCGGCAGTTAATATTGCGCCTATTGTTAACACACCTGAAAATATAGTTCGTTTGTAATCTTCGGCTAACAATAGAAAATCCTTAACAGTCTTAACTTCTTTATATTTAGATTTCTTTATTCTTTCTTCTGTATCTTTTGCTGAAAAATATCCAGTTACGCCAACTCCTACGACACCAACCCAACTAATAATACTTGGACCATATTTTTTTAAAAAGACTTTTATTCCTTCACTATTCATTTGATACTCCTTATGCTTATCATAAATGTTCCATCGGTTTGCCCAGCCTCTATCTTGTAATTTTCTGGATCTTTTAACAGACCTTTGATTACATTCTCGCTTTTTCTATTTATGATTCTATCAACTAATTTTCTTTTTTCTTGCTGGCATTCAATAATATTTTTCTCTGTTTTTTTGTTTTCGTCTTTTGATGAGCCGTTATCGTTTATTGCCTTCATCAATATGTATCTATCTTCTTCGCGAGCTATTATTTTTCCAGCCTTGTACCCAAGATACACAATTCCCGCTGCGGCTAAAAATCCAATACCTGCTTTAATAAAGCTTCCTAATAATTTGTCCATTTCAACCTCCTAAAAAAAGAATAGGCTTTGCGCCTATTAAATTATTTTCATAATATAGGCTGTTTATTTCGTTTAAAAAAACAAAAGAGCATAGTTTATGCTCTTATTTTCTTTATTTTCTAAAGATCTTTGTTATTCCTCCTATCCATCCTGAAGCTCTTGACGTAAATGCTCCCGTTTCTTCAAATTTCATCGCCCTACCTAGCCAATACGATGAAGCAATTATTGGTAAAACTATCCCAATCGTTTCCAATCCTATTCGCGTTAGATATTCTTTATTTTTTCTTTCTCCATCATCTAATGCATTCATATTCTCCACAAGTTTTGATAGCTTTTTTCCCCTTTGTTCTGCTTCAATATCGTTTAGTGTCGATATATCTTTGAGTGTTCGTTCGTATTCTCTCTCAAGAAGCTCTTTGTTTCTGGATCTAAAATCATTATTCATAACAAACCTCCATAAAAATTTTCTTCATATAATAGCTTGTTTAACTTGTTTTATAACTTTACATCAAGCCTAATGCTTTTTTCTTTTCCTAGCTTTTCTGGTTCGCCCTCATTAAGTTCCAAAAATAAATAAGGTTCGTCGGTATCTTTCATTACCCTTAATGTTCCTTTTGTTGACTTCCGTTTTTCAACAAAAATTCCTATGAAAAAACCTACCAAAAACAACACACATGCTAAAACCATCTATTTTTCCTCCTTTAAAATATATAACATTTTTGCGTCACCTGCATGCTGACTTTTATCTCCTTTTCTTGTCAAGCAACCAGAAAAATCGTCTGTATGCAGTGTACCAAGCATCTTTTGAACACGGCAGTATGTTCTTTGCATTCATCTTTTCGTATGAAATATCTTCTATTATAGCTTGCAACATTTGTTTGCCAATTTCTTCATCAAGACACTCCTCAACCATTTGTACTCTATCACTTAAGTATTTTCTTCTTTCTGCAATATGCTCAGTTGGATTTCCAGTTTGTCCTTTGTCTATTCTCTCTATCACGCTTGATGATTCTTTGTAATATCCATCAAGGTCTTCAAGTTCACGGTTCCACTCATTGTATTGCATCACAAAATGCTTAAGCTCATAGTATCTATGTTTGCTTATAAAATACTTATTATTTTCCGATATCTTCGGTCTTATATTTGTACCCATGTTTCCTCCTAAAATATGTTTTTTAAAACATAAATGTAGGAGGTGCCCTTATTTTTGTGTGTTTGTACGTGACAAATCAAGCTCCGCTTTTATAGAATACTTCTATAAAAAATAAACTTCGCTATTTCGTCTACATAATAATTAAATATTATTGTACTTATCTAAGAATATACTAATGTTATTGATAAGATTTTATACATTTTCTATTCATGCAATTTATATTTTCTCTCAAATTTAATTTCACAGAACAAATTATAACCGTTTATAAATTTATTGCATAAATATTCATTTATGTTATCAAATAACTATGCATTAAATTTAACTGATTTCTTATTAATTTTGAGCTTTTACTCTTTTCAAATATCAAAATCAATCGTCTTATTTGTTTTTAATTCTAAATGAGTCATCGATATATTTTGCAAACATCTTTCGTCGCACAAAAAAAACGCCATCGTACTCGATAGCGTGTCTTGACAATCTAAGCGGTTTCTTCTAATTTTATTATTTATGCTGTAGTTTATTTCTGTTGTATGTTTCTTTAAATTTTGTGGTAAATTTGTGGTAAATATTTAATATCAAGATCTACAATTTTTCAATATAACACTGTTTTTCAACATTCATAATTGATTTAGCTGTATTTTTAAAATAATTATATATTAAATTTAAATATCTATCAACAATATAAATACGTCAAATAATATATAAAAAATACTATTGTTCTTTTTTAAATATTAATGATAATATCCAACCCACAAGCATTCCTAAAATTGTGGTAAATATATACTCAAAGCCATCCATTCTCAATGGAAAAGCTGTCAATACACTTTTCGCAAATGTTTTTGTTGGTTCAAAGTTGCTCATAAGGAAAAACGGAATGAGAACTGCTGAGCCTATAAGTCCACCCTTTACCACAATATCGTGTTTTATGAACTTATCAATCAAGTTAAGCAGAATAAGAACGATTATTACTGGATAAATAGCATCAAGTATAGGTCCAGCAAGGGCAATTATTCCCTCTACTCCAATCAAAGAAATAATAAAGCTTGATGAAACGCAAATAATGTTTAGTTGACCTTTGCTTAATTTACCGTTAAATAAAGTATAGAAGTACTCTGTAAAAGATATCGTAAGACCACTTGATGTAGTAAGGCAGGCAAAAAATATAATACATGCTAAAAGTATCTGACCCATGTTGCCTACAAGCAATTTCATTGAGTTGCTAAGTAGCAGTGTACGATGAGAAATATACTGAGCAAGCTGTACTCCACCAGATGCTCCAAGCCAAGTAAAGCTTATATATACTATGCTCATAAGACATCCACTTATAATGGCACAATAAGGAAGCATTTTATTTATGTTCGACTTGTCATAGCCCTTATCTGCAAAGAATGCTACTGCAGCGCCCCCTATAACAATGGATCCAAGTCCATCCATTGTTTGATAACCATTTTTTACTCCAAAATATAGTAAATTGTCTTGTATCATACTAGCTTGTGGCTTCCCTATAGGTTTTACAAAACTTATGACCGTTACTAAAAGAAGGAAAGATATAAGAATAGGAGACAATATACCCCCTATTTTATCTAATCCATCTGCACCCTTTCGGGTAAGAAAATAGGTAAAAGTAAAAAACAATGCTGATACTACTATATATATTATTTTTCCATCATAATCAGTAGGTATAAAAGGTAAAATGCTCATCTCGCAAGTAGTTGCTGCAGTACGTGGGATAGCAAATAACGGTCCTATCATAAGAAGTATAATTATATTTAGAAACTTGGATATCCACGGCCATGATCTTCTGGACATAGCATTTAGGTCTCCACCTCTTAAAGCCAAAGAAATAAGCCCCATCATAGGTAGTCCTACACCAGTAAGCAAGAATCCTATTGCCGCTATAAGCCAATTTTCTCCAGTTTTTACACCTATAAATGGAGGAAATATTAGGTTGCCGGCTCCAAGGTATGTTGCAAATAGCATAAGACCTGCTACAAGTACATCTCTACGAACATTTCTATTCATTTTGTCCCTCATAATTGTTTGTAGTAAGCAAAAATAAAACGCCAATATATAAATTATATATTGATCCAACATAAATTTTACTAGCTTTATTATACATTATGCATAATTCAATTTCAACCACGAATAAGCTATGTAGGCTCATAAATAAAAATTCCGAACCCCTAATATAGAGTTCGGATTATTTTAGTTTTCTTTAGTTTTATTTTTGGATAAGACTATCAAAATTCCCAATGATAGAATACTCAAAAGAATATACAATGATATGTTTGCGCTGTCGCCTGTGGATGGGTATTTTGATGTATTGTCTGCGCTATTATCGTTGTTAGTTGGATCTTTTACTAAACCACCCTTAATGCCAAGCAAGTCATAAGCAACTCCCAATCCATCAACAACACCAAGATGCCTATGATAATAATCATTTAGTTTTACCGTGCTAGCATCTACACTTGCAATTTCAGCATCGGCTCCAACACAAACTAGCTCTCCTACCTCATTAGCAGTAACATAGGAGAAGTTTCTTTCTGCTTGACCAATTTCATAAGGAGCAAAATTTGGATTCCAATATTTATCTTGGAATGATCTTTTGGCTATGTTAATCCGTCCAATTGGATCTCCCTGTTTTTTAAATACAGGAACTACTGCGCCCAACTCTTCTTGAGTAGAGTTTACTTCTGCAAGCTTATAAGCAGTTCTGTTGAATTTATTGCCTATATCAACTACTACCAAGTAATTATCTTTGCTATCTGCAGAAGCCGATTGCTTTATATAGCCAATAGTATCTTCATAAGGCTTTTCAACAAGTAATGTATTGTTTTCTAGCTTAGTTCTTTTGTCACTGGTTTGATCTCCAATAGCAAGTAATCCAGAGAAAAGCATAGGCGCCTTACCATTTGTATAGTGTGCATTAGAGTTGATAGTTCCTCCGTTTTCTGCCTTAAATGCAAATGGCATAAACTCATTAAGATATAATGATGTGTTTAAATAAATTGCAGAATTAGATGTTCTTCCTACAAAACCACCATAGAAACCTGCAGTTAAATTAACATTACTCTTGCCATCAACTTGTAGGTTGTTATTGATTATTTTGGAATTTGATACCGATCCAATAAATCCTCCACCGAAGCGTTCTTTTGCACTCACATTAAGATCACCATCTACAAATACAGCAGAATTCTTGATAGTTGAACTGGTCTTGTATCCTGCACCTAGTCCAAAATAAAGGGTTTCAGGACCATCTCCTCGAGTAAGGTTCACACTTCCAACATCTAGTCTACAAGAATCTATATCGCTTTTAGAGTATCCTGAAATTCCCCCTATAAAACTTGTGGCATCTGCATTTTTTATGTTTATATTAACATTATCTACTTTTGCATAGCAATTTTTCATAGGCTGGTTTTCATCTTGATATGCCACCATAAGGGATATCATATTTGATTTATCAGCATTGATAGTAAGATCCTTAACAGAAAGCGTATTGTTTTCCATAACATTGTTATATCCAAGATTGTCTACTGGATTATTATTAAAAGCATGCCCCATACCATAAAAATCAACTCTTCCAGCAGTAATCGATACATTTCCATATTGTAGCTTATTATCTTTTGCATTGCTTGAGTTCTGCATTAGCAAAGAGACATCTGCTTCTTTTGCTTTTATGTTTATATCACCAACAGTTAATTCGTTATGATTTAATGAGGCTGAAGGGAGCTTATATGTTCCTCGCTGCTTTATTCCAGTACGACATTTTTCTCCAAAGGATAATAAGGTCACGCTTTTATCAGAGCTTGTTAGGTCTATGCCACCTACCTCGTATTTGTTGTTTTCAATTATCTGAGGCCAGTCTACTCCACGCTTACCATAAGAGCTCCAATCATTATATAGGCTTGCTGAGCTAATTATATTTTTATCAGAGTTTCCTTGTATTAACCCTTTAACTTTAATATTGTTGTTTTTAATATTGATATAATTTCCCTTTGTGTTGTACCTTGCAGTAGCACCAACGAAATTATATGAACTTTTGTCTGGTAAGTTCTCAGACTTAAAAATGATATTGTTCACACTAAGACTTGAATTAGTAAAATTCATAAGTTCTCTAGATAGACCATAAGCATAGCAATTATAAAATGCACCTTTCATAGGTGTAGTATTGCCTTTAAGATCTGTGATAATATTTCCTTCAATATTGATTTTTGCATTATCGATCCACGTATCCCCAGCGTCCATTCCAAAGCCTGATGAATAGCCTGCGTTGTTGCCATAGGCTTGAATGTTACCACCAACGTTTATAGTGAGACCTAAAACATGTCCAGCGTCCTTTAAAGGCTCCGGATTGCCATCATTAAATAAAGCTTCCCATGTTTTCTTGTTGTTATTTTCACTATCATTATATGGAACATTTTCAAAGTCAAATGTAAATCCATGGGCAAATACAAGATCATCGTCTTTTTCAGGTCTGTCTGTACTTCCTATATTGCCCTTTATATTTACAGTAATATTATCCAAATTTATGTGCTCAATATGCCATGAAAATCCACATGACATTAGTCCATCAATAGGCGTGATAGGAAATTGCTTGGAATTTTTAACCTTATCAAAAACACGAAGAGGTGTTATATCCCCACCTACTGAAACCTCTATGTTTTTCAGGGTTCCCTTAGCAGAAGCAAAGCCTTCATTTAAATCTTTGGAGTAAAGATTTTGAGCAAATCCGTATCCAGCTACATTTTTTGGATAGCTAATATTAAGATTTTCTATTGTAAATTTATCCGCTACCAAAGTACTGAATACTGCTACAGCATTTTCCTGCTTTACAGATATGGTATTGGCTTTACCATTTATAGTAAAATTTTCATCGGCTGAAATAATACCATACTTTATTACATCTGCTTTACCCGCAAAAAAATTATCTGCCATATCTATTTCAAAGCTTTTATCTATCGAGTAATTTCCGCCCTTTAAAAATAGCCTTTCTTGATCGGCATTAAAGCCTATATTTGTAGCCTTTGTTCTATCTAATGTTCTATACTCAAGATAGGGCTTTAGCTCATCAAATGATGAAATACTTATTGTAGTCCCACCAGCTTGAGCATTTGTAGAGAAAGCAAATACTATTAAAATAGCAAATAATATACAACTAAATTTGAATGTATTTTTCAAAATATCGCTCCTTCAAAATATGACAAAAAAACTTGGTAACATATTATAGTAATCGTTTTATATTATACATCATTTTAAGTGTAAATGCAAGCAGAGTTATTGTTTTCAGCTATAAACAATAGTTAAATAATATGATATAATATTTTGGTATTAAATATATGAGGTGTGCTATGAATAAACCTATATTATTGATAATGGCAGCTGGAATGGGTAGCCGTTACGGGGGTTTGAAACAGGTAGACCCTGTTGATGATGAAGGCAATGCAATACTTGACTACTCAATATATGATGCTATAAGAGCTGGCATTGAAGATATTGTGTTCATCATTAAAAAAGAACATGAGGAATTGTTTGAAAAGCTATATGCTCATAAACTAAATGGGAAAGCAAAAATACATTTTGCATATCAGACTATGGAGCTTCCAAACGGATTCTCTATACCTGAGGGCAGAATTAAGCCATGGGGTACTGCTCATGCAGTAATGTCTGCCAAAGAGTATGTTCATGGACCATTTATGGTAATCAATGCTGATGATTTTTATGGCAAACAATCTTTTCAGAAGCTATATGATTTTTTAGTAAGTTCAGAAAGTTCTCATGCAATGATAGCGTTTGATCTTAATAAGACTATCACAGAAAACGGATCTGTTTCACGTGGAATAATTGGAATAGATAATGGAAATATGACAGATATTGTGGAGAGAACTCGCATAGAACATCATAATGGCAAAATTGCCTATACAGAAAATGGAATTGATTTTGTAGACCTTGATCCAGACACCAAAGTTTCAATGAATATATGGGGATTTAGAGAGAGTATGATGTCTGAATTTGAAAAGTATTTTCCCAAATATTTAGATGAAAACCTAAATAAAAATCCACTTAAATGCGAATATTATATCACGATAGTGCCAAGCATATTGGTACACGAGAATCGCGCCACTATAAAAGCGCTTCATTGCGATGAAAAGTGGTACGGTATAACTTATAAAGAAGATAAACCAACAGTTGTGCAAGCCCTAAAGCAAATGAAAGCAAATGGAATTTATCCTGATAGACTATGGAGCTGTAAAATCTTGCACACTATGAAATTATAATGTATAATATCAGCATATCTATGAAGGAGTGATGTTTAATGAAGCGTGTAAGAACAATAGCTAATCCAAAGCTAAGATGCACAGCTGTTACAGGTGGTTGCGGAGAATGTAAGGCCTCCTGCCAGAGCGCATGCAAGACCAGCTGTACAGTTGGAAATCAATCATGTGAAAAGCAGGCACAAAGCGATTTGGTAGGTCGTGAGGGCAAAGTAAATCGCAAGTAATACAAAACCGCGACAATATGTTCGTGGTTTTTTTAATTTATAAGGAATAAGAATACGAGGAAAAAATATTGATACATTGTTTTGAAAGTATGGGATTAAAGTTGGCTCTTGATGTTGGTAGTGGAGCAGTGCATTTGCTTGACGATCCATCATATTATGCTTTGCAGCTTTGGGATAGCCTTGATAAAGATGAGATTACCACAAGGCTTTCTGAAAAATATGGTTCCGAAGTAGCAAGCGACACAATGCAAGAGCTATTACAGTTAGAAAAAGACGAGATGATAGATGCAAGTGATACATATTCTGATGAGGAAATAAAGCACGATGGCCCACCAGTAGTAAAGGCTATGTGTCTTTTGGCAGCTCATGACTGCAATATGCGTTGCAAATACTGCTTTGCTGATACTGGTGAATTTCAGATGGGAGAAAGAAAGCTTCTAAGTGCTGAAACAGGCAAAAAGGCACTTGATTGGCTTGTAAAAATGAGTGGAAACAGAAAGAATCTAGAAGTAGATTTCTTTGGTGGAGAGCCACTTATGAATTTTAAAGCTGTAAAAGAAATAGTCGCTTATGGTAGAGAGCTTGAAAAAAAGCATAATAAAAAATTTAAGTTTACTATTACAACAAATGGACTTGCTATCACTAACGATGTAATAGACTTTGTGAACAAGGAAATGGATAATGTGGTGCTTTCTATAGATGGCAGAAAAGAAGTGCACGACTTCATGCGTCCAGGAATAAATGGCAAATCCTGCTATGACTTAGTGCTAAAAAATGTCAAAAAGCTTGTTGAAGCAAGAAAGCAGCAGAACTACTATGTAAGAGGTACTTATACAAAATTCAACAAGGACTTCTGTAAGGATATATTTTTGCTTGCAGATGAGGGTTTTGAACAAATATCTGTGGAGCCTGTGGTTGCTCCAGAATCAGAGCCTTACGCCTTGACTGAAGCAGATCTTGAAGATCTTTATAAAGAATACGATAAAGTAGCAGAAAAATATCTTGAGCGCAGAAAAAATGGAAAATGGTTTAGCTTTTTCCACTACAATATAGACCTTGCTGGTGGACCCTGCATCAAAAAAAGGCTTAATGGGTGTGGAGTTGGCAACGAATATGTTGCTGTTGCTGCAGACGGTACAATATATCCATGCCATCAGTTTGTTGGCAAAGAAGAATTCAAAATGGGTTCAGTTCTTGATGAAAGCTTTGATAGCTATATGCAAAGTGTGTTTGCAAACAACAATGTGCTACACAAGAAAAAATGTGTTGACTGCTGGGCAAAATTCCACTGCTCTGGTGGTTGCACTGCAAACGCCTATAGCTTCAACAAGAATATTACAATGCCACATGAGTTTGAATGCCTTATAGAGCGCAAAAGGCTAGAGAATGCAATAGCTATATATGTGCATGAGCAGATAGACGAATAATATACAATTACTTTACAGTGAGTTCACAGTTTATACAAATTTGCGTAGTATTATGTAAGTGTATAGAGGAGGTATGTATATGAAAAATCTATTAAATAAGAAAATTTTAGCGGTTGCATTGGTGTTTGCACTGATTGGTACATTCACTGGTATAGCCATCAGTCATCAGACTGTATCGGCTGAGGAAAAAACCGTACTCACAAGTCCCTTTACAGAGGCAATAGAAAAAGTACACCAGAGTGTAGTAGGTATTAACAATTATTCCATAAAGCAATTTAACGGTGGAATAAATGGATTTGGTGGTTTTGGTGGTTTCGGATTTGGATTTGATTGGGGTTTCCCAGACAGATACTTTAGAGACCAGCAACCCGAAAGCAAAGAAGTGCTCTATGGCGCAGGTAGCGGTGTAGTAGTTGATAAGGGTTATGTTCTTACAAACTATCATGTAGTAGATGGTGCATCAAGACTTACAGTAGTAGTAGATGGCAAAGAGCATGAGAGCGAGCTTGTAGCCTTTAACGAGCAAAAGGATTTGGCAGTTCTAAAGGTAAAAGATCTAGATCTTGAGCCAGTTAAAATGGGTGACAGCTCAAAGATTCAGCTTGGTGACTGGGCAATAGCTATTGGTAATCCAGTATCTCTACCTGGCACAACAACCGTTGGAGTAATTTCTGCAGTAAACAGAAAAATCCCCACATCAAACACAGTAGATAGGTACGGCAGACGCTCTGATAATTATAGCGAAATGATACAGACAGATGCCGCTATAAACAGTGGTAACAGTGGTGGCGGACTATTCAATACAAGCGGCGAACTGATTGGCGTTCCCACTCTAAAATATTCTACAAATAGCTATGGACAAGCTCAAATAGATGGTATAGGCTTTGCAATTCCTATCAACGAAGCAAAGGGCATAATTAAAGATGCAGTTGAAGGCAAGGGCAAAAAGGTATACAAAAACGAAGCTGAGAACAATCTTGTTGAGAATCCAAAGCCAAGAATGGGTGTAACAATAAGCGATATCAACCCAAACAGCAGAGCAGTACAGGAGGGTATTATTCCTCAGGGAGTAAGTGTTCGCTTTGTAGAGAGCAACTCCCCTGCTGAAAAAGCTGGTTTAAAGGAAAATGATATAATTGTAGAGGCTGATGGTTCAATTACAAAATCAACTTCCGAATTAATGAATATTGTTGGTGAGAAAAAAGTTGGCGATACAGTTAAACTAAAAGTATACAGAATTGATAACTTTGATGAGAGCGCTGGACTTGACGCTATGCGTGATGGCAAGTATATAGATTTGGAAGTAAGCTTTGAAATGCTTGACGGGCAGAAACAATAATCCATTATAAATATAACTCGCAGGATATATCCTGCGAGTATTTATTTAAATTAATAAAATTTTTAACTAATTAAAATCACTTATAATATCCTGCGTATAAATATACAGATACCTATAACTGCAAGTATAGTTCCTCCAAGTACTGAAGTTTTATCAGAAAACTTTGTACCGAACTTCTTCCCAATAATAAGACCAAAAAAGCATATATCAAATGTAATTACTGAAATAATTGCTGCAGATACCATGGCTTTGATCGCTGAATATTCCTCTATGGCAAAGCCTACAGATAGAGCATCAATTGATGTTGCAATTCCCTGAACAAATAATGCATATAAACCTACGCCTACTATTTCTGATTGGTTATTTTTGATACCATCAATAATCATTTTAGCGCCTATATATCCCAGCAAAATTAAAGCTATCCATGGAATCATTTTTTCAAACACTTCAAAATATTCAGCAATAGTATGAACGCATATCCACCCTAAAATAGGCATTAAGGCTTGAAAAAATGCAAATACTCCAGCAATTAAAAGCATTTTATTTTTCTTCATATTTGGCTCATTTAATCCATTTGCCAGAGATATAGAAAAAGCATCCATAGCAAGACCTATTCCAAGTAAAATACTTTTTACAAAAAATATACTATACTCATTCATTGGTTCAACTAATCCTTATCTTACATATGGCTCTAAAAGCTCTAGTCACGTAAAAATTAATTGTATCACAAAGTCAAGAATACTAAGCAAAGTTATATTACTCTAATTTAAAAAGCTGAAAGAGCAATGTCTTTCAGCAATATTTATATTGATTTTTATTTGCCAACACAGAAGCTTTCAAATATCTTATCTATAAGATCTTCGGAAAGTGTTTCTCCAGTTATTTCTCCAAGAGCTATCATTGCCTCTTTTAGATCTATTGCCACAAGATCAAGGCTTATTGAATTTATCAAGGCATCTTTTGCTTGATTTATGCTATTAAGAGCGCGTTTTGCAGCCTCAGTATGTCGTATATGAGTAAATACCATCTCTTTTGGAATTATTGCTTGCGACTTCAAAAACTCTCTGACCTCATTTACTCCATTTTCAATTGTGGAAGAGCTAAAAAGTATATTTATGTTTTTGGCAAAAGAACGAATACTCTCGGTATTAACATTGCTTGCAATGTCGCCTTTAGTTACTACAACTGCATTTGCATTATTATCTATATTTTTTATGAAATCAATATCTTCATTAGAAATACATATTGAAACGTCTATCGCATAAAGAATTGTATCTGCATCTTCAAATGATTTTTTTGCTCTTTGTACGCCAATAGCCTCAATTCTGTCATTTGTAATTCTTATTCCAGCTGTATCTGTAAGATTCACAAGAATTCCATTTAATATCATACCTGATTTTAGCAAATCTCGTGTAGTGCCTGGAATATCCGTAACTATTGCCGCATCTTTATTGAGTAGTGCATTGAATAATGTACTCTTGCCAGCATTTGGGTTTCCACAAATAACAACCTCAAGTCCATTTTGCACAAGTCTTGCTGCTCTCTCGTCAATAGCAATACTAAGTTTTTGAGACAATTTTTCTATATTGGGAAGAATATCTTGTGTGGCTTCCTTCTCGTCTATTTCTTCAGGATAGTCTATTGCTGCCTCAATACCTGCGAGTATATGAATTAAAATCTCCTTACATTCCACAATCAATTTGCTTTGAGCTCCATCTAATTGTCTTGCAGCAGACCTTAATGAGCTTTCTCCACTTGCATTTATAATAGACATTACAGCTTCAGCCTGGGATAGATCAATTCTTCCATTTAAAAAGGCTCTCTTTGTAAACTCTCCGGGTTCGGCAAGTCTAGCACCACAATCAATCATAACATTAAGAGCCTGTCTTGCTGCTATATCTCCCCCATGCGTATGCAGTTCAAAAACATCTTCTCTAGTATAGCTTTTTGGAGCTCTCATGAGCACAGCCATGCATTCATCAAGATTTTTACCATTTTGAACTAAATGACCATAGTATAGTCTATGAGAATCAATTTCTTTTGATTTTGTGAAAAAGACCTTACGCATAATTTCTTCTGCAAGGCTTCCACTAACACGCACAATGGCTATGCCTCCCTGGCCAGCAGCTGTTGCAATGCCTGCAATAGTATCGTTGATATTTCCCACTATAATAACTCCTTAAACTGCTTCTCAAGTTCATCCATATAATCTTTAAAAATATAATTTTGTTTATAATAGGCTTTTGCATTCTGTGCCATTTTGAGTTTATCGCTTGCAGAAAGAGAAATAAAACGCTCTACAGCTCCTGCAAGAGCCTCTGGATCATCAGCTTGGACTGCTATTCCCCCACCTGATTCTTCAATAGTATCTCTGCTTTCTCCATTTATTGCAGCTATTACAGGTTTAGCAAATGCATAATAGCCTTGCAACTTTGCAGGAACAGTATAGCTTACAAGCTCATCATCTCGCATTGTAAGCAACATTGCGCTTGCCATTGAATAATATTTAGGCATTTCCTCAAGAGGACGTCTGCCTGGCAATAGAATTTTATCTTGTAGATTTAGCTTATTCACAAGAGCCTTAATATTTTCAAATTCAGATCCATCGCCAAGTATTATCCATTTTATTGGCTTATCTCTTAATATATCTGCAGCCTTTACAATAGTATCAACACTCTGCATGTGCCCTATATTGCCAGCAAACACAAAGCAATTCTGATTTATTGTGCTAGGCTCGCCCTCAAATATTTCATCTGCAAACTGTGGCAAATAATATTTATCCTGAAGCTCAATATTGTGAACATCTTTCATATATTTTTTGAAAGATTTAGATGAATATGAAATAGTATCGCAATTGCTATATACAAATTTGCTAACTCTACCCATGAACTTGTAAAGCAACGAGGTTTTTTTCACATTCATTGCAGCAAGACAAGCAGGCCAAATATCCATAAGATACATATGTATCTTTTTATTTGACCGTCTTTTAAGAGTTAGAGCTGGAAGGCTCATTAGTATTGGAGAAGTGGAGTAGGCAAATATTATATCAAAATCACGCTTTACAAATAGGCTCCTCCAAACTGAGGATATCATATAGCTTACATAGTTTAGTGCTAGACCTAATTTGCCTTTCTTTCGCCCTATTTCAAAGCTTCTAATTATATTTACTCCATTATGAACTTCATGTCTGTTCTTGAAGCACCTATATTTTTGTGGAACATTACCATGAGGATAGTTTGGCAAACCAGTATAAACTGTAACCTCGTGTCCCCTTTTAACAAGCTCCTCGCATATTGGTGTAATGCGAAACTCCTCTGGATAATAATGCTGATATACAACAGCTATCTTCATTAGTTCAACGCCTTTGCAGCTTTAATCGCTTCTGCAAATATCTCTTTCTTATTGAAGCCAGGATATTCGCCATTTTCATAAAGAATATTTCCATCTACCATAGTAAGCTTAACATCTGCTCCTTGCAAAGCATAAACTATATCATCTTCTAGGCTATTTGAAGGGTAAGAACTAGCGTTATTCATATCAACAAGGAACAAGTCGGCAATATAGCCTTTCTTAATAAGTCCTAAATCGTCATAGCCTAGAGCCTTTGCTCCAGCAACAGTGGCAGCATAAAGTGCCTCGTATGGAGAAATCAATGTAGGGTCTCCTGTAATGCCCTTTTGAAGAAGTGGCATAGCTCTCATTTCTTCCCAAAGGTTAAGGTTATTGTTGCTAGCCACGCCATCGGTACCAATACCAACATTGATTCCATTTTGCAAAAACTTTGCAACTGGGGCAATACCACTAGCAAGCTTAAGATTGCTAATAGGATTATGAGCAACATGAAAGCTTTTGTTTTTTACTATATCTATATCACTGTCACTAAGCCAAACGCAATGTGCAGCAATAACCCTATTTTCTAGTGCTCCAACCTTATTAAGAAGCTCTACTGGAGTTGAATTAAATTTATCCATTACGGTTTTATTTTCAACCCTTGTTTCGCTTACATGTATATGTATTGGCAAATTATATTTTTTGGCATCTGATGCAGCATGGGTAAGCAGGCTTTCTGTGGTAAGGTAACAAGAATGTGGAGCAAGTCCCGTCTTGATCCTACCTTCTTCCTTATTGTTCCAATCTAAAGCAAATTTCAGGCCCTCATAATAATCATCTAATGAACCATCAAAACTAACAGAACCATGCGTAAGAGTTGCTCTCATTTTGAAATCACTAACAGCCTTTGCTTCGGCGCCCATGTGCATATACATATCGCAAAAATTGCAAGTGCCATAGCGCAGCATCTCCATAATTCCAAGAAGGCTTGCAATATATACTAAATCATCACTAAGTTTTGCTTCTCTAGGGAAAATGGCTTTGTTTAACCAATCTTCCAAAGATAGATTTCCACCAACACTTCTAAGTAGTGTCATAGGAGTATGAGTGTGAATATTATTCATTCCAGGCATTGCTAAAGCACCGTCTGCATCGATAATTTTATCTGCGACAAATTTTGGAGCATCAGAGTTTTTTCCAGCATATAGTATTCTATTGCCATCCACATGAATTTGTCCGTCTGAAATGTATTTTATCTTTCCACTATCTGCTCCAACGCAGATATTAAGATTTTTAAGTATTGTTTTCATGCTTCACCTACTGCCATAATCTTAGCTGATCGTCCAATTTTGCTAAATTGTCCATAAGTTTGATCTGCACTTCATTTACGGATTGCCCCGTCTGAAGTTGAACAAAAAACTCGTCAATAGAGGCCATTGTAGTATCTATGTCCTGTTGTGGAAATATTCTTGAGCTTTGACCACTTAATGATATATTTAGCGCATTAAGTGCATCCAAAGCATATACATGCTGCCTTACTCTTGATATAATATTTGTAGAACCACTTGCACCTGACCTACCAAGACTTTCTGCCTGACTAATTGCATTTTTCATCTCGGAATTAAGCATATTCTTTATTTTGACTTTAACATCTTCGGAGCTAAATGATCTACCGCCTATAAACTTTGAACCCACTAGTGCAGCTAATGCAATAACAAGCAATATAATTATTATTGTTTGCGTCTTAGGCTTCTTAAAGCTTTGAGACTGCATATCCTGACCTCTATATATAAATTTCATGATTACCTCTATAAAAAACGAGTAAAGGCGCACCTTTACTCGTAATATGTTATTGATTATTCCTCAGTGTGTTCAGCAGGAATATCTAATTCTTCCTCTAGATTCGCACCAGGTAAATCTAATTCATCCATATTTGTATCCAAAGCTTCATCAGCAAGTACGGCGCGTATGCTTAAGCTGATCTTTCTATCTTCTTTATTAACATTAAGCACCTTAACTCTTACTGTCTCGCCAACCTTTACAGCATCCTCAACCTTTTCAATACGGTTAAGTGCGCATTGAGAAATATGAACAAGTCCGTCCAAGCCTGGCTCAAGCTCTACAAAAGCACCAAATGTAGTAATTCTTACTACTTTGCCATCTACAACTGAGCCAACTGGATATTTTTCTTCTACATTTTCCCATGGATGAGGCATTGTCTGCTTTAGTCCAAGAGAAATGCGCTTATTCTCAGGATTGAGAGATAGTATCTTTACCATAACCTTCTGGTCTGGCTTTACAACTTCCTTAGGATTCTTGATTCTGCCCCAAGACAAGTCTGTGATATGTATAAGGCCATCAATGCCCCCTAAATCAACAAATGCTCCGAAGTTAGTAAGGCGTCTTACTATACCCTCTACTACTTCACCCTCTTGTAGCTTGCTCCAAGCTTCTTCTTGCTGCTTTTCTCTTTCTTCTTGCAAAACAAGTTTACGGCTAGCTACAAGGCGCTTTTTCTGAGCGTCAAGCTCAAGAATTTTTACTTCAAAGGTCTGGCCTACGAATTGGCTTAGATCTTCAACATATCTCAATGCAATATGAGAAGCAGGTATAAATGTGCGAATACCGTTTATTCTGGCTGTCACACCACCCTTAACGACTTCTTTCACAGTAGCTTCTACATATTCGTTATTGTGAAATTTCTCCTCAAGCTTTTCCCACTGCTTGCGATTGATGATGTTTTTCTGTGATAGAACTACATTTCCCTCACCATCATTTGGCTTAACAACCTCAACCTCAATCTCATCGCCAAGCTTTACATCTTGATCTGCAAGCTGGTTGCGAGCTATGAGTCCGTCAGATTTAACGCCGATGTTAACGCAAACTTCATCATCTGTAATCTGTACAACTGTGCCTTTGAGCACTTTTCCAGGATGTATCCTAACCATAGTGGCTTCCATAGCTGCCATAAAGTCACTGTGCACTTCATCCACAGGATGCTCACTTGCGGGTTCTTCAACCTTCTCAGCTGTGTTTACAGGCTCAGATGCTTCTTGCTTGATCTCTACTTCGTCTTGGGTAAGTACGTCCTTATTCTCCATGTCCGTCATGTGTGTTACAACCTCCTTGAGCGACCACTCCGGTGTTGACGCTCCGGCGGTGATCCCTACTGTCTCCGTTTTTATATCTGCAAAGCCCAAAGGTATTTCCTTTGCGCGCTCTACCAAAATTGTTCTGCTACATAATTGCTTGCATGTATCATATAGCTTACGTGTATTTGAACTATTTTTGCCTCCAACAACTATCATTGCATCTGCTCTGCTGGCAAGCTCTCTAGCAGCCTCTTGTCGTTTGATCGTAGCAGTGCATATAGTGTTCATAAGATCAAGGCAATCCACTCGATTTTTTAATGCATCGCATATATTTTCCCATAGTTCTTTAGGAAAAGTGGTTTGAGCTACTGCAAGAGCCTTGCTAATATGAGGTAACTGCAAAGCTTCTTCAACGCTTTTAACAATGTAGCTTTTGCCCATGCACCAGCCTATTGTGCCAATAATTTCAGGATGCCCACCATCACCTACAAGTATTACAGGAAGACCTGTTTTGCTATACTCAGCGACTTTCTGATGCAACCTGCTTACAAAAGGGCAGGTAAGATCAAATACTTTTTTGCCTCTATTTTCTAGCTCCTGAATAACCTTTGGTGATACTCCATGACTACGTATTATCACGCACTCAGTATCTATATCATCAAGCTCTTTTGCCCTTATTCCTTGTTTTTCAAGCTTATCTACAACAAGAGAATTATGAACAAGTTGTCCCAGGCTACTAATATGCTTGTATTTTACAGCTAGCTCTTGAGCATTATTTACTGCTCTACTGACTCCAGTGCAAAATCCCGCATACCTTGCTAATTCTATCGGCATTTTACCCTTTCATTCTAATATATAATCGGTATATATTCAAGCTTTTACATACAATTTTGTATAAAAAAACTTAAAATTAACATAATTTCATATAATTTTACACTCTTTAGTAAGTTTTTACAACTTTTTTGTAATAATCCTTGATTTCTTCCATTATCAATTCGTTCTTATTTACATCTGCATCTGAATTAACTACTTCAGAAAAATCCAATGGTTCAAAAAAATAGATATTGGTTTTTCGGAATAATCTAAATTTTCTGTCAATATATACAGGCAGTACTGGCACATTACACATCTGAATAATTACGCCAACTCCATTTTCTGCTTCCTGCATATCCCCACTCTTATGTCTAGTGCCTTCAGGAAAAATTCCTAGTATACCACCAGACTTTATGAGTTTTATTGATTTTTTCATAGCTCGTAGATCAGTATTTTTTCTGTCGATAGGAATCATATAAAGCTTTGAAAATATATAATTGCCTATTTTACTGCTAGCAAGCTCTTTTTTGCCCAAGAAACTAACATGGTTCTTTTTTATGCGACTAGCAATAGCCACAGGATCAATAAAACTCCTGTGATTACTGATTAAAACATACGGAGTCTGCAAATTGTCAACTATCTCTACACCATGATATTTAATTCTAAATAATACATCGGCAATTCTAGCCAAGAATCGCATAAATCTGTACATTCTTGTTTCATTGGCTGCATTAGTTTTATCTTCGTTTTGCATAATGTTCCTTTACTATTCTATAAATGGTTTCTATAGTTTCATCAAAACTCATATCGCTTGTATCTACAAGTATTGCATCATCAGCTTTTTTAAGTGGATTTATTTTTCGTGTGCTATCCTGAATATCGCGTTCTTTCAGATCGGCAAGAATCTGTTCGTAGCTTTTCTCACTTTGCTCTTTATATCTTCTCATGGCTCTTATCTCAGGCTTTGCAGTTAGATATATTTTTATCTCAGCATCGGTAAGAACATTGGTTCCTATATCTCTTCCGTCTATTATAACATCATTATTTTTAGCTATTTTTCTTTGTTCTGCCACAAGTTTTTCTCTTACAAAGCCTAACTTTGAAAGATTGGATGCTTTCATTGATATTTCAGATGTTCTTATATATGGGTTAACGTCTATACCATTAAGGTAAGTAATCTGCTTTCCATTTTTGAAACCAACTGTGATGGAGCTTGTATCCATAGTACGCTTTATGCCTGAGTTATCGTCATCTTTTATGCCCCCTAACTTACAAGCATACGCAAACGCTCTATACATAGCACCCGTATCAAGATGCAATATCCCAAGTTTTTCGGCTAGAGCATCGGCTACTGTGGATTTGCCTGCGCCCATCGGCCCATCTATCGCAATATTTATTTTCATTGTGCCTCCAATATTTTAAACAAAGCTTTTTCAAGCTGAAAATAATTTTCGTATGTGTTTTTATATTTTTTCCCAAAATACACCCCACCAGGAATTGCTATTTGCATGCCCAATATTCCTAGATGCTCACATGGATAAAAATCTCTATCGCAATTATCGCCTATATAAATCATCTCATCAAAGCGTAGGTCCATTTGATTGGCAATAACTCTAAAGCTTACATCGCAAGGCTTTCTACAATGTTTGCCTCCCAATGCGTCACTATATACTTTATAATCAAAATACTTGTCTAGGCCAAGGCCTATGACCTTATTATTTTGTGCATCAGGTGTACCATCACTTATTATACCTAGTATAAGGCCTTTATTTTTAAGTTTTATAAGTATATTTTCTATATTTTCAAAAGGCTTTATCTGTGGAATATGGGCTCTGTGTATGCTAAGCAAGCTCTCATGAAGATGCGTTGAATAATGATTTATTGAATATAAATACTCTTTTATTGCATCGCTAGCATTAGTAGTAAAGCAAGCCACCATATCATCTGTTTTTGCCTCTATACCAATACTGTTTAAATAAGAACACAGTAAAGAAAAGCCTGACCTGATATAGTCTAGCTCAGGATACAAAGTATCATCTACATCAAACACAACTGCCTTTACCATATGTCCTCCAAATAGCTGGATACATTATAACAAAAACAATGATTTTTTTAAACCTATACTTATGATATAATACTCCTATAAGTTACAGAAAGGATATTAAAAATGAGTAATCCTATATTTAAAATAACTATGGCAAATGGTGCAGTGATGGAGGGCGAGCTTTATCCAGATATGGCTCCAGAAAGCGTTGGCAACTTTATAGAGCTTGCTAATAGTGGCTTTTATGATGGGCTATGCTTTCATAGAGTAATACCAGGATTTATGATACAAGGAGGATGCCCACTCGGAAATGGAACAGGTGGCCCCGATTGGCGCATTAAGGGCGAGTTTAATCAAAACGGAGTAAATAACCCATTAAAGCATACTGAGGGTGTGCTAAGCATGGCTCGCAGTATGATGCCAAACAGTGCTGGAAGTCAATTTTTTATTATGACAAGCACATCACCACATCTTGATGGAGCGTATGCTGCATTTGGCAAACTAACAAGTGGAATGGATGAAGCATACAGGATCGTAAATGTAAAGCGTGATTACAACGATAAGCCTCTTGAAAGACAAGAGATCAAGTCAATTAGAGTTGAGTGCTTTGGAAAGGAATATCCTTTTACCAAGTTATAATTTAGCTATATAATGAATTTTCCCTATAGATACATAGTTTGCCACAACTTTATTAAATAATTTCTAATATATTAAGGAATTGAAATATATTGTTCTTTTTAGTATAATAAGTTCGGAGGCAGTATGTACAGAGTATCAGGGAATTTAGACGGAATTAGAAGGACAGCATTAGAACAGCTGGACTCTCTTTTCGACATACCATCAGATAGCACAAAATATATTGATGAATTTATACTTACAACAATATGTGAAATAAGCTATCACTACAATAGAGAGATAAGTGTATATATTGCAAGAAATGGCAAACTTCTTTCAATAGACTTAGGAGATAACGATTCTGTAGGTTTAAAGAATATAAGCGTTAGACGTGATAGCAATAGGCTTTGTGGGGTGCGTTGTATACACACTCATCCAAACGCTAGCTTCACGCTTTCAGCGATGGACACATCGGCCCTTATTTCTTTAAAGCTTGATGCTATGAGTGCAGTAAGCGTTTTAAATGGCAAGGCAGATAAGATATGTACTGCAGTTATAGCTCTTAATAAAGACGATAATTATGAAATAGTAAATATTTCTCCTTGCAGCGAAATACCCCACGAGAAACTTCTGGAAGCTATAATTCATGCCGAAGATGATTTTGATAAGGGGTTTGATTCTTTAGACAATGGTCTTGAGAGAGTTTTGCTGCTTGGCATAGAAAGCGAAGCATCTCTTGATGAGCTTGCTGCCCTTGCAGAAACAGCTAATGTGCTTGTAGTGGACAAACTATTGCAAAAAAGAGAGTCTCCAGACTCTGCAAGCTACATTGGAGATGGCAAAGCAAAAGAGCTTGCCAGAATGATACAGACGCGCAATATTGAAACAGTAATCTGCGATGACGAGATCTCTGGATCAATGCAAAAAAGGCTTGAAGAACTGTTGAACTGTAAAGTAATAGACAGAACAGCTTTGATACTAGATATATTTGCAAAACATTCTCGCAGTGCAGAAAGCAAGCTACAAGTAGAGGCTGCACAGCTTAAGTATAGAAGCCAGAGGCTTATTGGCCTAGGAACAGAGCTGAGCCGTTTGGGTGGTGGAATAGGAACAAGGGGCCCAGGCGAAAGCAAGTTAGAAGTTGATAGGCGTAGGATAGCCCAGCGTTTATCCTTCCTTGAAAAAGAAATAAAGAGCATAGCAGAGCAAAGAAAGCTAAGGCGCAAGGAACGCGAAAAGAACAACATTCCTGTTGTAGCTCTTGTAGGATATACCAATGCTGGCAAAAGCTCTTTGCTAAATGCACTTACATATTCTGATGCCTATGTAGAAAATAAACTTTTTGCAACACTAGACGCTCTAACCAGGAAATATCAACTTAGTGATGGGCAAGATATATTGCTGGTAGATACAGTAGGGTTCATTAAAAAGTTGCCACACTTTTTAGTAAAAACCTTTTCTAGCACATTAGAAGAAGCAGCTCTTGCTGATCTTACTATAATAGTGCTTGATGGTTCTAGTAGCGAAATGATGGAGCATTATGCTACTGTGCAAGATACTTTAGAAAGTATAAATGCTTGTAATTCTCCTAGCATAGTTGTAATAAACAAGTGCGATCTCTTTGAGAAAAAGGATTTTGAAAAGGGCATATACATAAGTACAAAGACTGGAGAAGGATTAGAACAGCTTGATCATGCTATAATAGATGCACTTAAAGAAAGATATATAACAGCAAAGTACTTTGTGCCATATGCTAAAATGCATTTGCTTGCATATATGCACGATAATGGAAAAGTGCTTAACGAAGAATATACAGATAGTGGCGTAATAGTGGAAGCAAAACTTCCAAATAATGTAAGTAAAAGGCTTAGTATAGTTGAAAATATAAAGCCACCAGAAGGAGATATATGCCTATAAGTAGTATATTTATGAGTGTGTTAAGTAGCGCAATTATAGTTACCTGCAGCTTTGCCAATGTGTTTCCAGACAAACAGATTTCTAGTACGATTGTGCTAGTAAATAATGATAGCATGATATCTGGGGCTTATGTGCCTGAAATTGAAAAAGCTATGATCTCTGGTGGCGAAAAGATGCTAAGAGTCGATGCATTAAAAAGCGCAGAAATGATGTTTGATGCAGCAAAGGCAGATGGTGTCAAATTAAAATCATTAAGTTCTTACAGATCTCACGGCACACAAAAGCTGATATTTTCAAGAAAATTAAAGCTAAATGATGGAAATATTGATGCTGCAAAGGACTATGTGGCATTACCTGGTGCTAGTGAGCATCAATTAGGACTTGCGATAGACATTATAGGATCAAATACACATCTGAACGATCAATTTGCTGAGACTACAGAGGGTAGATGGTTAGCTGATAATTCATATAAATATGGTTTTATTGTAAGATACCCAAAAGAATTTGAGAAAGTAACTGGCATACTCTATGAACCATGGCATATGCGATATGTGGGTTTGGAGGCTGCCAAACAAATGTATGATGATGGCATACCCCTTGAAAAGTATGTATCTATAAAAAGAATGGAAAAATATAAGGAACTATTAACTGTACGATGATAAAGAAAATTCTTGCTTTAATGATGTGTGTAATGTTATTTGCATGCTATTGCAAAGCAGAACCTGAATGGACCTACCCTATATATAAGAGCGCTTATTAGCGATATAAACGCACTTGTAAATAAGGATAATCCACTTGATGCAAAATATGAGCCACATGATCTGGTATCCGTAAAGGTACGTAAATCTAGTAGCGTTGAAATGCTTGGCAGATCTGTTGCAGTAAAGGCTCTACAAGACTTATTTGATGCAGCAGAAAAAGACGGAATTACACTGTACTTGAAAAGCGCATACAGATCTTATTCCACACAGAACACCATGTATAGCAACAGGCTTGAAAAAAATAAAGGTGTAGATGATGAATTAGTACAGTATCCTGGATCAAGTGAGCATCAAAGTGGCCTATCGTTTGATGTAGTAAATCAGCATTATGCAAAATCCAAAGGAATGAATGCAGGATTTTTTAATACTAAAGAAGGTAAATGGCTTGATGAAAATTGTGCAAGGTTTGGATTTGTAATACGATATCCTAAGGATAAAGAAGATATTACAAAGATAAAATATGAACCATGGCATATAAGATATCTTGGTCTGGATATTGCAAACTATTTGCTAGAACATGATCTGTGCCATGAGGAATTTACTGCAGAATGGAAGGCAGCGCTTGAAGCATACGAGTCGGAAGGTGGCACAATTAGCACTGCCATAGAATATGAGACACGAGCAACAGCTCCTAGTGTAACAGAGCAAAATCTAGAAAATGGCGATACGGAAATATCATTGGAATTTAATGATTAGGAGGAAATATGATAATTGCTGTAACAAATCAGAAGGGTGGCGTTGGTAAAACCACAACATCGGTAAACCTTTCAGCCTCTCTGGCAGAACTTGGTAGACAAGTACTCCTAATAGATTTTGATCCACAAGGTAATAGCAGTAGTGGATTAGGTATATCAAATATAAATCACAGCATCTATGATGCCCTTATGGATATTGCAGATATAAATCAGTGCATAATGCCTACTCCACAAAAGAACTTGGATATTATTCCCACAGACATAGGTTTGGCAGGCGCTGAGCTAGAGCTTGCTAATATGCCTAAACGTGAATATAAGCTTAAAAAACTGATAGCAAAAATAGAAAAAAAATATGATGATATATTTATCGATTGCCCTCCATCACTAAACTTACTTACAATAAATGCACTAACTGCAGCAGAAAGTGTTATAATACCTATACAGTGTGAATATTATGCACTTGAAGGCGTAAGTAGTTTAATGAACACAATTGCAAGAGTAAAAAGTAACTTTAATCCAAAGTTGGATATAGATGGAATAGTGCTTACAATGCTAGATGGTAGAACAAATCTTGGACTCCAGGTAGTGGAATCAGTAAAAAAGCACTTTAAAAAGAAAGTTTATAGCGTAGCTATACCAAGAAATGTAAGGCTTAGCGAAGCGCCAAGCCATGGCTTGCCTATCAATTTGTATGACAACAGAAGCATTGGAAACGATGCTTATACAAGATTAGCAAAAGAGTATTTAAAAAGGCGGAAAAAATAAAATGGCAAAAAGAGGTCTGGGTAGAGGATTAGACGCATTGTTGCCCGAAATTTCCACAAACGATGGCATAGAGGAAATAGATTTGGAGCTTTTGGATCCAATGCTTGATCAGCCAAGGCAAAGCTTTGATGATGACTCTATATCGGAGCTTGCGCAAAGTATTAAGCAAGAAGGTGTAATAAGCCCTTTGATCGTAATCAAAATGGACGATCGATATAGCATAGTTGCTGGAGAAAGGCGCTTTAGAGCATCAAAACTTGCAGGGCTAAACTCTGTGCCTTGCATTGTAAAAGATTTAAGTGATGAACAAATATACAAGTTATCGCTCATTGAAAACATACAGCGTGAAGATCTTAATCCAATAGACGAAGCAGAAGCATATCAAAGGCTTATAGAAAAGTTTAGATATACTCAAGAACAGCTTGCAGAGGGCCTTGGGAAAAGCAGATCCTCAATTGCAAATAGTTTAAGGCTGAACAAGCTTTCTGAAGCAGTAAAGCAATCAATAAGAGATAGCAAAATTAGTTTAGGGCATGCAAAAGTGCTTGCTGGGCTTAATAGCAAAGAGCTTCAAGAAAAACTTTGCAGAAGAATCGTAAATGAAAATTTAAGTGTAAGAGAGCTGGAAGCTGTAATTAAGCAAAAGCCAGTGGCTAGAAAATCATATAAAGATTTTTCTGATCCAGAGCTTATGGCATTTGAAAGAAGTTTGAAAAGTAAACTTGGTCTTAAAGCAGCAATAAAGGGAAATATGCAAAAAGGTAGAATAATACTTACATATAGCAATACTGACGAATTAAATACCATATACAATATATTTAATTCAGCTGATGAATAGGAGGCTAGTATGAAAAAAAATACACCTAATAGCGAGCAAAATCAAACAAGCTCATATAGCAAGAGCATCAAACTAGTGCTGATAATTACTGCTATATTCATTGTGCTTACAGCAGTTTCAATGCTTGCATCCACAACGGCAATGCGTTCACAGAAGCGCTGGGTTGAAGATGAAAATAAGCGCATAGCAAAAGAAAATGAGCAACTTGAAACAGAGCATGCACAGCAGCAAGCACAACTTGAACAAGAAATAGAATCACAGATCACTAAAGAGCGCCCTGTTCCAAACGCTGAAGGATGGGATGTATTAGACCTTAGCGATTATCCTTTGGAATTTCCAGAGCAAGTAACTGTTTCAAAAGCCGAATTGTATTCATCAGGTTTAATGCTTGCTAATCCTTGGAATGCTCTACCAAGTGATTACGAAAGTTATATCGATCCTTTACTTGTAAGTGTGGGTAAAGAAACTGGTGGTAAAATTCAGGTTCATGATTATAATGTACGTCTGCTGCCTTTAGCAACATCTGCATTACAGAATATGATATCGGAAGCTGCCACATTTGGTCATGGAGATTATATAGTTAGAGCTGGATTTAGAACACAGGCTGAGCAACAAGAGCTTTTTGATAACATAAGATCAAAGCTATCTTCAAAGTATAGTGGAGATACACTTATGCTAATGACTAAAGAAAGAGTAAACGAGCCTGGTACAAGCGAATATCAAACGGGTCTATCTGCACAGATAAGTTTCTATAACAAGGACAATATAGAAATTTCCAAACAAGCAATAAATGATAATGATGCAGGAAAATGGCTACTAGACAATTCATGGCAGTATGGCTATGTATTTAGATTCCCTATTGAGGATTATCCATTTGCTGAAACCTTGGACAAGAGCAATCTTACGGGCGTTAGCATAAGGTTGAGCGTATTTAGATATGTAGGTGTACCTGCTGCAACACTTATGCATATAAAGAATTTTGTGCTTGAAGAGTTTATTAACTACATGATAGAGCATCCACATGTAGGCATATATGAGGATGGACAGCTAAAATATGAAATTCTGCGTACACAGATCGCTCCAGGATCCAGAGATAGCGAAACCGTTGATGTTCCAGTTGGTGTTCGTGAGCATGTATCATCTTATGACAATCTTGGTGGAATAATTTCAATGTTTACCTATTGATCTAAATTAAAATGGTCTCTCATTGCCTTATAGGCTTTGAGAGGCCAATTTTTTTATTGCATATATGCAGGCATCTATATCTTCATCACTTGATGTAATTCCAAAGCTGAAGCGCACCATTCCTTGAGTTTCTGTACCATATTCCTTATGAAATAGTGGTGCGCAATGTGCTCCTGCTCGTGTAAGTATACCGTACTGCTCTTCAAGTTTCATTGCTATATCTTGTGATGTGTTGTCTCCAATATTTATTGCAATAGTAGGCCCACCATTTAAATTATTACTATAAAGAGTAATGTTTTTTTCTTTGCTAAGTTCTTCTATCAAGCGTTTGCGTATAGCCTTTAATCTTTTATAATGCTCTGCCAAATTCTGCTCCATATTCCAATCTATTGCAGATTTGAGTCCCATAATCGCAGGCAAATTTAATGTGCCAGCCTCGCAAACATCTGGAAAACATTCTGGCTGAACTGTGCTAAATGAGTTTATTCCAGTTCCTCCACTTAAAAGTGGTTTAAGCTTATCTACTTTATAAGATATAAGTGCACCTACGCCCATTGGGCCATACAGGCTCTTATGTCCTGTTATTGCAAGAAGTGTCCTTGGAAAACTTTCATCTAATTTTATATCCATCTGCCCTGCTGCTTGACTTGCATCAAGTATTAGCAGTAAATCATTTTCTTTTGCAAATAATTTAATGGGTTCTAAATCAATTATGTTTCCACTTACATTGCTCATAATATTTATTATTATGGCTTTTGTATTTGGTTTAATGTACGATTTAAGAAATCTAGTATCAGGATTGCCCACACTATCTTTATGCAGAATAGAAATCTCTGCTCCCACTTGATAAAGTGGCCTAAGCACACTATTGTGCTCCCAAAAGCTTGTAATTACATGGTCTTGACTGCAAAGGCTACCTTTTATTGCTAAATTAAGGCTATGTGTAGAGTTAAGTGTAAAGCCAACATTCCAATATTCTTTTAATCCAAAGAATTTTGCGACGGACTGCCTTGCCTTATCAACTGCTCGCAGACTCTGCATAGCGCAGGCATTAGTACTACGAGAAGGATTGCCTGTATTGCTAAGTATCATTTCTGATACGGCATCGGCTACACATTTAGGCTTATTGATTGATGTTGAGCTGTAATCTGCATAAATCATAGCTTTTTATATTCTCCACAATCAAGTGCTTCGTAAATTGCATTAAAGTTTATATGAGATGTATTTAATAAGTTTTCCACTTTATCTTTATAGGCATTTTCTGCTTTGAGAGAAAGTCCACAACCAGCGCTAATTTTAGGAGGCAGAGGCACTAGCCTTGCCCCCTTTATTTCGCTACAAATATTTTCTGCTGCAATAGCAAGATGAGTAGAATCAAATGTGAATATTATCAAGGCCTTACCACTCTATGCTGCCTGCAAAGTTCAATTATTCTATACATGTTGCTTACTTGCCCTACTTTAAGCTCGTCTTTTAAGTTATAAAAGTCAAGGCATAGTCCACAGGAAAGTACTTCAACACCCTTTTCTTCAAGATGTTTGAGATCTTCAACCGTCTTGGTATTTTGTGTGGTAAGTCTTACACCTGAGTTGTAGCAAATTACATATTTGGGTAGCTCATCCTGCTCACTAAGTGCATATACAAAGCTCTCGATAAGCTTATGACTTAGCACTTCATCACCCTCACCCATCTTATCTGATGCAAGAACTACTATATATCCATTATCTAGACTCATTGGAGCACATTCTATTGACTGCTCTTTATATTCCCCTTCAATAAACACGTGATAAAGAGTTTCGTTTTCTTTTTCAACTTTGCAGGTTAATCCCATCTGGCTCGCCATCTTGCCAAGATTTTCTGTTGCAATTTGATTATCTACAAGTACTTCTATTTTTTGCCCAACATTAGCCTTTATGGCCTGCTTTGTACGAATAACTGGCAATGGGCAAGCCTGTCCTAAACAATCAATTATCATAATATCCTCCTAAAATATAACCTTAATATTACCACTACCGTTTTCAATGCTACCTATTAGGACAGCCGGCAATTGTGCGTCATGCATTTTGTTTAATATTTCATCTGCCTCAGAAAGTGGCACTGCAGCAAGCAACCCACCCGATGTCTGAGGGTCAAATATCAATTCCTGATATTCAAATGGAATATCGTTTAAATTTATCTTATTTTGAGCATGCTTTCTGTTGCGTTGAGCTCCAGCAGTAAAGCAAAACTCCCTTGCAGCCTGCAAAGCATAAGGCATTACAGGCAAAGATTCACCATAAATAATTGCGTTTTTGCTATCGCCAAGCATTTCCAAAAGGTGTCCACTTAGTGCAAATCCCGTAACATCAGTACAAGCATGAACAGTATATTGCTTTAGTATTTCACTCGCTTTTTTGTTCAAGGTACACATAGATTGAACTGCTATGTCTAATGCTTTCTTTGGAATTACTCCTACCCTTGCTGCTCCCGTAACAAGCCCTACTCCTAAAGCCTTTGTAAGTATTAGAGCATCACCTTCATCGGGTGTATTATTTTTCCAAATACTATCTGGGTGCGCTTTACCTATTACAGACAAGCCATATATTGCTCTTCTCTCATGTATGCTATGGCCTCCCACAAGCGATGCTCCAGCAGATTTTACTACATCGGCCCCACCTCGCAGTATCTCTTTTAATAAATTTGTATCTCCATTCTCTGGAAAGCAAACTATATTTAATGCAGCAATAGGTTCTCCTCCCATTGCATAGATATCGCTTAGTGAATTGGTGGCAGCTATTCTCCCAAAGTCATACGGATTCTCAACTATGGCAGGGAAAAAATCCATTGTGAGTATTACTGCTTCACTATCGCTAATTTTTATTACTGCTGCATCGTCGGAAGAATCATAGCCTACGAGTACATCATCTCTTTTAGTATTAGGCAAACCACATAATACTTTGGATAATAGGTCTGGACCAAGCTTTGCATTGCAGCCTCCACATACCTCCAAAATATCACTCATTATATCACCTCTTTGCTTGATTATAGCATAAAAATAGGCTTATTGTTTTGTTAATAGCCCAATTGTATAATTGTATTTTGTAATATTTAAAATTCTTTTATAGATAAATTATATAAATGTATAACATATAAAATTTATATAAATACATAAATTATGAAAGTTTATACATTTTTTATTGTATTAAAAATAAATATATGATAATATGATATCATAAATTTATTTGGAGGCATTATGATAAGTTCTTTGCAAAAGATAAGCCTTTTTGAGTCTATATTGCTTATACTGATAGTGCTAGGTATCCTTGGTGGAATAATGATATTCGTGCCCGGTGCAACTCCACATTTTGCTGTATTTACTGCACTAGTTTTCTTGCTGATATATGGGCTAATAAAGGGTGTGAAATACACTGATATGCAAAACAGTATGGCTCATAGCGTACACACAAGCTTAAATGCCATATACCTGTTTTTCTTCATAGGTATATTAATCAGCTCACTCATGATGAGTGGGGCAATACCCAGTCTTATGTATTATGGCTTTAATATAATGTCTACAAATACATTCTATCTATCATGCTTTGTGCTTACTTCAATAATTGGTGTGGCAATAGGTAGCTCGCTAACTACCGTATCTACCATTGGAGTTGCGCTGCTTGGTATAAGTTCAGCATTTGGAGCAAATCCAGCAATTACTGCAGGTGCAATAGTTTCTGGAGCATTCTTTGGCGATAAAATGTCACCTCTAAGCGATACCACCACCACTGCATCAAGCATTGTGGGAGTAGATCTATTTGAGCATATTAAAAATATGGGGCGCACCACTATACCAATGTTTATAGTATCTTCCATAGTTTACTATCTGCTTTCGCTAAATCTTGATATACAAAATGTAGACAATGTAGAAGCTTTTAAAAGTGGACTTATATCAACGGGTCTTGTGCATATCTATTCATTGATTCCCTTTGTGATACTGATAATACTTGCAATATTTAAAGTAAGCTCAATAGTTTCAATGCTTATCACAAGTTTAGCAGGAATTGCAATATCCTGTCTGCACTCTACCCCATCCTTAGCTACATTAGCAAGCTACTTTTTCTCAGGATATTCACAAAACAATCTTCCAGAAAATGTTGTAAGACTAGTATCACGTGGTGGAATATCTAGTATGTTTTTCACAATAACAATAATTATACTTGCCCTAAGCCTTGGTGGATTGCTATTTTCGTTGGGAATAGTAAGTACTATACTAAACAGTGTAGAAAGCAAGCTCAATTCTAAATTTAAAGCGACTCTTGCCGTTGCACTTACAGCAGTAGGAATAAACTACATAGTAGGTGAGCAATATCTAAGCATATTGCTTAGTGGAGAAACATTTAAACCAGTATATGCTAGGCTTAAACTGCATCCAAAGCACCTATCGCGAACGCTTGAAGATGCTGGCACTGTAATAAATCCTCTAGTACCATGGAGTGTATGTGGCGTATTTATAAGCTCTGCTCTTGGAGTTCCAGTGCTAGATTATATCCCCTATGCAATATTCTGCTATGGATGTCTAATGTTTACTATATTCAGTGGAATGTTTAAAAATTACTAATATTTATTTTGAGCGTGAATATCACGCTCTTTTTTTTATATATTATACAAGCATATAAAACAATAATATTTGCTTTTGTATTTTAGATTTAAAATGATATAATACAATTAATTAAAATATAAACTGGAGTAGTGTATGGCAAAGATAATTGGTAAAGAGCTTAAAAATATACCATGGCAAGATAAGCCAGAAGGTTGCAAGGAACATATATGGAGATATAGCGCAAATCCTATAATAAGCAGATTTGGCAACGCACGTTCAAACAGTGTGTTTAATTCGGCAGTTGTACCATTTAAAGATGGCTTTGCCGGAGTATTTCGCTGTGATAGCAGATCAATAAGTATGGATCTTTTTGCAGGAAGAAGCAAAGATGGTATTTCTTGGCAGATAGATGATATGCCAATAGATTTTAAAGCAGAAGACAGCGAGATAGCAAATAAGGAATATAGATATGATGCGCGTATAACTCAAATTGGCGACAGATACTATATTTCATGGTGCAATGGCTATCATGGCCCAACAATAGGGCTAGCATACACAGATGATTTTGAGCATTTTTATCAGCTTGAAAATGCATTTCTGCCATTCAACAGAAATGGTGTGCTATTTCCACGCAAGATAAACGGAATGTATATGATGATGAGTAGGCCCTCCGACAATGGTCATACTCCATTTGGTGACATATACATAAGCCAAAGCCCTGATCTTGAATTTTGGGGAAAACATAGATTCGTATTTGGCACAATAAAGGGTAATGATTCTGCATGGCAGTCTACCAAGGTTGGACCAGGTCCCACTCCAATAGAAACAGATGAGGGATGGCTTTTGATCTACCATGGTGTTATTACAACATGTAATGGATATGTTTACAGAATGGGAGTTGCCCTACTTGATATAGATGAACCTTGGAAAGTAAAATATCGCTCTATGGATTATCTAATGGCTCCATGGGAGCAGTATGAATGCGTTGGTGATGTGCCAAATGTAGTATTCCCCTGTGCTGCCCTTAGTGATGCCACAACAGGCAGAATTGCAATATATTATGGTTGCGCTGATACCGTAACAGGCCTTGCTTTCACAACTGTGGATGAGTTAATAAATTTTGTAAAAAAATAATTTAGGAGCTTTTATGTATTTTTTAGATAAGAGAGCAAATGTAATTTGTAATGAGCTATACAGGCTTGCAATTACAGATAGAGTAAACATTCCTAGCTGGAATATCGCCAAAGGAAATTTTGTTTACCCACAAGATGCGTACAGTCTAGGCAAATTTTCTTCATTTGATAGCAAAACAATGCATTGGTATGGTCCAGATGAGCATTATTGGTTTTATACTGATGTAAAGGTACCAGAATGCTTTGAAGGCAAAGATCTTTATATGTATGTTCATACGCAGATAGACGAATGGGACGATGCCAAAAATCCACAATTTTTGCTATTTGTAAATGGTGAAATAATACAGGGCATTGATATGAATCATAGAATCTGCCTAATTGCAAAAAATGCTGAAGCAGGCAAGGAATACAGAATAGATCTACAAGCATATACTGGCACTTTACACACAGAATTCAGCCTTATTCCAGAGTTTATATCTATTGATAAGGAAATATATGATCTATATTGGGATATAGTTGTGCCTCTGCAAGCATTTGAAAGAATGGACCCTGAGAGCAAAGAACGCATGGAGCTTACAAGGGCCATAAATGATACTATAAATTTACTTGATTTGCGCACACCATATAGCAAAGAATTTTACGACAGCATAAAGGCTGCAAGCAAATATATACACAAGCATATATATGAAGACTTGAGTGGCCATAGTGATATTGTTGCAAGCTGTATTGGTCATACACATATAGATGTAGCATGGTGGTGGACGGTCGCTCAAACAAGAGAAAAGGTGGCTCGTAGCTTTGCTACAGTGCTCAAGCTTATGGAAGAATATCCAAATTATAAATTCATGAGCAGTCAACCTGTACTTTATTATTTCTTAAAACAACGCTATCCTGAACTATATGAACAGATAAAGCAGCGTGTAAAGGAAGGCAGATGGGAGCCAGAAGGTGGTATGTGGCTTGAGGCCGACTGCAATCTTACAAGTGGTGAAAGCCTTGTAAGGCAGTTTCTCTATGGCAAAAAATTCTTTAAAGATGAGTTTGGAGTAGACAACAAAATACTATGGCTGCCTGACGTATTTGGATATAGCGCCGCTTTGCCACAAATAATGAAAGAATGTGGCATAGAATATTTTATGACCACAAAGCTTGCATGGAATCAATTTAATAAAATACCCAATGATACATTTATTTGGGAAGGCCTTGATGGAAGTACTGTACTGACTCACCTAATAACTACTCTGGGTGTAGGTCAAGACGAGAAAAAGAGTTTCTTTACAACATATAATGGTTTGCTTCACCCTGATGCAATACTTGGCGCTTGGGCAAGATATCAAAACAAAGAAATAAACAACGATGTATTGATATCCTATGGCTACGGAGATGGTGGTGGTGGCCCTACAAAGGAGATGCTGGAAACCTCCAAACGCATGGAATATGGCATTGCTGGTATACCTAGAGTAAGACAGGTATTTGCAAAGGAATATTTTGATGAGCTAAATGAACGCGTAAAGGATAGCAATAGGCTAAATAAATGGGTAGGAGAGCTTTATTTTGAATACCATAGAGGTACTTTAACATCTATGGCAAGAAATAAACGCTTCAATAGGAAGAGCGAGCTTGCAATGATGGATCTTGAGTTGTTGCTAACTCTTGCAGACTTTGAATATCCAAAGCAGCAGCTTGACGAAATGTGGAGAGTGATATTGCTCAATCAATTCCACGATATACTTCCAGGCACCTGCATACATGAGGTATACGAAGTAAATAAAGTCGAGTATGAAAAGCTATCGGAAGAAATTGCAACTTTAGAAAACAAAGCTCTTGAAACTATGTTTAATATGACAAGCGATAATGTAAGCATAATAAACACAAAGGGCTTTGAAACTAACGAAATAGTTGATATAGGCAATATAGAGGCAGAAGCTTTGGAAGATGCTGAAGGCAATGTGTATCCAGTTCAAGATTCACTTGTATTTGTGAAAAATCTGCCTTCAAAAGGTTATAAGACGCTTAAAAAATCAAGCCTAATAAAGCATGATAATACACCTTTTAATTTAAGTGGCAATAGTCTAGAAACACCTTTCTATGTAGCAGAGATTGATGACTCTGGTATGTTTACTAGGATATACGACAAGGCAAACGACAGAGAGATGATACAGTCTGGCAAGCGTGCAAACCTAATGCGCATGTATGAAGATAAGCCTATATACTATGATAACTGGGATATAGACATATATTATACTGAAAAAGGCTGGGATCTAGATAGTGCAGAGAGCATTAAATGGAGTGAGCCTGGAAATGTATATATAAAGCTAGATATAGAAAGAAAAATTTCCAACAGCACTGTGCAACAAAGTATATATTTCTATGCAGACAGTCCAAGAATTGACTTTGTAACACATGTTGATTGGAAAGAGCATCAGCATTTGTTGAAGGTATATTTCCCTATTGATGTACATACAGATGAAGCTACTTTTGATATACAATTTGGTAATATCAAACGTAAGACTCATAAAAACACTTCTTGGGATCTTGCTAGGTTTGAATACTGTGGTCAAAAGTGGGCTGATGTAAGCGAAGGAAATTATGGAGTAAGCTTATTGAATGATTGCAAATATGGCCATTCGATAAATGAATCTTGTATAGGTCTAACTCTTATCAAGTCTGGCATCGAGCCAAATCCTGTTACTGATCAGGAAAAACATCTGTTTACATATTCGTTGTATCCACACAATGGCACATGGAGAAATGGAACTGTTCAAGAGGCTTATAGATTAAATCAGCCAGCTTTAGTATACAGTGGTGGAGATTTTGGCACAGAGTATTCTTTAGCAAGTGTGAACAAGAGCAATATAATTATTGAAACGATCAAGAGAGCCGAAGACGGAAATGGCATCATAGTTAGAATGTACGAGAGCGAAAACTCACTTACAAAAGCAGAGCTAACATTCAATATGCCAATAGCTTCTGTGGAAGAGTGTAACTGCTTGGAAGAAAAGAAATCTGACTTTGCTTTCATAGGTAACAAGATACCTTTTAGCATAAAGCCATACGAGATAAAGACTTTCAGAATAATTCCTAAAAATTAATTTATTTGTTAATTTTTAATATTAAAAATGGCTACCCTTTTGGGTAGCCATTTGCTTTTAAATTTCAGAATCGTCTTCTTCAGACTGCTCATCAATTTCCATATCAAGACCTTCGTCTATCTCGTCTGCAAAAGCTTCGCTTTCTATATCATCATCGTCTACTTCTGCAATATCTTCGCTCTCATCTATGTTATGGCTCTCAAGCTCTTCCTCTTCATTTGGTGCAATAGCTACGCTTACAACATGAGATTCATCATCCAGTCTCATAAGCCTTACACCTTGAGTAGCTCTACCAGTGATACTGATATTGGATACTTCAGTACGGATAAGAGTACCATTATCGGAAAGAATGAGTATATCATCGTCCTCAGATACAAGTAGCTGGGCAGCCATATCTCCATTTCTCTCGCTAAGGTTCATGGCCTTAAGACCCTTGCCACCTCTTGCCTGCAATTTGTATTCATCGAGCTTGGTACGTTTGCCAAAACCGTTTACACTAATATTAAGAACATCTTGATTTTCATCAACTATAGCCATTGAGATTACATAATCATCGCCCTCAAGCCTTATAGCTCTTATTCCCTGGCTGCTTCTTCCTGAGGCTCTAATATCGCTCTCGCTGAAGTGTATAGCCTTACCTTTGCGAGTGCCTAGCATTATGCTACGATTGCCGTCAGTGATCTCTGCACCTATAAGCTCATCATCATCCACGAGAGTTATGGCCACAAGTCCACCCTTTCTAATATGCTTAAAGAGTCTAAGCTTGCTACGTTTCATTGTGCCTCGCTTTGTGCAAAGCGTGAGGTACTTACTATTTGCAGAGCTATCCAAAAGAATTATATTTGTAACATTCTCATCAGCATCAAGATTTAGCAAGTTTACTATTGCTAGTCCCTTGCCAGTTCTGCCTGCCTCTGGAATTTCATAAGCAGATAGAGGATATACTCTTCCTTTAGTGGTAAATACAAGAAGTTCATCATGCGAACTAACAACTAGCATATCTACAGAATAGTCTTCATCTCTATTCTTCATAGCGATTATGCCTTTTCCACCTCTGTTTTGAGCTCTATATGTGCTGAGAGGTAGGCGCTTTACATAGCCTAGATTGCTAAGGGTTATTACCACATCTTCTCTCTTGATAAGATCAATTACATCTATATCGCCCTGAGCTGGAACGATTTGGCTACGACGTTCATCATTAAATTTATTCTTTATATCATTGATCTCGTCTTTAATGATTCCAAAAAGCTTGGTTTCGTCGCTTAATATGCTTCTAAGATAGCTTATTTTTTCTTGCAAATCGTCATATTCAGACTGTAGCTTTTCTCTTTCTAAACCTGTAAGTCTTGCAAGACGCATATCCAATATTGCCTGAGCCTGCTTCTCACTAAGGTTGAATGTGCTCATAAGGGCATCACGAGCAGTATTGGTATCAGGAGACTTCTTAATGAGCTCAACTATTTCATCAATATGATCAAGAGCAATCAGCAAGCCCTCTAAAATATGACTTCTAGCAAGGGCTTTATCAAGATCATACTGAGTACGCCTTGTAACTACTTCTTTTTGGTGCATTATATAATAATGCAGCATATCCTTAAGACTAAGCAGCTTTGGCTCTCCATTAACAAGGGCAAGCATTATAGCTCCAAATGTTTCCTGCATTTGTGTATGCTTAAACAAATAATTAAGCACTACCTGAGCATTTGCATCGCGTTTTATCTCAATTACGATACGCATACCCCTTCTATCGCTCTCATCTCTTAGAGCAGATATTCCATCGAGCTTTTTCTGCTTTATATGGTTGGCAATATTCTCTATAAGCTTGGCTTTATTGACCATATAAGGTATCTCGGTCACAATTATACGCTGCCTATTGCCTGGCATCATTTCAATATCAGTTTTTGCACGTACAACTATTCTGCCCCTACCTGTCTTATATGCAGCTCTTATTCCAGCCTTGCCCTGTATAAGACCTCCAGTTGGGAAGTCTGGGCCTTTGATAACTGTCATAAGGTCATCTAGAGTAGCGTCAGGATTATCAATAAGCATATTTACGCCATCAATTACCTCACCTAAATTATGAGGAGGTATATTTGTAGCCATACCTACTGCAATACCATTTGAACCGTTTACAAGTAGGTTAGGAAATCTGCTTGGCAAAACGCTTGGCTGAAGCAAGGTCTCATCAAAGTTTGGGATAAAGTCAACAGTGTCTTTATCAATTTCGCCAATAAGATACTGGCAAAGCTTACTCATTCTGGCTTCGGTATAACGCATTGCTGCAGCGCCATCTCCATCTACCGAGCCAAAGTTACCTTGTCCATCTACAAGCATATATCTTGTAGAAAAAGGCTGTGCAAGTCTTACCATAGCATCGTAAACTGCCGTATCACCATGAGGATGGTATTTACCTAGAACATCACCTACAATACGAGCACTTTTTTTATAAGGCTTATCGTAGGTCATACCTAATTCGTTCATATCATATATAATTCTTCTATGAACTGGCTTCAATCCATCTCTAACATCAGGCAATGCACGATTGATTATAACGGCCATTGCATAGCTGATGAAGGACTTTTGCATCTCATGCTCAAGGTTCATATCAAGTAGTTTTTCATTTTTTCTTAATTCGTCCATAATAGCTCCTATAGTATATCAAGGTCTTTTACAAGCTTGGCGTTTTCACGAATAAAGTTACGTCTTGGCTCTACTTTATCACCCATAAGCAATGTAAACATTTCATCTGCTAACATGGCATCATCAACCTTTACACGCATCATAGTGCGCTTTTCAGGATCCATTGTTGTATCCCATAGCTGATGGCTGCTCATCTCACCAAGTCCCTTATAACGCTGTAACTCTGGCTTAGGATTTTTTCCTATGCTAGCCATAAGGGTTTCAAGCTCTGCATCATCATAAACATAATGTATGTCCTTACCCTGAGTAACCTTGTACAGAGGTGGCATAGCAATATATACGAAACCTTTTTCAACAAGTGGTCTCATATAACGATAGAAGAACGTAAGCAGGAGAATACGTATGTGTGATCCGTCTACATCAGCATCTGTCATACATACTATCCTATGATATCTTAGCTTTTCCTCATCAAAGTCATCTCCAAAGCCACATCCAAAAGCTGATATCATTGATTTGATAGTATCGTTATCAAGAGCCTTATCTATACGAGTCTTCTCTACATTTAATATTTTGCCACGCAGAGGGAGTATTGCCTGGAAATTTCTATCTCGACCTTCTTTTGCAGAACCTCCTGCAGAATCGCCCTCAACTATAAATAGCTCACATTTTGAAGGATCTTTTTCTGAACAATCAGCAAGTTTGCCAGGCAGGCCTCCTTCGATCACAGGGGTCTTGCGTATAGCTTCTCTAGCTTTTCTAGCAGCCTCACGTGCTCTTTGAGCGCTAAGGCAGCTATCAAGTATTGACTTTGCGATTGTTGGATTTTCCTCTAAAAAGCTTGCAAGTTTTTCGCCCACCATTGACTCTACTATGCCTCTTACATAGCTTGAGCCAAGCTTTTCTTTGGTCTGACCCTCATACTGAGGATCTGGAAGCTTTACAGAAATAATAGCAGCAAGGTTTTCTCTGATATCCTCACTTCTAAGATTCTGCTCATTTTCCTTAATTCTTCCAAATTTTCTACCATAGTCGTTTACAGTACGAGTCAGTGCAGAGCTAAAGCCAGTAAGATGAGTACCACCACCCTGAGTTCTTATGTTGTTGGCAAAAGAATATATGGTTTCTTTATAAGAATCGGTGTTGTACTGCATAGCTACTTCCACCATAACATCATCTTTAATGCCCTCAATGTATATAGGTTCATCAAACATAGGCTTATAATTCTTATTAAGATCTTTTACAAACTCGCTAATTCCACCCTCAAAATGAAATAGAACTTTTTTGGGTGTTTCAGGACGCAGATCCTCAAGGCTGATCTTAATATTTTTATTTAGAAATGCCATTTCTTTAAAGCGCTGTCTAAGGACATTAAAATCAAATTTGCCAGTTTCAAATATTCCATCAGGGTTATCTTGGCTTTTTACATCTGGCCAAAATCTAATAGTAGTACCAGTTTCTTCGGTTTTGCCTATTATGCGCAAATCGTAGTCTATCTTGCCTCTGCTATATTCTTGCTCATATATGTTACCATTCTGGCGCACTTCTACTCTAAAATGAGATGACAAAGCGTTAACTACAGAAGCTCCAACTCCATGCAATCCACCACTTACCTTGTATGCTCCAGTACCAAATTTTCCTCCAGCATGCAATACAGTAAGGCACACTTCAACAGCAGGTCTACCATAGGTTTCATGTATTCCAACAGGAAAGCCTCGTCCATCATCCTTTACTTCTACAGAGCCATCTTTATGTATAGTTACCTCTATCAGATCGCAATAGCCCGCAAGGGATTCGTCTACAGCGTTGTCTACTATTTCATATACCAAATGATGAAGTCCAAATTCGTCAGTAGAGCCTATGTACATTCCTGGTCTTACTCTAACTGGATCCAAGCCCTCCAAGACTTCTATTTGATTCTGATCGTATTGAGTATCAACGTTTAAATTTTTCAATTATATATCACCTCATATTAACAAAAAAGTCTATAAATCTATGCATAAATAACATGATGTTTTACCTTGTCATTATACCATATTTTATCAAAAAAATAAAGCCTTTTTGCTTATATAAATACTTATTTTAGGCTTATTTTTAGGTATTTTTAAAATATTTTTTATTTAAGAATATATTAAAGTTATACATGTATTATAAGGTGCATATTTTTCATTTTTTTACATTAAGTTTTTAGCTTTAATAAACTACTAAAAATAAAAATGCAACCGTATTTCACGATTGCATTTTTTTATTTATCTATATATTAATTCGCTTCTCTTTGGACCATTGCTAACGATTCTTACAGGCACTCCTATGAGGCTCTCAATCTCTTCTACATATTTTTGGCAATTTTCTGGAAGCTTATTGAATTCCTTTATGCCTCTAATATCTTCAAGCCAGCCTGGCATTACTTTGTATATTGGCTTTGCTTTCATAAGTCTTGGTGTAGATGGGAAATCCACTACACGCTCGCCGTCTATCTCATAGGCAATGCATACAGGAATCTCCTTTAAATAGCTAAGTACATCAAGATTTGTGATTATGCACTCAGTTGCGCCTTGTGTAATACATCCAAATCTAGTAGCAACAGCGTCAAACCAACCAACTCTACGTGGGCGATGTGTGGTTGCGCCATACTCACCCTTATCGCCACCACGCTTACGAAGCTCTTCTGCCTCATCTCCAAATAACTCTGTGGTAAATGGGCCTGCTCCTACGCAGCTTGAATAAGCCTTTGTGATTGCAAAAATATCAGAATAAGCATTTATAGGTAAGCCACATGTTACTGTACCGTTGCCTGCAAGAGGAGATGATGAAGTAACATAAGGATAGATACCATTATCTGGATCTCTAAGTGTACCAAGCTGACCTTCAAGCAATATTCTCTTGTTCTCTCTAAGAGCCTTTTGAAGATATGCATTGGCATCAATAACCATAGGCTTGATCCTCTCCCCAAGCTCTAAAAGCTTTGCAAGAAGTGGCTCTAGCTCAATTTCGGGTTGATTATATAAATGTTTGAGCAATACATTCTTTTGAACAAGGGCCTTCTCTAGCCTACTCCTAAGGAGTTCTTCGTCATAGAGCATGCAAACCTGTATACCTATTTTTAGGAATTTATCACCATAGAATGGAGCGATACCACTCTTTGTGCTTCCAAAGCTTGCACCCTGTAATCTTTCTTCTTCAAGTTCATCAAAACGCACATGATATGGTAAAAGCACCTGAGCTCTATCGCTTATATAAAGTGTAGGTCTTGGAACGCCAGCTGCAATAACGCTATCAAGTTCATTCAAAAGTGCCTCTATATTTAGTGCCACTCCTGAACCGATAATGTTTACAACATTCTGTCTAAACGAACCACTTGGCAATATATGGAGAGCAAATCTACCGTAATCATTGATTATGGTATGTCCTGCATTTGCTCCACCTTGAAAACGAATAACTATATCGCTGTCTTCAGCGAAAATATCGGTAATTTTACCCTTACCTTCGTCGCCCCAGTTTGCGCCAACAATAGCACGAATCATCTATGTAGCCTCCTTAAGCTAATTTCCTATTACATATAGATTATATAGATAAGGCCAAAGTATGTCAATTAAAGTTCAAATAATATATCGTTAATTAAAAATCAATTTTGAATATTTACTCTACTTTTGCTACTATATATAGTACATATAATATACTAAAACACTATGGAGGGTATTATGCATATTTATGGTCTACAAAAGCTTACTCTGCTTGACTATCCCGGAAAAATGGCTGCAACGGTATTTACTGGAAGATGTAATATGCGCTGCCCATTTTGTCACAATCCCGATCTGGTGTTAAATAATACAGAAGAATATTCTTTAGATAAATTTTATAAGTTTCTAATGACAAGAAAATCCACTCTTGAGGGTATATGCATTACTGGTGGGGAGCCTATGGTAAATGAAAAAATAGGCGACTTTATATCAGAAATAAAGGAAATGGGATACCTTGTAAAGCTTGATACAAATGGGACTTTCCCCGATAGACTTGAAAAAATAATCGATCAAATAGATTATATTGCAATAGATATTAAAAACAGTCCTGAAAAATATGCCAAAACTGCTGGACTTGAAAATTTTGATATTTCTTGCGTAAAAAAAAGCATAGCTATAGTTATGAGCAGAGCCAAGGATTATGAATTTAGAACAACTGTGGTAAAAGGTCTACACGAAGTAGAAGATATAGAAGAATGTGCAAAGCTAATTGAAGGAGCAAAGCGCTACTATTTACAGAAATTTATTGACAGTGGGCACCTGCTTGGTCAAGAAAAATATCTTGCATGGGATGACGACACTATGAGAGCTATGCAAAAAGTAGCCCTTAAGCATGTGCAAAGCTGCGAATTAAGAGGCGTTTAAATATTTTTAAAATTATTTTTTAAAACACTATATATAGTGGTGCAAAAAACTTTACAACCACAATATATATGATATAATAGTAATCACCACGAAAAAAGGAGACCATAAAATGTACAGCGTAATAAAAAGAGATGGGCAAGTATGTGAATTCGATATAAACAAAATCGGGCTTGCTATATCAAAGGCGTTTGACGCAAAAGACAAACAATATAACAAGGGCATAATCGACTTGCTTGCTCTTAGAGTTACAAGCGATTTTCAAGATAAAATTAAAGATAACAAGATAACTGTGGAACAGATACAGGACTCTGTGGAAAACGTGCTACAGCAGGCAGGCTATGCTGATGTAGCTAAAGCGTACATTCTCTATCGTAAGCAAAGAGAAAAGATTCGCAATATGAAGAGCACAATACTGGACTACAAAGAGCTTGTAAACAGCTATGTAAATGTAACAGATTGGCGCGTTAAAGAAAACAGCACTGTTACATACTCTGTTGGTGGACTGATACTAAGCAACTCTGGTGCTATCACTGCCAACTACTGGCTAAGCGAAATATATGATGACGAAATAGCTGATGCCCATCGCAACGCTGACATACATCTTCACGATCTTAGTATGCTTACTGGCTATTGTGCAGGATGGAGCCTAAAGCAGCTTATACAAGAGGGACTTGGTGGAATACCTGGTAAAATTACTTCAAGCCCAGCAAAGCACTTGGCTACTCTGTGCAATCAGATGGTAAACTTTTTGGGTATAATGCAGAACGAATGGGCTGGTGCTCAAGCTTTTTCATCATTTGATACATATCTTGCTCCATTTGTAAAAGCAGATAATCTTGATTATGATCAAGTTAAAAAGTGCATAGAGAGTTTTATTTATGGAGTAAATACTCCAAGTCGTTGGGGTACTCAGGCTCCATTTAGCAACATCACTCTTGATTGGACTGTACCTAAGGATCTTGAGAATTTACCTGCAATAGTTGGTGGCGAAGAGATGGACTTCACCTATGGCGATTGCAAAAAAGAAATGGATATGGTAAACAAAGCCCTTATAGAAATAATGATAGAGGGCGATGCAGAGGGTAGAGGTTTCCAATATCCTATTCCAACATATTCAATAACTCGTGACTTTGACTGGAGCGAAACTGAAAATAATAAGCTACTATTTGAAATGACTGCAAAATATGGCACACCATATTTCAGCAACTATATCAACAGTGATATGGAGCCAAGTGATGTACGCAGTATGTGCTGCAGACTAAGACTAGACCTTAGAGAGCTTCGCAAAAAAAGTGGTGGATATTTCGGTAGTGGAGAAAGCACTGGCTCAATCGGCGTAGTTACAATAAACATGCCACGCATAGCATATCTTTCTAAAGACAAGGAAGATTTCTACAAGAGGCTTGATAGACTGATGGATATATCAGCAAGGAGTCTAGACATCAAGAGAGATATTATTACAAAGCTCTTAAATGAAGGACTTTATCCATATACAAAGAGATATCTAGGCACATTTGACAACCATTTCTCTACAATAGGACTTGTCGGAATGAACGAAGCATGCCTTAATGCAAACTGGATAAAGGCTCCTATATACGAAGACAATGCCAAGTCTTTCGCAATGGAAGTGCTAACGCACATGAGGGATCGTTTAAGCAATTATCAGGAAGAATATGGTTGCCTATTTAATCTGGAAGCAACCCCTGCAGAGAGCACAACTTTCAGACTAGCAAAGCATGATAAGGAGCAATTCCCAAATATAATTACAGCAGGTAAAGAGGGCGAAACACCTTATTATACCAATAGCTCACATCTGCCAGTAGACTATACCGAAGATGTATTCTCAGCTCTTGATATACAAGATGATCTGCAAACTCTCTACACTTCTGGAACAGTTTTCCATACATTCTTGGGTGAGAAACTACCAGACTGGAGAAGCTGTGCAAAGCTTGTAAGGACTATTGCTGAAAACTATCATCTTCCCTACTACACAATGAGTCCTACATATAGTGTATGTTGCGATCATGGCTATATAAATGGTGAGCATTTCTCATGCCCAAGTTGTGGCAAACCAAGTGAAGTTTATTCTAGAATTACTGGATATTACAGGCCTGTGCAAAACTGGAATGATGGAAAGGCTCAAGAGTATAAAGACAGAACTGAATATATTCCAGAAAAATCTGACATAAATAATCACAAGCATTCCAAAGAAACACACGAGTGCAAAAATTCAAATCCTATTGGAAACACAAGAGAGTTGATACTGTTTACAACAGCTACATGTCCAAACTGCATTATGGCAAGGAGATTCCTAGATCAGGGTGGTTACAGCTATAAAAATGTTGAAGCCGAGAATAATCTAGAACTTGTAGAAAAATACGATATACATAGGGCCCCAACTCTTGTAATCGTTGGAGAAAATGGTTTTGAAAAGCTTGATAATGTATCACTCATAAGATCATACACAAACAAGAGGGCATAGATGAATAATTACGATATAGCAATTATAGGTGCTGGTGCAGCTGGTCTTACAGCAGCAATATACGCCTGCAGGAACAATAAAAGCGTAGTAGTTTTTGAAGGTCATGTGCCTGGAGGCCAAATAAGTGAAAGTCCACTTGTAGAAAACTATCCTAGCATTCAGGAAATAAGTGGCATGGATCTTTCAATGAACTTGCTTTCTCATGCAGAGAAAAACGGTGCAAAGCTTGAGTATGAAAATATAAAAGAGCTGAAGTATGATACAGAGGCAAGGCTTATAACCGATAGTGGCAAAGAGTTTAATGCAAAAGCTGTAATCGTTGCAGTAGGTTGTGCCCCAAGACTGATAGGGCTTGAAGATGAAAACGACTGGCTTGGAAGGGGCTTAGGATACTGTGCAGTATGCGATGGTAATTTCTATAAGGGTCTGGATGTGGCTGTTGTTGGTGGAGGAGACTCTGCTCTACAAGAAGCAATATATCTAAGTAGTATATGTAAAAGCGTAAGCATAATACACAGACGCGATGAGTTTAGAGCCGATGCTTTCATGGTAGACAAGGCAAAGAAAAAAGATAATATTCACTATGAATGGAATAGCGTAGTAAAACGCTTGGAAGGTCAAGACAAGCTTGAAAAAGTAATGTTGGAAGATACAATCACCCATGAAGAAAGAGAACTTTCTGTAAAAGGGCTCTTTGTAGCAATAGGCAGAATTCCAAAGACCAATCTCTTTAGGGATTGGCTAAACCTTGACAAGGGTGGGTTCATAATTGCAGATGAATATTGTCGCACAGAACATCCTTGGTTGTTTGTGGCAGGCGACTGCAGACAAAAGAATCTGCGTCAGCTTGCAACAGCAGTCTCTGATGGAGCAGTTGCAGGCGTTGAAGCCTCAGAATTCGTTGACAATATATAAAAATATTCCCGAAATGAACTTTTCATCTCGGGATTTTTTTACTTTTCGGCAATTAGTCTTGAAAGGCAAAGGCCATCACCTATATTGTATATTTTACTTTCAAAGTTATTATCAGCTTGAATAAATTCTACATATTTTTTTATCTTGCTGGTCATCTCTCTAAGGTCTCTACTAAGTGGCTTGTCGCTATAGGTATAGTCGTGAAAATTAATATTGTCAACTAGCACAAAACTACCCTTATGCAGACAATTTCTAAATTTTTTGAAAAAGTTTATACTCTGCGACTTTGCTCCATCAATAAAAAGCAGATCAAACTGTCTAGAAGTATTGTATAGCATTGCTTCTGAAAATATTAGCTGAATTTTATTCTCTAATCCAAAGCTTTTTACATTGTCATGTGCCTCGCAATAATAATCAAAATCTCGCTCTATTGTGCTAACATTTGCTCCGTTCAGGGCCATGTTTATTGCAGAATAGCCTATTGCTGTGCCTATTTCAAGAACAGTTTTAATGTTGTTATCTCTAATAAGATTTATTAAAAAATTTAATCCATCATCTTGAATAATAGGCACATTGTTTTTTTTGGCATAATCACGCATAGCTTGCAGACGTTCTTCGTTTTCCAAGATTATTGCTCCTTATTGATGATATAATTTATAAATCCATCAAGTGCCATATCTATATCGCTGAAAGTTTTCTCAAAGTCGCCTGTATACCATGGATCTGCCACATCTGAGTCAAGACCTGCAAAGCTCATCAAGCTATAAAGTTTATTTTCATTATCATGGCTGAATATTCGCTCTAGGCTACTTAGATTGCTTTTATCCATATAAAGTATATAGTCGTATTTATCATAATCGCCAATATTTATCTTCCTTGCACAATGCCGTTCAAACTCAATTCCGTTGCGTCTTAGTTCCCGCTTGCTTCCATTATGCATATCGCTTCCAGCTTCGCATCCACTTGTTCCTGCAGATCCAATAATGATATTATCAATTTTTCCTTTTGCTTTATGTTTCAAAAGGAATTCAGCCATTGGTGACCTGCATATATTACCCAAACACACAAACAATACCTTTACCAAAACAACACCTCCTAAAGTATTATAGCATAATGCGTTGTATTCTGTAAAAAAGTATGATAAAATTATATTGTAATAAATGTAAATAGGAGGCAAAATTTATGGATAACAGAGAAAAAATACTTGATACAATGAAAAGTGCAGGCAAACCTCTAAGTGCTGGCGAAGTATCAACTCTTAGTGGAATAGATAGAAAAGAAGTAGATAAGGAATTTGCAAAACTCAAAAAAGAGAATGCAATCGTAAGTCCTGTAAGATGCAAGTGGGAACCAGCAGAAAAATAAGGCATTAAAAGCCGAATTTAATACTAAGCATGTCAAAATATTGGCATGCTTTTTCTTATATTATGATATAATTAAATTAAAATAATCTTAATTGGAGTAGATATGAATATAAGAGAGATGTTTCATAAAATTGGAATAGGAATTGTACGCCATTTACAACCATCTATTCCCAAACTTAGCGATGCAAAAAAATATGGAAATTATGGAGAAGAAGTCTTTGCAAAAACAATACTTGATATGCTTCCAAACGCTCAAATAAAAAGCAATGTACTTATATCCACAGATGAAGGTAAAGCCGAGATAGATTGTTTGATATTATATGAAAATAAACTATTCGCAATAGAGCTTAAAACATGGAAAGGTACACTTTTTGAAGAAGATGGTAAAATACTACACGAAAAAATAGATAGATGGACTGGTGAAACTCATTCTAAACTAGAGCGCTCACCCTTTAAGCAGATTAATCGTGCTATCTATCTGCTTAGAAAGCAAAATCCTATAAATGCTTGGGTAAATCCCATTGTGTTTTTTGCATCATTTGAAGGCGATGAAGAATTGGAGGTATATGTTTCTGATGATAAGGTATGGTTTAACAGAGTATATGATCTAGTATCTTATATAAAAAATCAAGGTAAGCCATCTAATGCAAATTATGTAAAATCATTTTTTTCAAAGTGCATTGCAGCTGATCACATAATATCTAATTCTAACAAAAGAACTCTTAACTGCATTATAATAAAGGATTCCCTTGATTTTAATAATGAAAATACTAAGGCCAATAGTATCGTATCAATAGATATATCCCACAAGTGGTCTTATGACAAATTAAGTATAAAATATAAGGATGGGACTAGCTGTAATGTAAATACAGAAAATTGGAAAATTGAAGTTGATGACAATGGTGTTTTAAAAAAATATGCTCTTTCTAAGATAAGTAGAATAGAGATAGGATAAATTATTGGTTTATCATTGTATAAAAAAAGCCAAGTACCTTGATGGTACTTGGTCTTTTTTTAGTTATTTAGCTTTAGCTTCTTTAAAAGCGTCTACCTGAGCCTGAGCAACTTCAACTATCTTATCGAAGCCTGCAGCGCGCATTTCCTTCATCATTTCAGGAACTGCTACTTCAGGATCACTTGTACCTGTAAGTATTTCAGACTTATAGCGATTGAATATCTCAACGCAGCTTGCAATCTCATCCTGAACCTCTGTGGTATCGAAGAAGAATCCTAGCAATACAGAAGGCTTAGCCTTACCATTGAGTTCTTTAACTTCGTCCCACTGGTTGAAATCAACATCGTCCAACTGTGTTACGTTGAAGAATGTGCCCTGTGTATATCCTGCCATTGACCATTCGCTATTGTTCTTATGAACTCTGCCATCAGCAGCATAATCCCAGTTATCGCCCTTTACGCCATAGTATAGCCAATCGCGAACCATGCTATCTGTATTTACAAGGTTCAATAGAGCAAGAGCCTTGTCAGGATGCTCACAGTTTACAGAAATACTATTCAAAGAGCCTTGAACTGTCTCATTTGAAAGCCATGTAACGCCAAACTGTACAGCCTGAGCTTCCTTACCCATGTTAGGACCCCAAACTGTCTTTGCAGCAGCTGGCCAGCCCTGAGCTACGTTACATACGTTATATTTATCGCCCTCTTGGTGAGTAGCTGCATCCTGATTGATGTAGCCTTCTTTAAACCAGCTGTGAAGTGTCTTAAGAGAATTCATTACGTCTTCCTGCTCAAGAACTGCTACAACTTTCATATCTTTATCTTCCATATGAACGCCGATTGCAGGAAGTCCTGCTGCCATGCCGTCATATTCGCTAAGTAGATATGCAGCTCCATTTGAATGCTGTGGGAATACAGGATTAGGAGTCTTATCTTTAAGCTCTTTCAATATTGGCTCTATTTCTGCTAAGGAATGAGCATTGCTTGCATCGATTTTATTCTCATCAAGCAATTCTTTATCCCATACGAAATAGTATGTCATAGAACTATCTTTGTATGTAGGTACTGCATAGATTTTGCCTTCTACACGGCATGCATCCCAGTAATCTGCTGGAATAAGATCCAATAGGCCTTGTGCGTTTGCTTTTAGCATTTCTTCTGTTATTTCCTGATATGCGCCAAGCTTTACGTCATTATTATAGGTACCCATGTTACCAAAGATAATATCAAACTTTTCACCTGTGTTGATTATTACGTTACGACGATTGTCCCAATCGCCCCATGGAATAATTTCCATTTCTACATTTACGCCGATTTTCTCAGCAAGATAAGGATTGATCTGCTCTAGCCATGCATCATAATTTGTTGGCATTCCATTGCCGACCATTACCCATTTAAGAGTAACAACATCCTCTGCAGAAGCTAATGACACCATAGTAAAGAGCATAACCATGCTCAATACAAGAGCTAAATACTTCTTCATATATAAAAACCTCCAATATATTTTAAATCGCTTTTTGCGATTTAATTACTAATAAATAATTACAATCAGCCTTTAACTGCACCTATTGTAAGTCCAGAAATAAAGTATTTCTGGAAGAATGGATATGCACAAGCGATAGGCACAACGATAATAACTGCGATTGCCATACGCACAGATTCACTAGGCATCTGGCTACGATACTGCTGCAAACTTAATCCAGCAGATGGGTTGTTTGAAATATACTCCAGACTCTTCATAATATTATTAAGCAGAGCTTGCAAGGATATTAAGTTCTGATTGCTTATATACAATGATGATTGGAACCAATCGTTCCAATATCCAAATGTAAGGAACAAGCCTATTGTAGCCAATACTGGCTTTGATATAGGCAAAACAATAGATTTAAATATCTTTAATTGACTTGCCCCATCTATTTTTGCTGATTCTATAAGGCTATCTGGAATAGTAGCTCTAAAGAACGTTTTGCATACAATAATATTAAATGAACTTACTGCAAGTGGAAGTATCAATACCCAAATTGTGTTTTTAAGATTGAGTATATTAGCATTTACTACATAGCTTGCAACCATTCCACCATTAAATATCATAGGAATAAAAACTACCCAAGTGTAGAAGTTTTTAAGTTTGAAAACAGGTCTTGATAGCACATATCCCATTGTAGTAGTTAAAACTAGGCCTAAAAGTGTTCCACCTATAGTAACTGCTACCGATATAAAAAGTGCATTAAGAATGGTGGATTTTTCATTCCATAAGAACTGGTATGCAGATCCGGAAAGGCTTCTAGGGAAAAAACTATATCCAAAAAGTCTAATGGATTCTTCAGAAGATACAGAAATAATAATTACAAATATAAATGGAAGTATAGCAATGGCTGCTAGAATAACAAACAATACATTAAACCAGTTGTTTGTACTTCTCTTTATCTTGTTGATTCTCATAGAATCTAAAACGATTTCATTAGCCATATATGCCTCCTATATAATTGCACTATCCGGATCGATTTTTCTTACGATCCAGTTAGCAAGCAATATGGTAATGCAACAGCAAACAGACTGGAATAAAGAGGCAGCTGCAGTTCTTCCGATTGGGGTTGATCCACGCAATGCAGAATATATAAATGTATCAAATGTAGATGCAACTTTGTGCAATGAATTTGGTACACCTTGAGTTACCTGCCAGAACAATCCAAAATCTGAATAGAATATTCTGCCTACGCTTAGAATAAACATAACTATAATTATGGTCTTGAGCATAGGAAGAGTGATATATCTAGCCTGTTGCCACTTACTAGCTCCATCAAGCATAGCAGCTTCATATAATGAATGATCAATACCGGTAATAGAGGCAAGGTATACTACCATGCTGTATCCAGTACCTTTCCACAATGCCATAAAAACAAATATAAACGGCCAATATTTAGGCTCGCTATACCATAATATCCGCTCTCCTCCAGTTGAGACTATAATATTGTTTATTAAACCCTTTGTAGGATTTAGAAAAGCATATACAAAATAGCTTACGACAACCCAACTTAGAAAGTGTGGAAAAAACATCATAGTCTGATAAGTTTTGCTGAGTCTTTTGGAATATAGCTCATTTATCATTAAAGCCAAGGATACTGGGACTATTATCCCAAGTATTATAAAAACAATATTATACAAAAGCGTATTACGTAGTAGCATAGAGAATGTATTGTTGGTTATAAAAAATTTGAAATTATCAAATTTAACCCAATCGCTCATGAAAAGATTCTGTATAAATGATTGTCCAGGGAAAATACGATACTTTTTAAAGGCTATAATAAGACCAAACATTGGTAAGTAACAAAAAAGGATGTACCATATAAATGTTGGGAATCCTAAAAAAGCAAGTTCTAAATCATCTCTAGTCCACTTATGCTTTTTCTTACTATTTGTTGCTTTATTTTTATCCAAAGCAGCCTCCTTGTATGCAAAAATATATGTATATGATTTATGTTCTTATTATGTATTTAATTATATCATAATGCCAATATTTTTGCAAATTTATTGTAGATATTATTGTTTAATATGAAATTTTTGCGATATAAATATAATATATTACTTAAATTAAGTTTCTAAATGATTTTTCCTTTTTTATAAAAATAAAAAAGTATTTGCTTCAAAAAGTTAGAGAATATTTATTATTACAATTTAATAAAATATTGATTATTTGCTTGAATTTTGGCTCGGAATTATGGTAGAATTTATTTAATTAAATATTTGTTCTATAAAAAAGAGTCAATAAAGGAGTCA
>JAXFOG010000019.1:0-40580 GCA_034180455.1 Eubacteriales bacterium
GGCTTCAAATACTCCACCTTTTTCTACTTTTCGTTTCGTGTCCGCCTTTCTTTTTAGCTGTGATTTCTTTTGTCTTAGTTGCTTGATTTTGTTTTCCGCCTGTTCTTTTTTCTTAGTTTCTTTTTCCAACTGGCTCATTACATTATCTAATTCTTTCATTATCATTTCCTCCGTTTTAATATTTTTACATCTAAAAAGGCTAAATACCTTTTTAGATAAATAGCCTTTCTCTTACTGTCGAATTTGACAGTTCCCTATAAAGTTAAAATATACATCAACCTGTTGTTTTCTATCTTTTCCTTGTCTTCCTCCTGTTGCTTCATGGACTACAATTTTTTCTATATACTCATTTATCATAGGTACTGTAAGTTTTTCAATATTGGTATATTTTTCTATCATTTTTAGGAATTTATCGGTGTCAACTTTTCTTTGATGATAGCTTTCAATTTCTTGTTCAAAATACTGTATTTGTTTTTCTAATTCTTGTTGCTCCGTATCATAGATGTTAAATAATCTATCAAAATGTTTTACGGGGATTTTTCCAAGTGCGTGGTCTTCATATAGCTTTGTAATGAGGGTTGTTAGTTCTTCATTCCTTGAGGACAGTTTTTCTAATTTCTCTTTATATCCCTGATATTTTTCTTCTCGTTTTTCATCGGATAACTTGCTCATCACTTTTAGAAATTCTTGCTTTTCTTCTTTTGCAAAGTCTGTGATTTCTCTGATTGATTTTAAGAGAATTTCATTCACTGTTTTTACTTTGATATAATGCATACTGCAACTGCCTTTTCTGTGTCTGTAATGTTGGCATACAAAACAATAATCACAATCATATTTCTTTTCTTTATGTTCTGCCGGCTCTCGATAGCTTAACTTTCCTCCACAATCTGCACAGATTAAAAGTCCTGTAAATGGGTGTGATGTTGTTCCATACTTCGGACTTCTTCTTACTGTTTTTCTTAACCTTTGGGCGTTGTTCCATGTTTCTTCATCAATGATGGCTTCATGGGTATTTTTGAATATAATGAGTTCCTCTTCTTTTGCCAAGTCCAAGCCTTACTCTTTCAATCAGTCCGATTCCTTTTTTACTGTCTAACTCATCCAACGTTTTTATGGCTGTCGGCTTTGAGATATTTCTTCTTCTCATAATTTCTTCAACGGTAAAATAGATAAATACTCTATTTTCTTTGTCTTTCCAGTTATTCTTAAAAGATATTCCCGTTCGTTTTAGAAGCATGGAATAAAGGATAATTGCTTCCGCTGACAACTCCTTAAATTCTTCTCCATCAACTAATATCTCCGGTACTTTAAGAAAATTAAATCTCTCTGCTTCTCTGTTATAGAAATAGTCAAAGTCCATCGCTTCACCTCCTTCCTTAAAATTTGCAAAGAAAAAGACGATAGTTTTTTCTCTATCGCCTTTAGTAACCATTTGTATTAAATTTTTTAGATTGATTTTATCTCTTCATTGATTCCCTGAAAGAATGCTATAACGGTTGCTCCAATCATCGGTACGCCGTATGGACTAACTAAAAATCCAATAATCAATGCTTCGATTCCGATGGTAACTTCTTTTTGTAAGAAAGATGCTATTGCTCCAAATATGCAAAACATCATCAGCAAATATAGCAGTGCCGTCCCTATTCCGAGCAAGAATGTCAGAAAGGCAGTGAGAATACTAAGCAGGAAGCTGATTGGAAACAAGACTATTTTTATCATCCATCTCATTTTTATTTACCTCTTAAATAATCTTTTTGAAAAAGCGGTATGAATTCATTCATACCGCTTTGACATCGCGTTTTCGACCATGAATTCGCTTTTCTTAGGCGTCAGTACTTTATATAAAAAGCACTTCAATAACGAAAATTCAAGTGGTTCTTTCAGACTAACAACTTATTATTCCATACTGTCAAGTATTATTCGTGTCAAAAATGTTGTCTTTTTGTTGTCCTTTTGATTCACGAACTCCTAAAAACCTTGATTTGCCTCATCTTCTTTGCCTATGGGTTTCATAGTTGGGAATAGAAGAACATCTCGTATTGTAGGTTGATTTGTAAGTAACATTACTAATCTATCTACGCCAAATCCTAATCCACCTGTTGGAGGCATTCCATACTCAAGAGCATTTAAGAAATCCTCATCTACGCTGGCATTAGCTCCTTCTGCATTTTTCTTTGCTACCTGGCTTTCAAAACGATTTCTTTGATCAATAGGATCGTTTAATTCTGAGAAAGCATTGCCCATTTCTTGGCAGTTGATAAAAAATTCAAATCTCTCAGTAAATTCAGGATTGTCTTGTTTACGCTTTGCAAGTGGTGATATTGCTACTGGATAGTCCATAATGAATATTGGCTGAACAAGTTTGTCTTCAACATAGGCGTCAAAGAATTCTGCAAGCACGTCACCTTTTGTCAGTTTATCGTCTACTTCTAAGCCATGAGCTTTTGCACAAGAAACTGCATCGGCATCATTTTGCCAATCATTATAATCTACACCAGCATATTGTTTAACTGCGTCTACCATTGTTAACCTTGGCCATGGGGACTTTAAATTAATTATTGTATCTCCACAAGGTATCTCGGTTGTTCCACAAGCCTTCATTGCTATAAAATCATAAAGTTCCTCTACCATGTGCATTACATCTTTGTAATCAGCATAGGCTTCATAGGTTTCTACTGAAGTAAACTCGGGGTTGTGTGTTGCGTCCATTCCTTCATTTCTGAATATTCTGCCAACCTCATACACCTTGTTCATTCCACCTACGATAAGACGTTTAAGGTATAGCTCTGTTTCTATACGCAAGAACATATCAATGTCAAGGGCATTGTGATGAGTTTTAAAAGGTCGTGCAGCTGCACCTATCTCTAGAGTATGTAATACTGGAGTATCAACTTCAACAAATCCTCTACTGTCAAGGAATTCTCTTATCGCTGCGAGTATTTTTGAACGTTTTATAAATACATCCTTTACTTCTGGATTTACGATCATGTCAAGATATCTTTGTCTATATCTTAAGTCCTGATCTTTTAAACCGTGAAATTTCTCAGGCAATGGTTTAAGTCCCTTGCAAAGCAAAGAAATGCTGTTTGAATGGACAGATATTTCACCTTTCTGAGTGCGAAAAACAAATCCATTGATACCAACTATATCTCCTATATCCATAGCCTTAAAATCTTGATAAGACTCCACTCCCACATCATCTCTTCTGATATATGCCTGTATTTGTCCCTCTCCATCAAGTATATGAACAAATGCCGCCTTACCCATTACTCTTTTACTCATGATTCTTCCGGCGATGTTTACAACTTTGTTCTCAAATTCTTCAAAATTATCCAGTATGTTTTTTGATGAATTATCAACGGGGAAGCTTGTAATAGAATACGGATTCTTGCCATTTTTGATAAGCTCGCTAAGTTTATCTCGTCTTATCTGCTCTTGCTCTGACAATTCATTTTGTATACTGTCAACATTTACTTGCTCATTATTCACGCTCTTACCTCTTTGTACGTTCTACTTTCTTTATTTCAAGCACATAATCTCCTTGTGGAGCGCTTACTGTAACCTTGTCTCCCTTTGATTTGCCATTCAGGCTCTTTCCAATAGGACTCTCGCTTGAAACTTTTCCTTCATCAGGATTACTCTCTCTTGCGCCTACTATATCCCATGTATAGGTTTCTCCTAGTTCGGGGCTATAAACTGTAACTGTAGCTCCAACGCTTACAGTATTAGATTTTAACTTTGAATCATCTACTACTACTGCTGTACGTATATACTCCTCAAGCTCAGAAATTTCAGCTTCAAGCTTGCTCTGCTCATTACGTGCTTCATCATATTCAGCGTTCTCTGAAAGATCTCCAAATCCACGTGCTACTGCAATTTGCTCTGCAACCTCAGGCCTGCGAACACTTATAAGATATTCCAATTTTTCTTTTGCTTTTTTCATTCCTTCTTGAGTAAGTTCTCTTATATTATTATCTGTTGGCATAGAAATTCCTCCCAAACAAAACTTATTCTTTCATTATATGCGAACATCTGCATAAGTGAGATTATATTACATATAGTGGGTTTTTGTCAATTATAACAGATAACAAACAAAATATTACTAAAGTATTAAATATATTGACAATTCTTTATTTTTATTTTAAAATCATATAAGATATTATGTCTTGGGGGTCATACCATGAAATCTATAAAATTATCATTAAAGCTATTTCTTTCGGTTGTTGCCATAATACTATCAACAACCTTGTTGCTTGCCAACATAGCTTATGCTGCAAAATATCCAACAGATGGGTTAGTGCTAGAAAAAATAAATATCAGAAAAAGACCTAGCATGAACTCAACAGTGGATTTTAGACTTGAGCAAGGAACTATAATAAAGCTTCTTTCTAGCGAGGGTAAGTTTTATAAGATAGAATACAATGGCAAAACAGGATATGCCAGCAAGGATTTTGTACAGATTGGTACAAAGCCCACTCCTACTCCAGAGCCCGAAAAATATAGAGCTTTATCTTCTGGCAATACTGGATATGAAGTGGAAGCTCTACAGGAGGCTCTAACAGAGCTACGTTATTATGATGGCAAAATAGATGGGAAGTTTGGCAGAGGTACTATTTCTGCCGTAAAAGCCTTACAGAAGAATAATAAATTACAGCAAACAGGTCGAGCAGACGACAATTTACAAAAATTAATATATGATAATTATGTAAAAAACAAGTTTAAACAAAATGTTAGAGTAAAGACTCTTCCCCCATTACAAGGCGTAACAATGGAGTATGGCTCACGTGGTCAGGCAGTAGGCGACCTTCAAAAAAGATTAAAAGAACTGGGATATTATAGTGCAGATATAACAAAAATATTTGATCCAAAGACAAGAAGTGCAGTAACTAGGTTTCAAAGAAACAATGGTATAAACAGAGGAATAGGAAAAGCCAATGCTGATACACAAGCAATGATATATAGCAAAATAGCTATACCTGCTGATGTTAAGCCAACCCCTGTACCAACAAAAACACCTCCTATGCCAACAGAAAAACTGGTACGCAATAAACGTGGAAAACAGGTAACAAGCCTACAAAAAATGCTTACTGGACTTGGCTATTATGAGGGCAAATTAACCTCTGTATATGATGATAAAACTATACAAGCCGTAAAGGACTTCCAAAAAAAGAATAAATTAAAGGCTGATGGCGTTGCTGGAACAAATACATTAAATTTAATGTATTCAGTAAATGCAATCGCAAAGGATGGTAGTGCAGTTTCTTTGCCAGTAAAGCCCACAATTAGTATCAATCAAAATATTCAATATCCTACAATAAGTGCAAATACTAAAGCACTTAGCGAAGGCAGCACTGGTTCAGATGTATCTTATATGCAGATGAGATTGACAGAGCTTGGTTATTACAGAGCAAGAAATGATGGCAAATTTATGGCTGATGACAGAGCTGCAGTAATGGCTTTTCAAAAAGCCAACGGAATAAATGCCACTGGTATTGCAGATGTAGCTACTCTTACAAGACTCTATTCGGCAAACGCCATAATAAACTACAATACATCATCAAATGTTAATAATCTTAATCCTAGTTTAATAAACCTTTCTTTAAGAATGGGCGATAGTGGTGACGCTGTTAAAAATCTTCAAGATAGATTGATATCTCTAGGATATTTAAAAGGTAATTCTGATGGTAAATTTGGTAGAACTACACAAAAAGCTTTAAAAGCTTTTCAAAGAGCAAATAAGCTTACCAGCGATGGTGTAGCTGGAGCTTCAACTCTTGGAGTGCTCTATTCAAAAGGTAGCTTGAGACAGAATGAAACTTCAACCATACTAAAAAAAGGTGACAATAATCCTTCTGTTAAAGCAATGCAAGAGAAATTGATAAGTTACGGTTATCTAAATGGAAATGCTGATGGAAAATTTGGACCTGCAACTCAGCTGGCTTTGATGCAGTTCCAATCTAGAAACAATCTGAAACGTGATGGAATCGCAGGCCTCAATACATTAAAGGCATTGCAATCTGATAGAATAAAGCTTGCTCCAGGTATTTCCCCCACTCCTAAGCCAGAAGCCTTGCCACCAACACATCTACCAATGGCTGCAAATGTACGCTATGAAAACTGGTACACTTATGTTAGAGCTTTGTGTAGAAGGTATCCTAATGTTACTCTTTATGATTATTCTACAGGCATAAGCTGGCAGATAAGAATATTCAGTACTGGCTCTCATGCAGATGGTATTCCTATTAGTGCTCTTGATACAGAAAATATGAACAGAGCTTTTGGTGGTAAAACGACATGGACTCCAAAGCCAGTATGGGTAAGTTTCAGTGATGGAAGTGTTTATATTGCTACTACTCATAATGTTCCTCATGGTACATACAATAATAAGCGCAGTAATAATTTCCCAGGTCACTTGTGCATTCATTTCCCAAGAACTCTTGCTCAAGTACAGGCAATTGGGCCCTATGCCACATCACATCAGTCGGCTGTGGATATTGGATGGCAACAGACTCAGCAACTAAAATAACTCTTTAATCAACTTTTTAGCTTATTTATCATGATTGATAAATAAGCTTTTTTTTAGTATAATGCTATCTATTAGTGAAGGGGTTATATATGAAATATATACGCAGACTGATATTACATATATTAAGCAGATTGTTTATAATTAGCATTGTTATAGGCATATTTTTAATAACTTTTTATTATGCAATGAATGCGTCAAGCATTTACATAATAGTAAAAGAGGGTATGGAAAAACGAGCCCAAGTTATAATGTACAGTGATGATGTCCAGTCTCTTAATAAATATTTTTTACCAGCATATTTGCAAAATGATAAAAGTCTACAGTTAAAACTAAATGGACAATCTCCTTACTCTTGGTATAAGATTCGTGGTATAGATCATAGAATAGAGCTTAAATGGTTATGGGCATGGCCATGGGATAATGTTGCCAACGTTGAATTCATAGAACGAATACCTCTTATAGATGGTAATGTATTGCCAAAGTATAGGGAAATAGTGCTTGCACAAGGAAATGAAAAAGCTTTGTACCCTCCAAAATGGCATAGTGGAAAATATACAGCAATATTGGTTCAAGAAAATGGTAAATGGCTTATTAAAAGCATCACACAGAATAATAATTGGGAAGGTAATTAAACCTTGATCGATATCATTGTAAACCCCATTGCAGGCAACGGTAACTCAAAAACTGTATTTAATAAAATCACAGAAATATTTGATAGCAAAAATATTCCTTATAGATATTTCTTTACAAAGTTTAAGGGCAACGGTAAAAATATTGCTGAACAATCTGTTTTAAACAATACAGATATGGTGCTTAGCGTTGGCGGAGATGGTACTACATTCGAGATAATAGACGGATTAATAAATACATCAACACCACTTGGCATAATCCCAGCTGGAACTGGTAATGATTTTGTAAAAACAATAAAAATGCCACAAGACCCAATAGAAAGTCTTATGAAAATTCTTTCTTATAAAGAAAAAGCTTTGGATGTTGGTATTATAAATAATAAGCCATTTTTAAATGTAAGTGGCACAGGGATTGATGTATCTGTATTGCAATATGCAAATTTATTTCGTAAACATATTAAAGGGAATCTCTCCTATATTGCAGGATTGTTTACTGCAATTGCAAAGCACCAGTCTAGTTCAATAAAAATAATTATTGATGACAAAATAGAAATTGATGAGAAGATAGTACTATGTTCTATTGCAAACGGAAAATATATAGGAGGAGGAATCCCAATAGCGAGTTATGCAGAGCCAGATGATTCTTACTTTGATATTATTATTTTAAAAGATGTACCTCGCATATTTATAGCATACTATCTATCAGAATTAGTTAGAAATAGAGTGCTGCGCTATAAAAATGTTCTCTTCTATAGAGCAAGAAAAATTGAATTCCAAAGCAAAGAACCAATATTTTTTCAATGTGACGGAGAAATATTTGAATTAAATAAAGCAATAATAAAAATTCTGCCTAAGGCAATAAATATAATTTGTGAGGAGACATAATGAAAAAATTATTGATCTTTCTGTTACTGATCATCGTTTTCTCGTCTGCATCATCAGAAGACTTTAGTCTAGAAGACATGAATATAACGCCACAATTTAATATTGCAAGTCCTGATTCAAATCATAGTTATACTAATGGTGGCAAAATTCAAATAAAAACTAGTGGGCAGTTTGTTGGCTCATATAAGATATCATTAAAGTATAATAATATGATAATATCAAAAGACTATGTTGGCGAAAATATTGATTCCGAGCTTAGTTTTGAGCCTCATCCTCACCCAATGACTCTTGAAATTACTGCATACAGAAACGATGATTTTACTGGAGCAAGCCTAACAAAAAGCATAGAGATATTAAGTCCTAAGGAAGAGCTTATTGGAAAAATGATAGCTCTGGCATTTGAAAACTCTACTGACAAAAAATATATGTTTGCACCTGCTGAAGAAGATCATCAAATAGGTGTTTGCAAGAATTTTGTTATGAGATTGTTTGATACTTTCTCTAAAGATTACAGAATGCAAGCATATCCTGATTTAGTACTACATATGCCAAAAAACCGAAGTCTAAAGGATAGCAAGCCATATCAATATGGTCTTGAATGGCGTATAGAAAGTGCTGAGGATGGTTCTCCTTTTGAAATAGTTGATCAATTTAAATATAATAGAGATGTAAGCAAAGAAGAGAACTATAAAGACGCTTTTCATCTTATGACACTTGTGAAAAAGGGTGATTTCTTTCAAATGGTAGGTGACTATGGTGGAGGCAACGGACCTCACTCATTATATTTTATTGAAGATTACAATTCTGCAAGCGATACACTTCACTGGACAGATAGTAATATGTACGGTAAAAGAATAGATGGAGTGCGCTGGGGATATATGCAATATGATGCTGTAAAAACAGGCGATTGGTTTGCAAATGTGTTCAATATGAAAGACAGAGGAGCTACTATCTATCGTCTACGTGATGATCTTATTAAGCCATAGGAGGAAAATATGAGAAACTTTTTTGATGATTCTAAACAAATTATTGTAAAAACTTTGGAAGGAATAAGTAACACTGCTAGCAAGATGGCAATAAATACCAAATATAAAGCCAAAGAGATGTCTCTTGAAAGTAGTAGAACAGAACTGATAAATAAACTAGGAAGAGAGAGTTATGACTTATGGCAAAAAGGTGTGGGTTTCCATACTGATATTGAGAAAATTTTAAATGAAATAAAAGATTTAGATGAAAAAATCACCCTACTAAGAGCCGAGCGATTTTCATATATTGACCCTAAAATTGCAAAAGATCTAGAGCAAAATGAAAATAGTGAAGATACAAATGAGAATAAGTAATATATAAACAAACTGCTCATTTAGAGCAGTTTTTATTATGTTGACTTTTCTATCAAATATGCTACTATTGCCTTGTCTATAAAGAGGGAGTGATTTTAGTGAATGATGTAAATGAAAAAAGGCTTACATTACATTATACATTTATACAAATAAGCTTTTGGATACATGTGTGCTTTGTAAATGGATTTGTAGCCTACTATTTATCAGATAATGGATACAATTCGTTCCAAACAGGTCTTGTAATAGGAATTGCTAATTTATTATCGCTATTTATACAGCCTTATGTAGCATCATTTGCTGATCATTCATTAAAGTTAAGAATAAAACATATTATTGCAATCAACACAAGTGTATCTATTTTATTTGCCCTTGCTACACATTTAATAAGCAATAGGTGTGGCCTTTTTTTGGTGTTCTATACATGTTTGCTACTTTCGATTGCTATTCAAGTTCCGTTACTGAATTCTCTTTCTACAGAGCATATTACAAGAGGGACAAAGCTCAATTACAGTATAGCAAGGGGATTTGGTTCTATTGCATTTGCAGGCACATCCATTGTATTCGGTATGCTCGCAGAAAAATTTGGTGCCAGTATCACGATGCCATATTATATATCTTCCAGTTTGGTATATTTAATAATGGTCTTAACGTTCAAGGCTCCCAAAAAATTTGTCACTATGGAGTCTAACACTTCAAAGGACATTATAAATTTTGTGATGCGAAACAAAAGATTTATGATGACAACATTTGCATTATTTTTGGTTTATTATTCTCCTTCGCTAATAAGCAGTTATCTTTTTCATGTAGTAGTAAGAGTTGGAGGAGATGCTTCTAATTTAGGAATAGCACTTGGTCTTTCTGCTGCCCTTGAGCTTGTAAGCATGGTATTATATCCATTTGCCAAAAAACGCTTGGGCGGCAATGCTCGCATTTTAATAATTACATCATTTATGTTTTTTGTAAAAATATTCTGCACTTATTCAGCGAAAACTTTATATGGATTATATTTTGCTCAAAGTTTGCAATTATTAAGTTTTGGGTTCTATATCCCAGCCCAAGTATATTATGTAAGCAATGTTATTCCAGCAGAAGATCAAGTAAAAGGTCAAATGTTTATGAGTATGTCTGGTACATTAGCAGTTGTGGTTTCTAGTTTCTTTGGGGGATATCTACTAAATAAATTTGGAATGAATGTCACTCTAATGTCAGGAATTCTTCTAAACATTATTGGCTTTTTACTTCTGCTGTTTGTTATAGAAAAAGAACCTTCCGATAAATCAAACGGCATTAATGCTTTACAAAATTCAAATTAAATGATATACTCACCCGGTAAACATTAGTACCCTATGCTATGTTTTGAGGATCACTCCGACCCATTACTTAGTATAGTGGACAAGGATATTTTAGGAGGATATTATGACTAAGCAAGAAATTATTAAGGAATATGCTCGTCACGAAGGCGATACTGGATCTCCTGAAGTGCAGATAGCACTACTTACAGAGAGAATCAACAATCTAAACGAACACCTTAGCACCAACAAGAAAGACCATCACAGTCGTCACGGTTTGCTACAAATGGTAGGTCGTCGTCGTGGAATGTTAGACTATCTGTACAGCACAGATATTGAGCGCTATCGTGAGCTTATTGCAAAGTTAGGATTACGCAAATAACTTTTCGTGTCGGAGATTTACTTGCGTTTAAAAGGTCGGCATGAAGCCGGCCTTTTAAAATAATTGGTAGTTGTATGTAGAGTGGAGTAAGAAAGGAATTTTTATGGAAGGTAAAGTGTTTTCAACAAACTTAGCTGGAAAAGAGCTTAGGTTTGAATTTGGAAAATATGCACAGCAGGCCAATGGGTCCGTATGGGTGCGAATGGGCGATACCGTTGTAATGGTTAATGTTACAATGAGTCCTAAGCCTAGAGAAGGTATAGATTTTTTCCCATTGAATGTTGATTTTGAAGAAAAGCAATATTCAGTAGGTAAAATACCAGGAGGATTTTTGAAGCGTGAGGGCAGGCCAAGTGAAAAAGCCATACTCACATGTAGACTTATAGATAGACCTCTAAGACCTATGTTTAATAAGGGAATGAGAAATGATGTTCAAGTTCTTATAACTGTTTTAAGCATTGATCCTGATGTTCCTCCAGAGATCCCTGCAATGTTAGGTTCTTCTGTTGCATTATCTGTAAGTGATATACCTTTTGGTGGCCCTACTGCTGCTGTAGTTGTAGGCTATGTAGACGGACAATATGTGGTTTGCCCTGATGCAGAAACATCAGAAAAAAGCAAAATGCATCTTACTGTTGCTGGAACCGAAGACGCTGTACTGATGGTTGAAGCTGGAGCAGAAGAGTTAAGCGAAGAAGTTATGCTTAATGGTATACTCTTTGCGCATGAAGAAATCAAAAAGCTTGTTGCCTTTCAAAATGAAATAGTTAAAGAAATAGGCAAAGAGAAATCCGAAGTATTTATTCAGCAGACTGGTGACGATGTTGCAGATGCTGTAAGAGAGTTTGCTTATGACAAATGTGTATACTCATTCGATACATTTGATAGAGATGAAAGATCCAAAAGAGAAGAGGCTGTAAAATCTGAAACTCTTGAGCATTTTGCAGAACAATTTGAGGGACGAGAAGTAGAAATACTAGATGCCCTATATAACCTCAATAAAGAAGTTATGCGTAAAAAGATACTTACAGAGGGTATACGCCCAGATGGTCGTGGTCTTACAGAAATTAGGCCTATATGGTGTGAGGTTGGAGTTTTACCAAGAACACATGGTAGTGCTGTATTTACTCGTGGGCAAACTCAGGCTCTTACCGTTACAACACTTGGTCCTATAAGCGATGGTCAAGTATTAGATGGTTTAAGCGACGAGGATTTCAAGAGATATATTCATCACTATAATTTCCCACCATATGCCACTGGTGAAGCAGGCCGTTCAAAGAGTCCAGGACGACGCGAGATTGGTCATGGAGCATTAGCAGAAAGAGCTTTGTTACCTGTAATACCTTCAGAAGATGAATTCCCCTATGCTATTCGTCTTGTAAGCGAAATAATGAGTAGTAACGGATCCAGTTCAATGGCAAGTGTATGTGGCAGTACCCTTTCTTTAATGGATGCAGGTGTTCCAATTCATGCTCCAGTAGCAGGATGCGCAATGGGCCTTATTCAAGATAAAGAAACAGGAAAAGTAGTGGTGCTGACGGATATACAGGGCCTTGAAGACTTCCTTGGTGATATGGATTTCAAGGTTGCTGGAACTATGAACGGTATCACTGCCATACAGATGGACATTAAGATAAAAGGAATAAACAAAGAGATACTAAGCCAGGCATTAAAGCAGGCTCTAGACGGAAGACTATATATATTAAAACTCATGCTTGATTGCATAGGTGAACCTCGCAAGGATCTAAGCAAATATGCTCCAAAGATCATTCGCTTTACAATTGATCCAGATAAGATTCGTGAGGTAATTGGACCCGGTGGAAAGATGATAAATAAGATCATTGACGAAACTGGTGTCAAAATTGATATTGAGGATGACGGTAGAGTTTTCATCGCTACTCCTGATGCAGATGCAGCTGAAAAGGCAAAATCCATAATACTTGGTATTGCAAAAGATGTTGAGGTTGGCGACGAATATCTTGGTAAAGTAGTAAGATTAATGAGCTTTGGAGCTTTCTTGGAGCTACTACCTGGAAAAGATGGCATGCTTCATATAAGCAAGATGGCTGAAAATCGAGTTGAAAAAGTTGAAGATGTGATGAAAGAGGGAGACTTTATCCCTGTTAAAGTTACAGAGATAGATGCTCAGGGCAGAGTTAACTTGATTAGAACTGACATTGATTACAGTGCTAAAAAATCCGATTCTAAAAAAGACAATAAGGAAAGGCATCGCCCACCTCGTAGAAATCACAATGAACACAACGAAGAAAAATAACAAAAAGGGGCCTATCCCCTTTTTGTTTGTATAGAAGAGGTAACATGCTAAACTATAAATTAGATAATGGAATAAGATTGATTGGTGAAAATCTTCCTCATCTTCACACCCTTAGTATGGGTATATGGGTAGGTGTGGGATCACAAAATGAGCTTGATAATGAAAATGGTCTAAGTCATTTCATAGAACATATGGTTTTTAAAGGCACTGATACTAGAACTTCACGTGATATTGCAGAAGAAATGGACTCAATTGGTGCTGGTATGAATGCATTTACAAGCAAGAATTGTACATGTTTTTATGTAAGATCGCTGGATAGAGATATGTACAAGGGCTTAGAAATGCTTTGTGATTTAGTATACAGGCCTAGATTTGATGAAATTGAGCTTGAAAAAGAAAGGCAAGTAGTTCTAGAAGAAATAGCTATGTCTTTGGATACTCCTGAAGATTTGATAAGTGATATTGCTGCAGGCTCTGTGCATGAAGGCTCACTAAGTAAGACAATACTTGGGCCAGAAAGGCTTATTAAATCATATAGCAGAAAAGATCTATGTTCTTATTGGCAAAAACATTATACTCCTAGTAATATAGTGATTTCTGTTGTTGGAAATTATAATGAGCAAGAACTAATTAAAATAACAGAAGAGCTTTTTTCTTCTTCACCAAACAAAACCACTAGCATTGAAAAGAGCAAAAACACTCTAAAACTAGGAAGTAGTTATCTTAACAAGGATATTGAACAAGATCATATACTGCTTACGTATCCTGCTTATGAATTAAATAGCAATATGGAATATGCAATGAGTGTCGTAAACAACATACTAGGTGGTGGTATGAGCTCAAGGATTTTTCAAAAAGTGAGAGAAGAACTTGGTCTTGCATATAGTGTATACTCATATACAAATAAATATGCGGAATTGGGTACGCTATGTATATACGCCGGCACCAACTCTCAGTCAGCTGTGGCTGTAATAAAAGCTCTAACAGATGAAATTGAAAAATTAAAACATTCCTATATTACACATAAGGAATTTAATATTGGAAAAGCACAAATTATGAGTTCTTTGGAATTCAGTATGGAAAGCAGTGCCGCAAGAATGAGTAGAATAGGCAGATCATTACTTTTGTGTGGCACAGTACCAAGCCAGGATCAAATAATAAAAGATATTGATAGCATAACCATGGACAATATAAACGAGGTTATAAATCATTGTTTCATGTGCAAGCCTGCCATATCTATATTGGGTCCAAATGCTGAAGAAGTTTTTGAAAAAATAAACAACTTAAAATTTTAAGCTAAATATGTATATCAAAAAAGGTTTTTTAGTAATATTAGTTGTTACTATACTCTTTGTTATTTTAGGGATTTATTACGGCTATAAAATGATAAGCTTTAGTAGATCATTACTAATTTATAAAGATAAGATAGACATGCTCTATAATATAGATTTAATATCTGATAAACCAACAATAATGGTATCTAGAAAGGAAGTTCTAAAAAAAGTTCTATCGGAAGATGAGCTTAGAAAAATAGCATTCTATCTTACTCGTATAAATGGAGAGGCAAAAATACCCAACAGAGAGTTTGATTTGCGAATTGCATTTCCACACAATGACATAGATATTTATTTTATTGACGAAGACAATGCAATAATTTGGGCAAAAATGCCAGGAAGTGAATATAAATTCAGTTTAAGGCATTACGGAATTAGAAGTGCATTTGAAAAAATACAAAAAAATAATGCATCCAATTAGAATGCATTTGAAAGAGCTTGCTTAGGCAAGCTTTTTATTTGCTAATAATAACCATAACTAAGCTCAGAACAATGAATATAGCTGAAGAAACTTTTGTGATCATAGCTAATTTTGAATCCAAGCCTTTGCTTTTACCAAAGAAAGACTCTGCATCGCCACCACCAATTGCTCCTAAGCCTTGCTGTTTACTCTGCTGCATAAGAACTGAAACTATCATTATTATAGCAGATATCATTAGAATGATACCAACTATTAACTCTGCTGTGCTCATTATATATACCTCCAAAAAAGAAAATACTCAAATTATACTAAAATATGTTATCATAAAAGTTATTTTTAATCAAGGAAAAATTAATATGGTCTTTCTTTCCCCATAAATGCTATTCCAAGGGTGCCAGGACCTGAATGTGAACCAATTACAGGACCTACAGCGCAGATTCTTATGCTCTTAGCATTTGGAAACTCATTTTTAATAATCTCTTTTAATTCTTCGGCTTCTTTCATGCAATCAGCCTGCAAAATTATTATCTCCTGATCCTGTGGATTCTCTATATTTTCCTTTGTTAAAGAAATAATTGAACGTATGGCTTTCTTTCTGCCTTGCGCTTTTTCAACTGGTTGAAGTTTTCCTTCTCTAGTAAGAGTAATAATGGGCTTAAGAGATAGCAATGTACCCATAAAAGCAGCTAATCCACTAACTCTTCCCCCACGTTTGAAATAAACAAGATCATCTACTAAGAAATAAACCTGCGATTTAAGACGATTTTCTAATATCCAATTGACTATATCATCCATACTAGCGCCTGCCCTATACATCTCATGCGCACGCAATACAAGAATAGTCTGTGGCAAAGAAATGCTGTACGTATCTACTACTTCAAACTTCCTGTCTGGATATATTTTTAATAATTCTTCTCTTGCTTCTATAATATGCTCAAAAGTACAACTGAGTTGAGAAGAGAAAGCTAAAAACAGTATATCTTTTCCATCTTTAAGATAAGGCTCAAAATACTCAAGATAACTTTGAGTATTCAAGGATGAAGTAATAGATACTTCTCCATTTCTCATTCTTTTATAAAAATCTTCTAAATATCCCGGCTTATCTAGCTCTGAAAAATATTCCTGCCCTCCAATAGTATATGGCATATATACAAGTGGAATACTATATTTTTGTTGCAGTTCCAAAGGCAAATCCGAATTGCTATCGGTCATAAATACATAATTCATGGCTTATCTCTCCAAATTCATAAATATCTCTGGCAAAGAAGCAATATCTGCAGTATCCTCTATTATTAAATCAGGTTTTTCTTCTTCTAGTTCTGAGCGATCGCGAAATCCCCAGCTACATACAACTGCCTTCATGTTAGCATTTCTAGCCGTTTGAATATCCACTTGAGAGTCTCCTAAAAATATACAATTTTTAGGATCAACATCTAATTCTTTGCATATTTCAAGCAAATAATCAACATCCGGCTTAGGTTTTTTACCATCTTTTAATCCTGATACCAAAGCGAATCTTTCTTTTGGGAAGAAATCATCCATTATTATTTGTGTTATTTCATCAGGCTTGTTACTTAGCAAGCAGCAATAAACTCCACGGCTTGCAAGCACCTCAACTGCATCCTCTATTCCTTCATATGGGTATGAAAACTCAGTGCAATTATCTTTATAAATCTTCTTTGCTATAGAATTTAATTCCTCTGCTTTGTCCTTATGTTGCTCACCACAAAGTCTTTGGCAAAGTACATATGATCCATTGCCTAAAAAATTTCTGTATTCACTCTCAGAATGAGATTCAAGTCCAAGCTGTTCTAAAGCCTTATTGTATGAGTTGCTTATATCTCCGAGTGTATTTATCAATGTACCATCTAAATCAAAAAAGACGGCTTCAAGTTTATCCATAATTTCTCCTAATACTATTCTATATATTACTTGCTAGGTGTAATATCCAGGGTCCTTATTTTGTTGAAAGGATATATTACAAGTCTGGAATGACCTATAATCTGATTTCTATGAATTGGACCTATAATATGACTGTCGTTTGAGTTTGATCTGTTATCACCTAGCACAAAGTATTCATCTTCACCATTAGTATAATCTTCAATTAGATAGTTTGGTCTATGAGTAATGTAATCTTCTTCATACTCAATACCATTTACAGTGAGTTTACCATTAGAAATCGATATGGTATCTCCTGGTAGTCCGACAATACGTTTAACAAAGGTTTCTTTTCTTCCAGGATAATGGCAAATTACAATATCAAATCTGTTTGGCTTGCCAAGCAAATAATCGTACTTCGTAACTATCATTATTTCATTATTCTGTAAAGTTTCTTTCATTGAACCACCTGATACTCTCACAGGCTCAAAAATAAAAGTACGTACTATTAAAGCTACAACTACTGCAAATAATATAGCTACAAGCCATTCCTTCAGCTCTTTTTTCCATCCTTTCTTTTGTTTTTCTTCTGTAGGTTGAGATTTATCTTCTATAGCATTTTCAACTTCTTTAATCTCTTCAACCTCTTCAACTTTTTGTGTATTGTCAATTTCATCTATCATATTTTTACTCTCCTATTTTCATCTAATTATTATATTACAAAGCTTTAAAAAATTCAATTATTGCATTTTCTAAGTAATGGAATCATGAATATATTAATAAGAATAATGAATAATAATAACATATTCTTTGCCATATCAAAAAATAATTCGATAGGCATAAAACTTATTATAAAATCTCTTCTGGGTTTCAGTATCCAAAAATCATTTGTGAAAATGATCTTATGTAAAATCACAAATGCCTTATCAAAGTTTATTGATGCAAAAATGCTTATAAGTAAAATTATTAAAATTGGAATAATCAAACCAAATAAATATAATTTTTTATTAGCTAATATTTTGCCTTTTACCATAAAAAAGATTGTTGCAGATAAAAAGCTACCTAGATAGAAGCCGTACTTTATCATTAGAAATATATTTCTAACATCTTGCATATGTAAGACTTCTCTGTTAGAAAATTTGGAATTAATGTCTTCTCTTCCTTCTACTTCATAACTATTTTGCCTGCCTAAGAGATAATTAGAAATTAATGTTGCAATTTCAATAGAATCTTTAGAATCTAAACCAACCTCGGCAAAATCTGCATGTTTAATAAAAAGACTATTTAAATAGTGAGGAAAAATCACTTGAGAAAGTATTGAAGCAAGTATGCAGCTTATACAAATAAGCACACCAAGAACAGCAACTTTTATTTTCATTCATTCATACCTAATAGACTATACATCGTCCAAAGTGCTGCTACACTCTCTACAACAGCACATGCCCTAATGCCTATGCACGAATCATTTCTGCCACGTGTATCGACTTTTGTGTTCTCATGTTCTTTCATGTCAACGGTATTTTGAGTCATTGCTATTGAAGGCGTTGGTTTGATATTTACATCAAAATACATAGGCATGCCATTTGTTCTACCTCCAAGTATTCCCCCACAGTTATTTGTCTTTGTCTTTATTATGTTGTCAATATAGGTAAATTCATCATTATAATTGCTGCCATATATTAATGTGCTTGGATCTTTACCAAACTGTATTCCTTTTACAGCAGGTATAGCAAATAGTCCCTGCGACAACTGTGACTCACAGCTATCAAAAAAATTACTACCTAGTCCAACTGGTAAATTGTATATAATACATTCAACAGAAGAAGCGAGAGAGTCTCCTTGGAATGCAGTTTGCTTAATAAGTTCTGCTGCTTGCTTGGCTGCAGTTTCGCTTATCATCGGCAGCTCTTTTTTTTGACAATCCATTATTGCATCTATATCTGGGTTAATAGTATCAATTTCTGTATCGCTTATATATGCTATACTTTTTATCTTTGCCAAAACCTCTATATCTCTCATAGATAAAAACTGTTTTGCAATAGCACCTGCATATATGAGTCCAAGCGTAAGCCTACCGGAATACGCTCCTCCACCTCTTAAGTCAGCAAAGCCTTTTGAAGAAACTGACGCTGTATAATCTGCATGACCTGGACGTGGTATATAAATCCTGGTATTTTCAGAAGATTCTGCATTATCATTTTTGAATATAACGCAAATATTCTCTCCAGTAGTATAGCCATTGAATATACCACTTAAAATAATGGGCTTATCTTCCTCTATTCTTGAGCTTGTACCCATCTGTCCAGCCTTACGTCTAATGAGCATTTGTGAGATATATGAATTATCAATTTTAATCCCAGCCGGAATATTTTTAATAACTACCCCAACAGCAAAGCCATGAGATTCACCAAATAATTCTATATTATTCCATACATTCATATTTGCCACCTATTTTTCTAAAGTCTTCCCAAAACTTTGGATATGATTTATTAACAGCATCGCAATTATTTAATCTGTTCGTCTTTTTACAATTAAGGCTAGCTATTGCAGCAAGCATAAGCATCCTATGGTCGTTATAGGTTTCAATGTCTAATCCACCTTCCCACATTTCTTTTTTCCCTTGAATAATTATACCGTTTCCGTCGGTATGAATATTGGCACCTAAAAAACTAAGAATTTTTACAGTATTATGTATCCTATCTGATTCTTTATTCTTGAGTCTATATAGATTTTTAAGCACGCTTGTACCATTAGTTTGAGTACATAACAAAGCAATAAATGGAACAATATCTGGGAAGCCATTGCAATCTAATGTTATAGGTTTTATCGATTTCGTATTTGAAAACTTTAGTTTACTATCACAGAATCCCATCTTCATCAAAATATCTATAAAAACACTATCTGCTTGATTTTTATCTATCTCAGTCTTTATTTCAAACTCATATCCTAAAGCCTTAGCTGCTAGAAACGGTGCTAGCGAAGATGCATCACTATGAATTTTTAATTCAGTATTTTTTGCTTTTCTTGCATCAACATATATAGCTTTATCTTCTAAGCTACATTCTATATTAAAACATTTAAGGACAGCTATTGTAAGAAGAACATAATCAAATGATGGAATATTTGAAAATTTAACTATTCCTTTTATCCTTCTTAGCCCCATGGATATTAATATGCCTGAAAGTAGCTGGGAGGAATTGTCGTCACATATGCAATATTCATTTTTATCAAGTATACCTTTACAATAAAGATTGTTATTATTTTTTTTGAAATATATATTATTTTCTTGAAGAAATTCATAAAGCTTTCCCATATCTCGCACTGCGAGTTGCTCACTCATAGTTATGTTTGCCTCTCCTATAGTGGAAAGTAAACTTAATAGCCCTATTCTGAATGCTGTTGCACTGCTATATATGTTTAAGTTAATGTTTGTTGTTTCTCCTGGAATGATATTTAAACAATCATCCCAAGCAATTTTTGCTCCCAATGACTTTGCGACATTACACGCTGCAACAGCATCCTCCGAATTTGAAGGATTAATGATTTTGCCTCCAAATAATGAGGATATAATTATGGCGCGAATAGTTTCGCTTTTTGAACCTGGAATTACAATAGTTTTATCCATATTTTCTCCTGAACATTATAGTATAATATTATGTATGAAGGTGTTGTTTGTCAAGATTTCAAAGGCTATGTTTGCTTTACAATTATAGGCTTTTATGCTAGTATAGCTATGTATTTCTTTTAATAGGAGAGACTATGCGTATTTATATTGATGCAATGGGAGGCGACAATGCCCCTCACTCTACGATTGGCGGAGCTATAAAAGCACTCGATCACTTTCCTAAGCTTAATATTGTGCTTGCAGGCGATAAATTGCAAATTCAAAATGAGCTAAGTAATAAGGATTATGACGAAAGCAGATTAAATATTGATGAATGTAGCGAAACTATTAGCAATAATGAATCGCCAGTAATGGCTATTCGCAGAAAAAACGATTCTGCTATTGTAAAGGGCATGCTTGCATTGAAAGAAAAATCTGTTGATGCTTTTTTGTCTGCTGGCAGTACTGGCGCTGTTCTCGCTGGTTCAATGTTTCGCCTAGGTAGAATAGATGGCATAGATCGCCCAGCAATAGGAACACTTATTCCAAACACAAAGTCTTTTTCTATGCTAATTGATTCTGGTGCAAATGTAGACTGTTTGCCAGAGTATCTATTGCAGTTTGCTAATATGGGTCAAGCATATATGCGAGGAGTGATGAATATTGACTCCCCAAGAATAGGCCTTATAAATATTGGTGCAGAGGAAGAAAAAGGCGATGAACTTAGAAAATCTGCATATCAATTATTAAAGAATAGCAAATTAAACTTTATTGGCAATGTAGAAGCAAGAGATATACCTAATAATTTGGCTGATGTGTTGGTATGCGATGGTTTCGTAGGTAATGTTGTTCTGAAATATACAGAAGGCATCTCAGTAGCTCTTATGTCTATGCTAAAAAAAGAAATTTTTGCAGACAAAAGAAGTAAAGTTGGTGCAATGCTTGCTAAACCAGCCTTTAAACGCTTTAAAACAAATCTTGATTATTCAGAGATAGGTGGAGCTCCTTTGCTTGGAGTAAATGGAGCCGTAATCAAGGCTCATGGATCAAGCAATTCACATTCAATATACTCTGCTATAAAACAGGCAATTAAAATGGTAGAGGCAAATGTGCCAGAGCTCATAAAGCAAAATTTATAATATATGGAGGAATATATGATTTTTGATAAAGTAAAAGAAATTTTAGTAAAACAACTTCACATAGATGAAAGCAAAATCACATTGGACAGTAAGCTTGTGGAAGATCTGAAAGCTGATAGCGCAAATGTAATGCTTCTAATTATTGAAATGGAAAATGCATTTGATATTGAAGTAGATGATGGTGCTATTCTTACATTAAAGACTGTTGGTGACGTAGTAAAATATATAGAAAACTCCGTGGAAGAATAATTGTAAATAGATATGGAGAGTTTACAACACTCAATAAATTATACATTTAAAAATAAAAATCTGCTTAAACTTGCTCTTACTCATCCATCGTCTCGAATAAAAGATGCTGATGCTCCTGATAATCAACGTTTGGAATTTTTAGGCGATGCTGTATTACAGTTGGTTGTAAGCAGATATCTTTTTGAAAAGTACCCCGATGATGATGAGGGTTGGCTCACCTCTATGCGTGTCAAATTAGTATGCAGAGATGCCCTGGTTAGACTTGCAAAAAGCATAAACTTGGGTAGATATCTTAAGATGTCTTCTAGCATGTCTTCAATGGGAGGGCGAGAAAACGCTCATAATTTGGAGGATGCATTTGAAGCGCTTGTAGCTGCAATATATCTTGATAGCGATTTAGATAACCTTACAAAAATTTTATTCACACTTTATAGCAATATACCAGATATGCTTTCCGAAGATTCTGGAAACAGCAAGGGAGACTTGCAGGAATTACTGCAAGCACAAAAACTTGAACTGCCAGAATATAAATTATTATCAAGTTCAGGGCCTGCACATGACAGAACTTTTGAAATAGGATTATATATTAACGGTAAACAAATATGCAAAGCAGTAGCAGGAAGCAAAAAAAACGCAGAACAGTTAGCTGCAAAAAAAGCTCTGCAAGTTTTGCACAAGGAAGTGTCTAATGAGGCTTAATAAGCTAATACTAAACGGATTTAAAAGCTTTTGCAATAAAACCGAGTTTGTATTTCCGAAAAATATTACGGGTATCGTTGGGCCAAACGGCTCGGGAAAAAGCAATATAGCAGATGCAGTAAGATGGGTTTTGGGGGAACAAAACCCTCGTCTTTTGCGTGGCGGAAAAATGGAAGATGTAATTTTTAATGGCACGCAAAAGAAAAAGGCAATGAATTTTTGTGAAGTAAGCCTTATATTTGATAACGATGATCATTCATTACATCCCGATTATCTTGAAATAATGGTTACTCGCAGGGTATACAGAAGCGGCGAAAGCGAGTATGAAATAAATAATAGTCCATGCAGATTAAAAGATATAATAGAATTATTTAGCGATACAGGAATAGGCAAAGAGGGCTATTCAATAATAGGTCAAGGAAAAATAGATGAAATTTTATCTAGAAAGACTGAAGATAGGCGAGCTGTTTTTGAAGAAGCAGCTGGCATAAACTACTACAAATTAAAGAAGCGCGAGAGCGAATTAAAATTAAGTCGTGCAGAAGAAAATCTTCTAAGGATAAATGATATAGCTTATGAGCAAGAGCGTATGCTTGGTCCTCTTCTTGAGCAAGCAAACAATGCAAAAAAATATCTTGCCCTAAGTGAAGAGCTCAAGGATCTAAGTGCTGCACTTTTCTTGGTAGACTACGATAGATTAAATGCTAAAGAAAAATTGAATGAAAAAAACCTTGCAGCAATAGAAATAGATATAGCTGAATTTGAAAAAAATGTATCTGATCTCAGAAAACTTATTGAAACAGAACAACAAAATTCAATAAAGTATGAAGAGACTGCAAGCATAATTGCAGAAAAGGTTATATTAGCAAATAAGCATTTGGTTGAGACTAGAGAAATAAAAAATAATAGTGAGTTTGAGCTGGAAAAAAACAAAGAAAACGTTTCTAGGCTAAATGAAGAACTAAACGAAATAGCTCAAAAACGTACCAATATTACTAGCGATGACGATAGTGTGCGTATAAGGACAGAAGAAATTAAGTCCAAACTTGAGCAAGCTGAAAAAGAGCTTTTTGAACACGAAAAAAATCTAGAAAATGAACACAATAAATTTCTAGAAATCACTTCTAATCTAGAAAACTCCAAAGAAAAGCTAATAGAAAATATGAATAGCTTGAATAAAAGTGAATCAAGCAAAGCTCGCTTTTTAGCTATTAAAGAACAAATGCAAGAAAGAGCGTCTGATCTTGAGAGTAGCTTATCCAAGCTTAAAGAGGCTAATTCTGCTTTTCAAAAGAAATACGATGAGATACAAAGTAGCTACGATAAAGAAGAAAAACTAAAAGCTGAAGAAGACAATAAGCTTTCTTTGATAAATAAATCACTTGAAGAAACTATACTTTCAATGCGAAAGCTAAAACTCCAGATAGATGAAATAAATAATAATATAAGCGCTAAATCTTCTAGATTAAAAACTATGCAGGATCTTGCAAAATCATACGAAGGATACTCCCCTGCAGTTAAATACGCAATGCAATGTGCCAAAAGGCGCAATATGGATAAGGTATATGGCACTTTAGCAAGCATAATCAATGTACCCAAAGAATATGAAATTGCTATTGATATGGTACTTGGTGGAGCTTTGCAAAACATTGTTTGCGAAGATGAAGAAAGTGCAAAGATACTTATTGAAGATCTTAGAAAAAGTTCGGCTGGTAGAGCAACATTTTTACCAATTAGCTCTGTGCTTCCCTATAATATCAATTCAAATGAACTTAAAAATATAAGTAGAGATAGCTATATAGATACGGCAAGCAATCTTATTTCTTATGATCCTAAGTTTAAGAATATCGTTGAAAACCTCCTAGGTAGAACATTAATTATAAAAAGTATTGATGATGGTATATCAATACGCAGAAATAATTGTAAATTGAGAATGGTTAGCCTTATAGGTGATGTAATGCATAGTGGAGGCTCTATAACAGGTGGATCTGTTAGAACAAAAAACTCTGGTTTTCTATCTCGTAATAGGCTACTTAATGAGCTTAGCGAGGAAATAAAAGGCGAATCAAGCAAGCTGGAATTAACAAAGAATCAATATCTTACTCTAGCAGATAAAAGAGAAAACCTTGAGACAGATAGGCAGAAATTAGGTTTGCTTTGCCACGAGCGAGAAGTAAATTTGATAAAGCTGAATGAAGCTCTTAAAGCTGCTGTCAATGATTCCAATAGCTTTAATGAAAAAGAAGAAGAACTGCAAAACGCAATAAATTCTTTAAAACAGAGTATTAGCGATATAGAAAATAGCCTAAGCAGCGTTACAAGAGAACATAGCGACATTGAAAAAGAGAACGCTGAATTGAATGAGAGAATCAATATCCTTGATTCAGAGCATACTAAGCAAGAAAGAATTTACTCCGACATGCAGGAGCTTATGCTTAGTATCAAACTTAATCACAGCAATATTGAGCATGAATTTCAACAGCTAAAGAAAGATGAAAACACAAAACAAAATATATTGTCTGAATACAAAGCTAAAGAAGAATCAATAAAAAACGAAATAAATAATTTACGTTATACATTTGATATTCTATTAGAAAACTCTTCTAAAGCTTTACAAGATCTAAAGAGTGAAGAAGATGCTCTGGAAAGTTTAGAAAATGAACAAAGAGAAATAGAGAGAAATCGTTCTGAAAGCAGTAAGAAAATACGTTCTATGCAAGAAGAAGAAAAGAACATTTCAAAAAGTCATCTTAAATCATTAGATAGAAAACACTCTCTTGAAATACAGATTTCAAACATATCTTCCGAGAAAAAATTATTGTGTGACAATCTATGGACTCGTTTTGAACTTACATACTCTGGTGCAGAGCGCTTTAGGCAGAACGAAAAATTCGATAAAGCAGCTGCTCAAACAAGAGTAAATCAAATAAATGAAGACATAAAAGCTCTTGGTAGTGTGAATGTAAATGCTATAAATGAATATAGTGAGTTGCAGACCCGTCATTCAGAATTGATAGTTCAAAAGGAAGACCTGCAAAAATCTATTGATGATTTAAATAAGATAATAAGCATATTGCTGAAAAATATGGAAAAGCAATTTGTAGAAAGTTTCAGTAAGTTAAAAGAATACTTTTCCGAGACATTTTCTGAGCTTTTTGGTGGTGGCAACGGCGAATTAAAATTGACTGATCCTGACAATGCTTTAGAATGTGGCATAGAGATAATAGTACAACCACCAGGTAAGAAAAAGCAGATGCTAAGCTTATTCAGTGGTGGAGAGCGCTCTCTTACTGCAATAGCTTTGATATTTGCCATGTTAAAACTTCGTCCATCTCCATTTTGTATATTTGACGAGATAGAAGCTGCATTGGACGATGCAAATATTAATAATTTTGCTGATTATCTTAAACTATTTTCGGACAACACTCAATTTATTGTTGTTACACATAGAAAAGGAACTATGGAACGTTGCGACTCTTTGTATGGAATAGCCATGGCAGAGAAGGGCGTTTCCAGCGTATTGAGTCTTGATATTAGCGATTATAATAATTAGGAGGAAAAATGAAATTCTTATTTGATATTCTTCGTGGAGCAGTGATTGGCATTGCAAATATTATACCTGGGGTGTCAGGTGGAACTATGATGGTATCAATGGGTATATATGATACTTTAATTTATTGCATAACCCATATATTCAAACAGTTTATAAAAAGTCTAAAAATTCTATTTCCATATTTACTGGGAATGTTGATAGGTATTGGTGGAGGCTCTATTATTCTAAGCTATGCTTTTGATGTATACCCACTTCCAACAAACACTGCTTTTATAGGCCTCATTTTGGGTGGAATACCTGCAATAGTTAAAAATCTTGATAAGAAAAAAATAAATAAAGTTGCAATTAGTATTTGTCTAGTATTTTTTGCGCTAATTATATTGTTGCAATATGTAAAAGTTCAAAGTGGAGCAGTTAATCATGAAATACAGCCAGGATTGGTCACCGCTATTGTTATGGTATTTCTAGGTGCTATCGCATCAGCAACTATGGTAATACCTGGCGTATCTGGATCAATGATATTGGTTCTGCTTGGTTATTATGATTCTATACTTGCTACTATCTCAGGATTTATACTTGCTCTAAAGAATTTTGATTCTGCGCTTATATTGCATTATCTAGCTATTTTGTTGCCTTTTGGAGTAGGTGTTTTACTTGGTATATTCTTAATTGCAAAACTTATTGAGTATCTGCTTAAAGAATTTTTTACCTATACATACTCTGGAATATTGGGTTTAGTACTTGCAAGTCCTATTGTAGTTCTTATGAATGTTGATTACAGTACAGTAAATATCACACACATTATTATTTCAATAATTACATTCGCTATTGGATATTTTGTAGCATATATGTTATCTGATAAAGAAGGACATGAAATAATCAAATAAATATATTAAAATAGCTGATTTTTCAGCTATTTTTTATTTTATTAATATGATATTTAATTTTTTATTCATTATTTTATGCTATATTAAGTCAATAATCTTAAATAAAGTTATTGACACTGTAATATTTTTGTAATATACTAGACTTGAATAGTTGTATATGAGGTGACGGTTGTGAAATATAGACGTTTTAATTTTTTATACGCCATTGTGTCTGCAATGCTATGCGTAGCTCTATTATCTACCACAATTTATGTGGGTGCATCGGCAGGTGCAATTTATAGTTTTGGCACGGTAAATGTTGGTGGACTTAATGTGAGAAACAATGTTAACGGCAAATCATTTGCTCAGCTTTCTCGCAATACTGTGGTACAAATATTACAGACTCTTACAAGTCCTCAAAATCATGTTTGGTATGCCATATATGTTCCTGATCAAAGGATCAGTGGATTTGTTTTGGCGTCATATATTACTCTCATGTCACCACAAGCGAGCGCGTCTTATGCAACAAATAATTCTGCAAAAATATGGAATGGATCTAATAACAATTCTATAACTAATGCACTAGGTTATGTAAAAATAAATAGTTCAGGAACAAATCTTCGTGATAGAGCTAATGGAAACGCTATTACTAAAGTAGATAGAGATCTAGTGTTTGCTTATTATGCAATTGAAAAAGTAGGTGGATATGACTGGTACAGAATATATTCCCAGCAATATGGTTATGTGTATGTTAGAGCAGATGCTGTAACTCCAACAAATGTTTCTGGTAGCGCATCAGTTCCAGTTCAGCCTTCCGTTCCTCAGGTACAAAGTATATATGGTACCGTAACAACCACTCTGGATAAAGTAAATGTAAGACAAGCTGCAAGAGTAAATGCCACAAGAATTGGTAGAGTAGCTATTGGTAATACTTTTGCATTAAAGGAAAGTCCTACAACTGCTGATGGCTTCACATGGTATAAAATAGATGCAGGTAACAATGTTATTGGATATATACGTGGAGATTGTGCTAGGTTTAATAACAACGCAAGCAACACACCTCCAGTTAATCCTCCAGCAGTTAATCCTCCAATTGTTAACAATGGCAATACTACCAATGAGGGTATAGGATATGGAATAGTGGTAACACTTCCTGCAGCATCATTAAGGCAATCTCCAGATGGAAGGATAATTGGCTCAATAAATGCTAATCAAAAAATACCTGTATCTGGACCACCTATTACACAAGGAGCATATACATGGTATCCTGTAAATGTAAACTTGGTACCAGGATATTTAAGAAATGACTCAGTAACCTACACTCCTGGAACACTTAACCCAGGCGTTGTAGTACCAAATCAACCTCCTGTTGTTCCAGGTAACCCAGGTAATCCAGGAGCTCCGAATGGTACTCCAAGCAAAAATCTAATAACAATTATGGATAAGGTAAATTTGAGAGTATCTCCATCAAGGGGTAGCAGAGCTGCTTACAATGTTCCTAAGGGAACAGCATTTCCATACTCACGTGAAACCTATGCAGGAGGATCTAAGTGGTATAAAATAGCCTATAACGCTTCTGAATTATGGGTAATGGCTTATACTGTAAGAGTATTAAGCACTTCTGAATCAGCAGGCATTGGCAACATAGGCGGCGTAGAAAATGGCAACAATATTTCTCCAAGTCCAGTAGGCTATGTTACAACTACAAAGGGTGGAGTAAATGTAAGGCAAACTGCCGGTGGTAAAACCATTTCCTCTATTGCAAGCAAGGGTACTGTTTTAAAACAATTTGGAACCTCAAGCACAAGAAACTATACTTGGTATAAAATAGAATTCAATGGAGTAAGTGGATTTGTAAGAGGAGACTGTGTGAGATTAAGCGATGCAAATGGCGGATCACTAAATGCAGGTAACTCAAACCCAAATTCAAGTACACAAGACATTGGTGGATTCCAATTAGTAAAACCTGTACGTAAGTCTGACTGGAATACAGGCGAGATGAATAGGCTGTGGCCAAGAGGCAGCACATTTGCTGTATATGATATAAAAACTGGTAAAACATTTAGAGCAAGGCGTTGGGCAGGCGGTAAACATATTGACGCAGAGCCTCTTACAAAAGACGATACATCAGTAATATGCAGTATGTATGGAGTAAGTAGTGCAAAGCAAATTAACTCAAGACAGCACTGGCAAGGCAGACCTTTGTGGGTAACCATTAATGGAGTAACATACTGTGCATCTATGTACGGAGTTCCACATAATATGGCAGGTAACACCATAAAAAACAATAATTTTGATGGTCAGTTCTGCATACATTTTACCAACAGTACAGGTCATACTACAGGTGCAAAACCTTCTGAGAATCATAGAAGAGCAATAGAAGAAGCATTTGTAAAAGGACAATAAAAAAGTTATTACCCCCAATTCAATTGAATTGGGGGATTTAAATATTATGAAGCAATTACATAGTAAAATAGGATATAACCCTAATATTTTTTTAGAATATCATATAAGTGAAAAATCATTTTCAAAGTCTATTAAGCAATATTTAAAGGCAAATCTAGATTTTAGTACAGAACTAATAAAAAGGGCTAAGTATAGAGGACAAATATTGCTCAATGATCGTCCTACAAAAGTAAACGAACTTTTGCATTATGATGATTTGATTACTATACACATTCCTGAATATGGGCATGCTCCTTGCAAGCCATATAGCATTGAACTGGATGTTGTTTTTGAAGACGAAAATGTGCTAATACTAAACAAGCCAGCGCCTCTTCCCTGCCTTTGTGGCCCAAATGATATTGGGAATACTTTGCAAAATGCAGTATACAGCTATTTTAATATGCCAGAAAATTTTTTATATCGTCCGCTTAACCGTCTTGATTGTGGCACAAGTGGTCTTATGCTTATTGCAAAAAATGCTTATGCGCAAAGTGTATTACAGAATAAATTACACACCGATGAATTTAAGAGAGAGTATATAGCAATTGTAGAAAACTTTGTTCTGAAAGATCAAGGAATAATAGATTTGCCTATTACTAGAAAAAGCAATACGACTTATATGGTATCTACTAATGGAAAGCCATGTAAAACAGAATATAAAGTTATAAGTAGAATAGATAATCTAGCTATGTTAAGCATAAGGCTGCATAGTGGTAGAACTCATCAGATAAGGGTACATTTTTCTCATTTAGGTTCCCCTATTGTAGGAGATTATATATATGGTCAAAGATCAAGTATACTAAAGGACAGATTTGCATTACACTCATTTAGTATGGATGTAAAATTGCCAAACTACGATAATATTTTGCACTTTGAATCTGATGTACCAAGTGAAATAATGAAAATTTTTCATAAATAAAAAAGACGAAATCATTTTTCGTCTTTTTCAAGCTCTGCGCTTAGTATTCTATTAAGCAACTCCCTATATGATTCGTCTATATCACCTAGGCCCCAGCGAAATCTATCCATATCCAAAGGCTCTTCTGTTTCTGCATCCCACAGTCTAGAGTTGTCTGCACTAATATCGTCAGCCAAATAAATATTTTCTTTTTCATCTCTACCAAACTCAAGGTTTACATCAATTAAACTGATTTTTTCTTTGTTTAGGAAATTCTTTAAAATTGTATTTACTCGTAAGGCTATATTCTTTATTTGTGCTACTTCTTCAGGGCTTGCAATTTCCATTTCTTCAATATGGGTTTCATTTACAAGAGGATTTTTAAGCACAGCATCTTTTACACACATTTCAATTATTGGTTTTTTAAATATTTTGCCAAGATACCAAGCCATTCTTGCACTTAACGAGCCTGCAGCTCTATTTCTGACTTTAACAATCAAAGGAATCATATCTAGTTTTTTTACAAGAAGCTTATTTTTATCAATCTTCTTTATAAAGTGTGTCTTAATTCCTTCACTCTCTAATATTTTGTAAAGGCATTCACACACAGCTGCATTTACCATTCCTTTACCCTCAATTTTGGATCGTTTAAGACCTCCAAAAGCAAGAGCTTGATCTTTAAAAGCAATAACTATAGCATTATTGTCATCTGTAGCAAACAGCTGTTTACTTTTACCATCATACAATAACTCTTTTATCTGCATATTTACACCCCTTTACCATGTAATAGTATAGCTTTTATACTTAAATTCTTCAATCTATAATATGTCCTTAATTTTACCTAATAATTAATTATTATTTTTTTTTATTTTTTTCTTGACATTGAATAAAATATGTATTATACTTCCACATATTGAACGATGAGCAACGGAAGGAGAGTCGCACTATGAAAAATAATTTAACATGTGCAATGGGTATGATGATGATGTGCGCTGATTCTTCTGCGTACTGTTTGTCGTGCATTGTATATTAATTTTCTTAATTTATTAATACACCTGCTTGCATACAGTATGCAAGCAGGTTTTTAATTTCAAGGAGTAAATATGTCGGATATTCAAATTAAAATCAGAAATCTTTGTAAGGTGTACTCAAGTCCTATTGGATCTGTAAATGCAATAAACAATGTATCTCTTGATATACATAAGGGTGATATATATGGAATTATTGGCATGAGTGGAGCAGGAAAAAGCACTTTAATAAGATGTATAAATGCATTAGATGTTCCAAGCAGCGGAGAAATTTATTTTGACGATGTTAATATCCACACCATGAGTCATAATGAATTGCGTAAAGCTAGAAAAAGAATGGCGATGATCTTTCAATCATTTAATCTGCTAATGCAAAGTACTGTTCACAAAAACATTAGATATCCAATGGATATCTCTGGAGTGCCTAAAGACAAGGCTAACAAAAGGGTTACAGAACTTCTTAAAATAGTTGGGCTAGAAAGTAAGGCTAATGTTTACCCTTCGCAGCTAAGTGGTGGTCAACGTCAAAGAGTAGCAATTGCAAGAGCTCTTGCAAGCGATCCAGAAGTGCTATTATGTGATGAAGCAACTAGTGCATTGGATCCAATGACTACTCAAAGCATACTTGATTTACTTAAAGACATAAACAAAAGGCTTGGAATCACTATTGTTATTATTACTCATGAAATGGCAGTAATAAGGCAAATATGCAACAAGGTGGCAATACTTGATAATGGTAATCTTGTAGAACAAGGTAGTGTAGATAGCGTATTTATGAATACAAAGTCTAATGCTGGAAGAAGACTTTTCGGAATTATCAACGATGAAAATAACCATCCAATAAATAAGCCATATTATAGAATAGTATTTGATGGTGAAAAAAGTACAAACGAGCCTATAATCTCAAGGCTTTCAAGGGAAATAGGAATAGATGTGAATATTTTAGCCGCCGATATGAAATATCTTAATGAAAAAACCTATGGGCAGCTAATGATTGAAAAGACTGAAGATCCTATCAAGCAAAAGAAGATATTTGACTATCTAGAAAATATAAATATTAAAATAGAGGAGGTAAATCCATAATGAGCTTTGAAAAGATGTTTCCACTGCTATTAGATGGTACTCTTGAAACACTATATATGACATTTGTTTCATCATTTCTTGCATATTTAGTAGGAATACCGTTGGGAGTAATACTTGTTATAACGCGCAAGAATGGGATAAAACCTTCTCCTATGATAAACAGTATATTAGGAGCAATCGTAAATTTTTTACGCAGCATTCCGTTTATCATTTTGCTAGTAATGCTTATTCCACTAACAAGAATTGTTACTGGTAAGGGTACTGGAACTGCCGAGTCAGTAATATTCCCTTTGTTTATTAGTGCCTTTCCCTTTGTAACAAGATTGGTTGAAGGTTCGTTAGATGAACTTGATTCAGGGCTTATAGAGGCTTCCCAGAGTATGGGAAGCACTGTAAATCAAATAATATTCAAGGTGATGCTGCCTGAAGCTCTTCCATCACTTTTAAATGGTGCAGTAATTGCTATTACAACAATACTTGGATATACAGCAATGGCAAGTACAGTAGGTGGTGGTGGATTGGGAGCCATTGCGATTGTAAAAGGCGTAAGCCAACGTAAATATGAGCTAATGTATGCATCCAGCATAATACTTATACTGCTTGTACAAATTATGAATGTGTTTGGATACAGACTTGCTAAATTAGTAGACCACAGGTAAAAGAATTTAAATAAAAAGGAGTATCATTATGAAAAGATTCTTATCATTGTTATTGACACTAGTACTTATACTTAGTTTTGGCTCAGCACTTGCTGACAAAATTGTAATTGGTGCTACCCCCCTACCCCATGCCTTAATATTAGAGTTTATTAAGCCAGATTTTGAGGCCCTTGGACATGAGCTAGAAATAAAGGAAGGCAGTGATTATTACATTTTTAATCCTGCGCTTGCTGAAGGCGATACTGACGCCAATTTCTTTCAACACGAGCCATTCCTGGAAAAAACATACAACAACGAAGCTCCAGAAGGTAAAAAGTTATATGCAGCATTTGGTGTGCACTACGAGCCTCTAGGCCTTTTCCCTGGAAAATTAAAAACTCTTGACGAAGTAAAGGATGGAGCAGAAATTGCAGTACCAAACGATCCAAGCAATCAAACAAGAGCTTTGCTCTTGCTTCAACAAATCGGCTGGATTACACTACCTGAAGATGCATTTGAAAAGGGTGCAACTGCTGATTCTATAATTGAAAATAAGCATAATTTAAAAATAACAGATATGAATGCAGAGCTTATTCCTAATTCACTTTTGGATTTTGATTATGCAGTCATAAATGGTAATTATGCAATAGCTGCTGGATTTACTAGCGCTGCAGAAGCACTTGCTGCAGAATCATCTGATAGCGAAGCAAGCAAATTGTACACAAACATTGTTGCTGTACGCGAAGAAGATAAGGATAAGCAATGGGTTAAAGATCTTAAAGCTGTAATGCAAAGCGATAAGGTAAGAGAATATATTGAAAACGAACCACAATTCGCAGGTGCAGTAAAGCCTAGCTTTTAAGCATTAATAATAACACCACATATGTGGTGTTATTATTTTGCAAATTTCTAATTGTAAAAATATAAATTTATATTGAAATATTAACTGTATATAGCTATATATAACTAGCCATTACTTTGAGTTTTATTGCATAAAACGACGAATTTTGATATACTAATACTCGAAAAATTGCAAATAATAAATTGAATAAGGAGCAATATTTTGATAGATTTTATAAAAAGAATGCTAGGTATAAGCAATGATGCAGAGGTAAAGAAGCTAAGTAAAATAGCTGACACAGTTATTGCTCTAGAAGATAAATATTTAAAATACAGTGATGAAGAATTAAAAAATGAAACATCTAGATTTAAAGATCAATTAAGTCAAGGCAAAACTTTAGATGATATACTTCCAGAGGCATTTGCAGTTGCTAGAGAAGCAGCGTATAGAGCATTACATATGAGGCCCTATCCTGTGCAGGTAATAGGTGGAATTGCCTTACATCAAGGAAGAATCGCTGAGATGAAAACTGGTGAAGGTAAAACTCTTGTAGCAACAATGCCAGCTTATCTTAATGCATTAACTGGTAATGGAGTTCATATTGTAACTGTAAATGATTACCTTGCAAAACGTGATAGTGAATGGATGGGCAAGGTATATAAGTTTTTAGGTCTTAGTGTCGGCGTAATAGTAAATGGGTTGAATAATGAACAACGCAGAGAAGCTTATTCCTGTGATATTACTTATGGTACAAATAATGAGTTCGGATTTGATTATCTGCGCGACAATATGCTTATGTTTGCAAGTGACCTAGTACAAAGAGGCCATAATTTCGCTATTGTAGACGAAGTGGACTCAATACTTATAGATGAGGCTAGAACTCCTCTTATAATAAGTGGTTCTGCAGAAGAAAGCAGCGAAATGTATAGCAAAGCAAATGCCTTTGTACAGCGACTTACTAAATCAACATATAATCCTGATAATGAACCAAGCAGGTTTAGTTTTGAAGAACGCCCTACCCCTGATGGAGACTATATAGTAGATGAAAAACAAAAGACGATTACTCTTACAGAAGAAGGCGCTAGTAAAGCAGAAAAGTATTTTAATGTTGAAAAGCTAAATGATATTGAAAACACAGAGCTACATCATCATATTCTACAAGCTTTAAAAGCAAATGTGCTTATGAAGCGTGATGTTGACTATGTAGTAAAAGATGGTGAAGTGCTGATAGTTGATGAGTTCACTGGTCGTATTATGATTGGTAGAAGGTATAGTGATGGACTACACCAAGCTATTGAAGCAAAAGAGCGTGTGAAGGTTGCTAGAGAAAGCAAAACACTTGCAACAATAACATTTCAAAATTACTTTAGACTATATAAGAAATTAAGTGGTATGACTGGTACTGCTAAGACTGAAGAAGAAGAATTCCAAAGTATATATGGTCTTGACGTAGTGGTGATTCCAACAAACAAGCCAAATATTCGTAAGGATCTAGATGATCTGGTATATAAAACAAAGAGCCTAAAGTTTGAGAATGTAGTTAATAAGATAATTGATATACATTCTACTGGTCAACCTATACTAGTAGGTACAATAAATGTTGAAATAAGTGAAAAGCTAAGCTCTATGCTGAATAGACGAGGAATCAAGCACGAAGTGCTTAATGCAAAGCAGCATGAAAGAGAAGCACAGATAGTTGCACAGGCAGGACATATTGGAGCAGTTACAATAGCAACGAACATGGCTGGGCGTGGTACAGATATACTTCTTGGTGGTAATCCAGAGTTTTTATCAAGGCGCGAAATGCAAAAGCTGGGATTTGCTGATGAAGTAATTGAGGATGCAATAGGTCATAGTGAAGATGTAAGTGAAGATGTACTAGAGGCAAGAGATAAATATAATGAGCTTTATCAAGCTTTCAAGCAGCAAACAGATAAAGAGCATGAAGAGGTTATGAAGCTTGGAGGCCTATTTATAATTGGTACTGAAAAGCATGAAAGCAGACGTATAGATAACCAACTTAGAGGACGTGCAGGTAGACAAGGCGATCCAGGCTACACACAGTTTTTCTTGAGTCTTGAAGACGACCTTTTAAGACTATTTGGTGGGCAGAAAGTACAATCCATTTCTAACTTTCTTAAATTTCCTGATGATGAACCAATTGCAGCATCAATACTTACAAATCAAATTGAAAATGCACAAAAAAATATGGAAGGGCGTAACTTCCAGATTAGAAAGAACGTTCTACAATTTGATGATGTAATGAACAAACAGCGTACCATTATCTATTCTCAAAGACAGCAGGTACTGCATGGTGAAGACATGCGTGAATCTGTTATGGGTATGATAAAGGGGCTTATTGATGATGCTACTGGCAGAACTTGTTCTGGAGAGGTATATGAATGGGATCTTGAAAATTTAAGCGAATACCTTGAACATATGTGCATAAAACCAGGCACCATTGCAGCTAATAAAAAAGCGATGGAAAATTGGGATCTGGAAGAATTAAGAGTATGGCTTCTAGAACAAGCTGATGAATTCTATAAAGAAAGAGAAGCTTTGTTTGCTGAGCATGGAGTTGACATGCGCGAAGTTGAGCGCATTACCATACTTAATGCAGTAAACGAGCGTTGGATGGATCATATAGACGCGATGGATCAGTTGCGTGAAGGTATATACCTTAGGAGTTATGCTCAACATGATCCTGTAACGGAATATAGGCTAGAGAGTTTTGATATGTTTGACGAGATGGTTAGGCTTATCCGTGAGGATACTGTAAAGCGTCTTTATTTGGCAAAACTTGTAACACCAAAGCGTGATAAGGCTGTAGAGGGTATAAATACAAGCGCAAAAAGTAACAACCAACCAAGCAGAGGGCCTGCAAAGCTCGCTCCTGGTCAAACAGGAATGAATCAGCTTTGTCCTTGTGGAAGTGGAAAAAAATACAAGCATTGTTGTGGAAAGAAAAAATAATGATAGATACAGAAACCGGGAAACAAAATTTAAGTGTTTTAAATGAAAAAATAGAGTCAATAGCAAAAGCTTTTGATATAAACAATCTTAATGATGAGCTAACTGAGCTTAATGCTGAAATGAGCAGTGATGGGTTCTGGAACGATATTAAGCGTTCTACTCAGGTTAACCAACGAATTAAGCTTATTGAGAAACGCATAAAAACAATTCATGATCTTAGAGCATGCTCGGAAGATATACTTGCTATGCTTAATTTGCTTGATGAAGAGATGGATGATGATATCTCTAATGAGTGTGAAAACGAGCTTGAGAATTTAAAAGAAAAGATTGATCTTATAGAACTTGAAACGCTTATGCGTGGAGAATATGATAATTGTGATGCAATACTATCCCTTCATGCTGGAGCTGGTGGAACAGAGGCTCAAGACTGGGCATCGATGTTATACAGAATGTATGTAAGATATTGCGAAAGAAATGGCTTTACAGTAAAAGTACTTGATCTACAAGATGGTGAAGAAGCTGGGATAAAAAGCGTTACCTTTCAAGTAAGTGGAGACTATGCTTATGGTTTTTTACGCAGTGAAAAAGGAGTACATAGGCTGGTAAGAATAAGTCCTTTTGATAGTAATGCAAAAAGGCATACATCTTTTACATCGCTAGATGTAAGTCCAATGATAGATGATGACGAGTTTGAACTAAACATGGAAGATGTAAGAATTGATACATATAGATCAAGTGGAGCTGGTGGACAGCATGTTAACAAAACCGATTCTGCAGTAAGAATGACACACATCCCTAGTGGTATAGTTGTGCAGTGTCAAAATGAGCGTAGCCAAATTCAAAATAGAGAAGTCTGCCTAAAAATGTTAAAGAGCAGATTGATTGAATTGCAAGAGCGTGAAAAAGAAGAGCGCATGGCTAATATTAAAGGAGAAATGAAAAAAATAGAATGGGGCAGCCAAATACGTAGCTATGTTTTCCAGCCATATTCTATGGTTAAGGATCACAGAACTGGATGTGAGACTTCAAATATAGGAGACGTTATGGATGGAAAAATAGACGAATTTATAAATACATATCTGCGCCAACAGTAAAATGATAATATGAAATATATAAAAGTTCGTGGAGCAAGAGAAAACAATTTAAAAAATATTGATGTAGATATACCAAAAAATCAATTTGTCGTTATTACAGGACTAAGTGGGAGCGGAAAAAGCTCCCTTGCTTTTGATACAATATTTGCAGAAGGGCAAAGAAGATATGTAGAATCACTTAGCTCTTATGCAAGACAGTTCTTAGGTCAAGCAGATAAACCAGATGTGGATAGTATAGATGGATTAAGTCCAGCAATTGCTATAGACCAAAAAACAACTAGCAAGAACCCTCGCTCTACTGTGGGTACAGTTACTGAAATATATGACTATTTAAGGCTATTATATGCGCGCATAGGACATGTGCATTGTCCAAAATGTGGCAAGGAAATATCAAAGCAAAGCATTGACCAGATTATAGACAGTATAATTTCAAAGGGAAACGGCGTAAAATGTCAGATACTTTCACCTATTATCAGAGGCAAAAAGGGGCAGCATACAAAGTTGCTTGAAAAATATAGAAAGAGTGGATATGCTCGCGTACGAATAGATGGTGAGGTATATACTCTTGATGAACTGCCAGAAATAAATAAAACACAGAAACACGATATTGAGATAGTAGTCGATAGGCTGGTAATACGCGATGATCCAAATGCTTTAAGGAGAATTACAGATAGCATAGAGACTGCATCTCGAGAGAGTGCAGGCCTTGTAATTGTAGATTTTTTTGAAAAAGGTGAGCAACTCTATTCTCAGAATTTTGCATGTCCTGACTGTGATATTGCATTTGAAGAAATTAGTCCAAGGTTCTTTTCATTCAACAACCCCTATGGTGCTTGTCCAAAGTGTAGTGGCCTTGGATTCACTCAAGTAATCACTCCTGAAAGCGTAATCAGTGATGAGCGTCTATCTATTTCTCAAGGTGCACTTGATATTATGGGTTGGAATGTAAAAGATACCAACAGCATAGCATTTAGCTTTTATAAAGAGTTATCAAAAAAATATAATTTTTCACTTGATGTTCCGTTTAAAGATTTAAGCGAAGAAATAAAGCATATGCTTTTATATGGGACAGATGAAATAATAAAAATACCTTATAATAGTCCAAGTGGCATTAGGTATTATCAGTCAAACTATGAGGGTGTTATACCTTTGCTTGAAAGACGCTATAAGGACTCAACAAGCGATTGGATAAAAGAAAAATATCAAGAATATTTTACTGATGAAGTTTGTGATGCCTGCAAAGGCAAAAGGCTAAAACCAGAGGCCCTATCCGTACTTATAAATGGCAAAAATATAATGGATGTATGCGAAATGAACATTGTTGAAAGCCGTTCGTTTCTAAATAATCTTGTTTTAAGTGATAGAGAAAAAGAAATTGCCAATCTAATATTAAAAGAGCTTGATGCAAGGCTTAGCTTTCTGGTAGATGTGGGTCTAACCTATCTTTCGCTTGCTCGGGCTTCGGCTACGCTTAGTGGAGGAGAGGCTCAAAGAATAAGGCTTGCAACTCAAATCGGAAGCAAGCTTGAGGGAATAATATATATACTTGATGAGCCTTCAATAGGTTTGCATCAAAGGGATAATGATAAGTTGATAAATACCCTTGTATCGCTTAAAAACTTAGGAAATTCGGTAATAGTAATAGAGCATGATGAAGATACTATTAGGGCAGCAGATTATGTAATTGATGTAGGTCCTGCTGCAGGTGTTCATGGTGGAGAAATAGTAGCAAAAGGCACTGCTAAAGAGCTTATGAAGAATCCAAATTCACCTACTGGAGCATTTTTAAGTGGTAGAGAATGTATACACATACCTTCAAAACGTCGCAAACCAAAAGGTTATTTGAAAGTAATTGGAGCTAAAGAAAACAATCTAAAAAATATAGATGTTGATATTCCTCTTGGAGTATTTTGTTGTGTTACTGGTGTATCGGGAAGTGGAAAATCGTCTTTGGTGCAGGAAGTTATTTGTAAAGAGCTTCTTTCAAAATTAAATAAAGCAAAAACAAAGCCAGGAAATTTTGACAAAATAGAAGGAATAGAACAGCTTGATAAGATAATAGTTATAGATCAATCCCCTATTGGCAGAACACCAAAGAGTAACCCCGCAACATATACTGGAGTTTTTGATTTAATAAGAGAGCTTTTTGCTAGCACTAATGATGCCAAAGCAAGAGGCTATAAGGCTGGGCGCTTTTCATTCAATGTAAAAGGTGGCAGATGCGAAGCTTGCAATGGTGACGGCGTTACAAAAATTGAAATGCACTTCTTAAGTGATATATATGTAAAGTGCGATGTATGTCATGGTAAAAAATACAATAGAGAAACCTTAGAAGTAAAATACAATGGCAAAAACATATATGATATACTCGACATGACTATTGAAGATGCCTGCAAATTCTTTGAACACCATCCAAGAATATATAGAAAGCTAAGCACATTGCTTGATGTTGGGTTGGGATATCTTAAGCTTGGACAAAGCTCCCCCACTCTAAGTGGTGGTGAGGCTCAA
>JAXFOG010000015.1:0-9302 GCA_034180455.1 Eubacteriales bacterium
ATATATGCAAGGCTGATTGATATGATGAAAAACGATTAACTATAAACCATTTAAATAGCTTAAAAGTATAATAAAAAAGGGAAATATGTCGATAATTGATGTAAAGAATCTAACATTTTCATACTTTGGATCTGCAAAGCCAGTATTTGATAATGTTTCATTTTACTTTGATACGGATTGGAAAACTGGGTTGATAGGCAGAAATGGCATAGGAAAATCAACTCTTTTTAAGTTGCTTTTGGATGAAGAAGAATACACAGGTAGCATAAATAAAAGTGTGAAAATGATTAAATTTCCACCCGATATTCTGGATAAATCATATACAGGACTTGAAATATTTAAAAATATAAGCCACGAGGATTGGAAACTATTTAGAGAGCTGAACCTACTAAACCTTGATGAAAGCCTTGCATACAGAGCAATCAACACTCTTTCAAATGGCGAGAGAACAAAGCTATTACTTGCTATGCTATTTACTAATGATGATGGTTTCTTGCTTATTGACGAGCCTACAAATCACCTTGATATGGATGGCAGAGGTATAGTAAGTGAATATTTAAGGGGCAAGAGAGGCTTTCTGCTTGTTTCACATGATAGAGCCTTCTTAGATGGCTGTATAGATCATGTTATATCTATAAACAAGAACTCAATTGAAGTGCAGACTGGGAATTATTCAAGCTGGTATGAAAACAAGACAAAAAAGGATAGCTTTGAACTGAGCAAAAATGAAAAGCTCAAAAAAGAGATAAAAAGGTTGAAAAATTCTGCAAGGCGTAGCAAAGACTGGTCTGACAATATAGAAAAAACAAAGACTGGAACCAGAAATTCAGGTGTAAAGCCAGATAAGGGGTACATAGGTCATCAGGCTGCCAGAATGATGCAAAGATCCAAAAATATTCAAAAAAGGCAATACAAGGCTATTGAAGAAAAACAAGGATTACTAAAGGATATTGAGTATAATGAGAGCCTTAAGCTACACATATTGCCACATCATAGGGAAACACTCATTTCAATAAATAATCTGTATGCATACTATGATAAAACAGAAGTTATAAGCGACATAAGTTTTGATATAAATCAAGGTGATAGGATAGCACTGTTTGGCAAAAACGGAAGTGGAAAATCAACCATTATAAAAATTCTGCTTGGCTTGCATAAGGACTTTGTTGGAAACATAGACATGGCAAGCGACTTGCAAATATCATACGTTCCACAAAATACCTCAGAATTAAAGGGCAATTTGCAAGAGCTAATAAATAGCCATGGAGTTGACGAAACCTTATGTAAAACCATACTCCGTAAGCTAGGCTTTGCTAGAGAACTTTTTGACATGGATATGAGTAGTTATAGCGAAGGACAGAAGAAAAAAACATTGATAGCTACAAGCCTTGCAAAGCCTGCACATATATTTATTTGGGATGAACCCTTGAACTACATAGATATAATTTCCAGAATCCAGATAGAAGATATAATTAACAATTCAAAGCCTACATTATTGTTTGTAGAGCACGACAAAAAATTTGTTGAGAGCATAGCTAGTAAAATAATAAGACTGTAAACCTATCAGAGCTTGGGCGATAGCGTGAAATTCTATTTTGTGCTATAATAATTGCCGTACTTAAACTTTGGAGTATTAGATGACAGAAAAGTTATATGATTCATTTCCATACAAAAAAGTATTTAAGGCGAGTGTGCTTGAGATAAATGAGAGCGACGCGCGCACTGTGCTTGTGCTGGATAAAACCTTGTTTTTCCCACTTGAGGGAGGGCAGAGCTGCGATAAGGGTAGCATAAATGGCATGGCAGTGCTAGATGTGCAGATAAAAGACGGAGTAATATATCATACCGTTGATGCACAAGCTGGGTCATTTAGCATAGGGCAGAGCGTGGAGGGCTCAATAGATTGGGCACACAGATTTTCAAATATGCAGCAGCATAGTGCAGAGCATATTTTTTCAGGAATAGTCCACAAAAAATATGCTTATGAGAATGTTGGATTTCATCTGAGCGATAATATATGCACTATGGATTTTTCTGGACCTTTGGATAAAAGCCAGATTGCCGAGATTGAATATTTAGTAAATGAGGCTATTTGGAAAAATGTTGGCACACGCTGCTTTTTTCCAACTGCAGAGGAGCAAGCTGAGCTTAGCTGGCGCTCCAAAAAAAACATACTTGAAAATTTACGCCTTGTAGAGATAGAAGGTTACGACCTTTGTGCTTGCTGCGCGCCACATGTGGCGAGAACTGGCGAAATAGGTGCTTTTAAAGTGCTTAGCTCGCAGAGCTATAAGGGTGGGGTGCGCATATCCTATCTTGCCGGCAAGCGTGCGTATTTGCATACCAAAGCAGAAAGCGAGTTGCTGCAGAGCCTGTATAACAGATTCTCGGCAAACAGCGATACTCTATTGGATGCGATAGAAGGCCTAAGCACCGACAGGGATCAGCTACGCCAAAAACTGGCAGAATATATGGAGCGCGACATTAAGGATGCTATATATTCTTCAAATGGTGAGCCAGTTTTCTTGGAGGACGCTGATACAAACATAGCAAGAACGCTTGCGATAGGCTACACAAAGGAAGTAAATCAGGATATCTTTGTATTCATACTATGCGAAAAGGGCTACAAGTACATATTAAGCACATGCAGCCAAGACGCAAGAAATATACATGAAACTCTTGCTAAAAAACTAAACGCAAGAGGTGGAGGAAGCAAGAACCTTGTATGCGGCTCGCTGTGCGCCAATATGGAGGAAATTCGAGATGCAATACAAGGAATCAAGGGGCAAACAACTATTTAACACATATATTGTAGATGCCCTATCTGCTATGGCTATGGGCGTTTTTGCCTCGTTGATAATCGGGGTAATATTTGCTCAATTCTATGCCATAAGCAAATTTGAAACATTCAATATTATTGCAAGTGTGCTTGGAGCAAGCTCTCCAGTAATAGGTGGCACAATAGGACTTGCAATAGCGCATAAGCTAAAGATAAGCAATTTTACGCTATACTGTGCATCAGTGGCTGGCGCAATAGGCTACAAGTATGCTGGACCCTTGGGCGCGTATATTGCTGCCATTGTTGCAATAGAAGTAGGCAAGAGGGTAGTAGGCAAGACCAATTTTGATATATTGATTGTGCCATTTTCCACTCTGCTGGCAGCAGGACTGCTTATTCAGATTACCTATCCTGTACTAAACGATGGAATAAATGCTCTTCAAAATTTCTTATCAAGAGCCACTTTGATGCTGCCTATACCTATGGGAATAGTTATTTCTCTAGTATTTGGGCTTGCACTTACTGCGCCTATTAGCTCTGCAGCAATAGCGGCTGTGGTATTTGCTGGAGTGCAGGGTGAAGTGAGTGACGGACTCTTGCTTGCAGCTGGTGCAGCTACTACTGGCTGCTGCTGTCAAATGATAGGCTTTGCTACTGCAAGCTATAGGGAAAATGGAATGTCGGGCTTTATAGTGCAGGGAATAGGCACAAGTATGGTACAGTTTGGTAACATTATGAAAAGTCCAGTAATATGGCTGCCACCAAGCATTTGCTCTTGCATTCTAGGGCCACTTAGCACCACTATTTTTTCTATGAAAAATATATCTGCATCAGCTGGTATGGGTACTTCTGGACTTGTGGGTCAGATAGGCACTCTTAATGTTATGGCAAGCGAGGGCGTGGCTGGTGTTTTGATTAAAATGCTAGTACTGCACATAGTTTTGCCAATAATAGTTACACTTGCTATAAGCGAGCTATTTCGTAAGCTAGGTTGGATAAAATACGGCGATATGAAGCTGGAACTAAAATAATATTATCCCGAGATTTTCTCGGGATTTTTTATTACACAAAATTTTTGATAAAACCATCAAAAAAAGTGCTATTTTTCTTATAATTTGTATTATATGAGCAGTATTAAAATAATATTTGACATTTTATAATGTATATCCTATAATCTACATAAAACAATATAATAAATATCAGAAAGGGTATATTTATGAAAAAGCTTTTATCTATAATTTTATGCTTGGCACTTTTAATTGGCATGGGCGCAAGCCTTGCTGAAGGAGTAAGTCAAGAACTTATTGACGCAGCTAAGCAAGAAGGCAAATTGGTAGTTTATGGATCTTGCGAAGAGCAGTATCTGCTAGCAGTTTGCAAAAAATTCCAAGAAAAATACGGAATTGAGGTTCAGGCACAGCGCTTGAGCACAGGCGAAGTTTACGCTAAAATCAGCGAAGAGAATGGCAACCCATCAGCAGACGTATGGTTTGGTGGCACAAGCGATCCATACAGTGAAGCAAGTGCAAAGAAGCTATTGGTTCAGTGGGAGCCAGAGAATGCAAAGAACCTTGTAAGCGATTCTTACAAAGATAGCGACAACAGATGGTTTGGTATATACAAGGGAATACTTGGCTTCATGGTAAATCATGAAGAACTTGAGAGACTAGGCCTTGAAATACCTCGTGATTGGGACGATCTTTTGAAACCAGAGTACAAGGGACTTATTTGGTTATCCAACCCAAATACAGCTGGCACAGCAAAGGTATTTATCAATACAATAGTTCAGATGCGTGGTCATGACGCAGCTATGGAATACTTCAAGGCTATTAACGAGAATATCGCTCAGTATACAAAGAGTGGTTCTGGCCCAAGCAAAAAGGTTGGTATCGGCGAGTGCTTGATAGGCATAGGCTTCCTACATGATGGAATCACACAGATAGTTGACAATGGATATGACAATATCACATTGGTAGTTCCTGCTTCTGGTACAGGCTATGAAGTTGGCGCAACAGCTATATTTGAGGGAGCAAAGCACATGAACGCTGCAAAACTATTTGTAGAGTTTGCATTGACATCAGAATGTGTAAATATTGCTAAAGACAACGGCACATATTCATTCTTGGTATTGAAGGATGCAGAGCAGCCAAAACAGGCAGAGGAATTCAATCTTGATCCAAACAATACAATTGAGTACGATTTTGCTGACGCAAAAGCAAATACTTCAAAATATGTAGAAGATTTCTTTGCAGCAGTAGGCGAGGACGATAGATTCCAAACCAAATAAACCTTAATTTTAGCCTGCACAAAGGTGCAGGCTTTTTTAGAATAAAGGAGGTACGGTGTGAGTCAAAAAGCTGTACTTGACAGAAAAAAGATGATGTCGGATCCAAGCCTTATGGTAGCTATAATTATACTGTTTATATTTTTAACAGTATTTATACTCTATCCACTTGTAATGCTACTAATAGATAGCTTCTATGAAGAGCAAACTGGTGTTACAGTTTCCATATTCTCAAGGGTATTGGGAATGGCAAGATTTAAAACGGCATTTGAAAACACGCTGTGCGTAGGTTTTCTTACGGGCGCTGGCTCTGTAATATTGGGCTTGCTCTTTGCTTACGTAGACGTATATGTAGATGTTAAAAATAAAGTTATAAAGAAGCTCTTTGACATAGTCAGCCTGCTTCCTGTTGTAAGTCCACCTTTTGTATTGTCGCTTTCTGCAATATTGCTATTTGGTAGAATGGGACTAATCACAAGAGGCTTGCTAAAGATATATGATAACAATATCTATGGAATGTGGGGAATAGTTTGCGTAGAAGTGCTAACCTTCTTCCCTGTGTGCTATATGATGCTAAAGGGACTTTTGCGTAACATAGATCCATCGCTTGAGGAGGCAGCAAGAGATCTTGGTGCGTCCAGATGGAGAGTTTTTGTTACTATCACATTGCCTCTTATGTTGCCAGGAATTGGTAATGCATTTTTGGTAACATTTATAACCTCTGTTGCCGACTTTGCCAACCCTATGATAATTGGTGGTAGCTTTGATACGCTTGCAACTACCATATATCTGCAAATTACTGGCTCTCTTGACAAGGCCGGTGGTGCTGCCATGAGTATAGTGCTTTTGGGAATAACAATAGTTTTGTTCCTTATTCAGAAGTACTACTTGGAGGCAAAGACCGTAGCAACCTTAAGTGGCAAGGCCAGCAGACAGCGCATGCTTATTAAAGATAAGTCTGTTACCATACCACTTACTATAATATGTAGCTTGGTAGCTTGCTTTGTGCTTATGATGTACATAGCTATACCTTTTGGCGCATTGTTTAAAACTTGGGGCAGAGATTATTCTCTAACGCTTAAATGGTTCAAGTATATGTTTGAGTATTCAGGACTTCAGGCATTTAGAGATTCGTTCGTGCTATCGCTTATAGCATCGCCTATTACTGCAATATTATCCATGATAATAGCATATCTCATAGTTAAGAAGAATTTTTTTGGCAAGGGATATATAGAGTTTGTAAGCATGCTGGCTATGGCTGTGCCAGGTACGGTACTTGGTGTTGGCTTTATTAGAGGTTTTTCTGCTGGTATGTTTAGAACAGGATTCTTGCAGAGCTTATATGGCACAGGAACTATTATAATTATAGCCTTTATTGTACGAAGCTTGCCTATTGGGACACGAAGTGCAGTTTCAGCTCTTAGACAGATAGATAAAAGCATTGAGGAATCAGCTTATGACTTGGGAGCAGGCAGTGGCAAGGTGTTTACCACAGTAACCCTACCACTTATAAAAGAGAGCTTTTTCTCAGGACTTGTTACTACATTCGTACGAAGCATTACAGCAATATCGGCAATTATTTTGCTCGTAACTCCAGAATATCTGCTTATTACAACACAGATAAATGAGTTTGCAGAAAAAGGCTTTTACGGAGTGTCCTGCGCTTATGCGACGGTGCTGATAATTATTGTGTATCTATCCATAGTAGTAATGAATTTTATGGTGGATATGTTCAGCTCAGAGCGCAAGATTAAGAGAGATGCTAGAAAATTGCAGGCACTTGCAGAAGCAGAGATGCAGGCAGCTAAATAACGGAGGTATATATGTCACAAAGTAGCAAAGGCGTATATTTAAAAAATATAAGCAAAATATATAAAGATCCCAAAACAAATAAGGACTTTTATGCAGTAAATAATATCAGTCTAGATATAGAGCCAGGCTCTTTTGTAACCTTGCTTGGTCCATCAGGCTGTGGCAAAACTACTACATTGAGAATGATAGCAGGCTTTGAAAGCCCTGATGAAGGAGAGATATATCTTGGTGATGAGCCTATAAACGAGCTTACGCCAAACAAACGCGATACGGCTATGGTGTTCCAAAGCTATGCACTTTTCCCTCATTATAATGTGTATGATAACATAGGCTATGGCTTGAAGCTTAGGAATGTGCCTAAAGACGAAATGAGAGAGAGAATTATGAACATACTCTCGCTTGTAGAGCTTGATGGTATGGAAGCTAGAATGACCAACCAGCTATCAGGTGGCCAGCAGCAGAGAGTTGCGCTTGCTCGTGCGCTAGTTGTAGAGCCTAGTCTATTGCTTTTTGATGAGCCATTATCCAATCTTGATGCAAAGCTAAGAGTAAATATGCGTACAGAGATTCGTCGCATACAGCAAAAGCTTGGAATCACAGCAATATATGTTACCCACGATCAGAGCGAAGCTATGAGCCTTTCAGATAATATTATTATAATGAACAAGGGTGTTATCGCTCAGATGGGCACTCCAACAGAGATTTATTACAGACCAAAGGATAAATTTGTTGCAGACTTCATAGGCGAGGTTAATTTCCTTGAGGCAGAGGCTGTAAAAATAGATGGAGAAAAGACCATACTAGAGATAAATAATCAACAGGTATATTATGAAAAGAAGCTTGAAAAAGCAACGAAATATACTCTTATGACAAGACCTGAAGCCATATCCCTTTCAGATGAGGGAGATCTAGAATGCACAGTAGAATTATCTTGCTTTATGGGCGAGTATCAAAATTATCATGTACGAGTAGGCGATACATTGGTTAAGATAAGCGATTATTTCCCACTCAATCGCAAAGTTTACAATGTGGGCGACAAGGCTTACATTAAATTTAAGCCAGGTAGCTTGCATGTGCTTGAACAATAAAACAAAACCTCGGATACATAGCTGGGTGTACGTAAGACAGTATTGCGCTAAGATTGACGAAGCGGCACGAAACCGCATGAAGCTGATCGTGCGGTCACTGGCAGAGCAAAACGGCGTGACCGAGCAACTGAAAGCTGAAAACCAAATGGAATGGGTGCGGCAGATGAACGCTTGCAAGGCACAGGCAGAGGAGATTGTGAAAGCGGAATTGATTTATGATTGAGCGAGAAAGTCCGGGCAGAAAACTGTTCGGACTTTTCTCATATATCCAAAATGACGGTAGAATTGTTCACAATTTTATGGTATAATTTAAATACAAAATTGTGCAACAAATCGGAATTTGTGGAGGATTAACATGACGGTTGATGTATATGAAAATTGCCCTATTTATGAAAATGAATATTATATGCTAAGAATGACAAACAAAGAGGACAAGGCGGATTTGTTAAAAGTATATTCTGATGAAAAATCAGTACCATTTTTTAATAGTGATAATTGTGGTGGAGATGATTTTTACTATACAACTGAAAAAAGAATGGAACAAGCGATTGAATTTTGGCATTGGGAATATGATAGACAGGGTTTTGTCCGTTGGACGATTGTTTCAAAGGAAACAAATGAGGCGGTGGGTACGATAGAACTTTTTCATCGAGAAGCCGAAGATTATTTTACAAATTGTGGTTTACTTAGATTGGATATTCGGAGCGATTATGAAATTACAAGTGAGATTGTTAAAATTTTGGAGTTGATAATTGAACCTGCATATGTACTTTTTCAATGTGATAAAATTGCTACAAAAGCGATAGATTTAGCGGTTGAACGTATTTCAGCATTGAAAAGATTGGGCTTTAAGTATTCAGAAGAAAAGTTGATTGGACATGACGGTACAGAATATGATTCATATTACGTATTAGAGCAATAACTTCCGATTTGTCGAACTGATAAAATCCCTTTAGGAACTAAAGGGCGCACTTCTATACTCTCCTATCGGGAGTATGTGCGTCCTGCGGAGCTTCATTCCCGGTCAGCAGAAAAAAACTGCCCGACCGAGAATGTTGCGTCACTTCGTTCCGTCAAGGTGGCTACACCCCCTTGCGCCGCTTATGCGGCTATCCCTTGTGGACTTGCCGTCCGCAAACGGTTTTGACAAACCGTTTGCCGGCAGCAAGTTTGAAGATTAGACATAAACAACTCCTCCGCATGGTCTAAGCCATACGGAGGATTAACTGTTTTACGGACACCCGTCTATCGCCGCGGGACTTTTCCGTTTATTGATCTGCGATCTCCCTGATCCGTGCCGTCAGCAGCGGAAGCGCTTTCTCAAATTCCACGCCGTACC